>JBKJLX010000741.1:0-15580 GCA_046596645.1 Polyangiaceae bacterium
GGCTGGGCGAGCCGCCGGTGGGGCTGGGCCCCGCGACGGTCGTCGACGTGCCACCGCCGCTCTCCGACGGGCCGATGCCCGCAGGGTCGAGCGCACAACCCATCCATCCAGCGAAGCTCGAGAGGAACAGGACCCTGCGAAGCATCCGGCGAGGGTAGCCCATGCGGCTGCGGCCGGCCCGGCGATCAAGGCCCGGAAGGTCGCGTCGATCCGCGTGTCCGGCCGCGGAGAGCGCGCCCTTGGGCGGTGAGCGCATCCTTCACGCGGCGAGCGCCCCCGGTCCGCGGCAGGTCGGCGCGGAATACGAGGTGGATGGTGTCGGGGAAGTTCGGCAGCTGCGGGTGGACACGCGCGAGGCGATCTCCCGCGCCGTACGCGGCGACCCGACGCGGGAGCACCCCCACGCCGAGCCCCTCGAGCACCAGCGATTTCACCAGCTCGAAGTCGCCGCAGGCCAGCGTGCGCGGGCAGACCACGCCCTGCGCCTCCAGCGTGGCGATGAGCGTGCGGCTCTCGCCCACGCGCGCGGCGTGCACCAGGGGCCCCTTGCGCACCCGGTCGTGTGCAAGGGCGAGCGTCCGCGCCGTGGGCTCCGCCGAGAAGAAGTCGACCGCGTCCTCGAACATCTCGCGCAGCACGAGATCGGGGTGAGGGGAGGGGTTCACGACCAGGCCGAAGTGCACATCGCGCGCGACCACCGCGTCCCGCACCGCCGCCGACGCTCCGTTCCACAGGACGAGGTCGATCCCCGGCGCTTCGCGCAGGAACCCACGCATGAAGGCGGGGAGGAAATAGGCGCCCAGCGACTCGTGGCAGCCGACGACGAAGCGACCGCGCTCGTCCTCTTCCAGCCCGCGGATGCGCTGCTCGGCGCGCGCCACCACCGCGAGGATCTCCTCCGCCTCGCGAGCCAGGGCGCGGCCGGTGTCGGTGACGGTGACGCCCGCCCGACCGCGCAGGAGGAGGGTCGTGCCCAGCTCTCGCTCGAGGCGCTGCATGGCGACGGTGAGGGTCGGCTGGCTCACGCCGAGCGCGCGCGCCGCGGCGGTGATGCTGCCCCGCCGGGCTACCTCCTGGAACGAGCGGAGCAGCCCGAGGTCCACGGCCGCGAGGCTAGGCCATCGCTCCAGACTATGGGAGCCATTCGAGACCAGGGGGTTTCGCGATGACTCAGGGTGCCGCATCCTCCCGCCTCGCGCGGGGCCTCGGCTCCCGCGCGCGCACTGCTTCAGCTCGCAGCGCCTGATGGCGTTGCGAGCGCTTGTGCAGCGCGCTCCGGGGGCGGGGCCGCTGCGGAAAGGGACTACCGAATGCGAGCCTCTCGAAGGACCTGGACCGATCTGTCGCGCGTGGGGCCCGTCTGGGCGCTCGGCGCGACGCTGGCGGCGGCGGCGGTGGGAGCCTGCGGCGACGACAACACCGAGGACACCACCTCCTCGGGCGGCGGTACCGCCACCAGCACCGCCATCGCCACCACCACCACGTCTCCCAGCTCGAGCTCCACCGGCGTGGGCGGGGAGGGGCAGGGTGCGCAGGGTCAGGGCGGCGACGGCGGCACCGGCGACGGCGGCGCAGGCGGCGGCGACGGGGGCGCGGGCGGATCTCCCCCCGTCGTTCTCTGCGATGAGATCGCAGAGGGCGCCACGCGCGGCTCGGCCATCGCGATCTCCAAGGACGACTCCACCATCGTCTCGGTCAACCGCGACGTCGGCACCGTGACCGTCACCCGCGTCACCTACGGCGACGACGGCCCCGCCATGGAGAAGGTGGCGGAGCTGGATGTCGGCGAGGGCAGCGAGCCCTGGCAGGTCGCCATGAACGCCTGCGGCACCCGCGCCTACGTCGTCCTTCGCAAGGACCAGAAGGTCGTCGAGCTCCTCGACCTCGACACCGACGACCCGTCGGTGGGCGCCGAGGTCGAAGTGGGCTCGGAGCCCACCGGCATCGCGATCTCCCCCTTCAACTCGCGCCTCTACGTCGCCAACTGGGTCGAGGGCACGGTCGACGTCATCACCACCGAGACCATGCAGTTCGAGAACACCATCGACCTCAACCCGGCGCTGGTCGACACCGGCTATCTCGGTGCCGACGCCACGCCGCGCGCCTCGCTCGCCCACCCGCGCGCCATCGCCATCACCAACAACGGCAACACCAGCGACACCGACGAGACCATCCTGGTGACCGAGTGGTTCGCCCAGCGCACCGCTCCCGAGAGCGCCGACGGCAAGAACTCGGACATCAACAAGACGGGCCTCCTCTACGCCATCGACGTCGACACCGACGTCATCACGGCCATCGAGCTGCCGCCCATCGCGGACGTCGGCATCAACAACCGGGCCGGCGTCGCGACGGGGTGCTTCCCCAACCAGGTCAGCTCGGTGACGATCAAGGGCAGCAAGGCCTACGTCACCAGCACCTGCGCCTCGCCGGTGGGGCCGGTCGGCGTCAACACCTTCAACAACGCGCCCCCCGTCTGCACCGTCCTCACCCAGGAAACAAACTGCGGCTTCGGCGGCACCTGCAACGCGACCACGCTGGTCTGCAACCCCAACGTTCAGGACGTCAAGACCACCACTCACCCGGCGCTCCACGTGGTCGACCTCGACACCGCCACCTCGGCGGCCGGCGTCGCGCTCGACGCGGAGTTCAGCGACCCGGCGGTCGGCTCGGCGCGCATGCCGCTCCTCCCCACCGACCTCGGCTTCTTCAACGGCTTCGCCTACATCAGCGCGATGGGCGCCGACGCGGTGTTCCGCGTGGTGCTGGGCGACGACGGCCTCGTCGAGTCGGTCGGCGGCTCCAACGACTTCATCGACATGCGGGTCGACGCCAACGACACCCTCATCCGCCTGCCGGTCGGCATCGCCACCGCCCACGGGGAGGACGCGTTCGCCTTCGTCAGCAACGACGGCTCGCGCGACGTGACCGCCATCGCCTTCAACACCCAGACCATCGCCGGCGGGGTCGACGACGCGCGCATCCTGCAGGCGTCCGAGCTGCCCGCGGCCGGCACCAACGCGGACGAGGCGCTTCGCGGCAAGCGCTTCTTCACCACCGGCCTCGGGCGATGGTCGCTCGCCGGGGCGGCCTGGGGCTCCTGCGCGGCCTGCCACATCGATGGCCTCACCGACAACGTGACCTGGTACTTCGGGCGCGGTCCTCGTCAGTCGACCAGCCTCGACGGCTCCTTCGCCAGCAACGACGCGAGCGACCAGCGCATCTTCAACTGGACTGCGGTCTTTGACGAGGTCGCCGACTTCGAGGGCAACACGCGCGGCATTTCCGGCGGCCTCGGCGCCATCGTCGATGTCAACAACGCGCGCATCAACACCGCCACCCAGACGCCGCCGCAGCAGGGTTTGCAGGGATCGAGCGCGGAGGTCGCCGACCCCAACGGCGAGTCGATTCACCCGCATTCGGTCCTCAACGACTGGGCCGAGATCACCGCCTATGTGCAGGCCATCCGCTCGCCGCGCCGGCCCGTCGGCATCCTGACGCAGGACATCATCGACGGTCGAGAGATCTTCACCGATCCCGACCAGGGCAACTGCATCGGCTGCCACGCGGGTCCCAAGTGGACCATCTCGACGCTCTTCTACGCCCCGGGGGACGTGCCCAACGGCGCCACCGGCGTCCGCACCACCGACATGCTGGAGGGGACGATCTGGAACGCCGCCCTCAACGGCTTCCCGGTCGACCTGCTGCCCGCAACGGCCGCTGCGATCGCGGCCGGCAACGATCGCATGCGCAACGGCGCCGCCCCCGCGGCGGAGCAGATCCAGTGCATTCTCCGGCCGGTGGGGACGATCTCCAACGGCAAGCTCGGCGCCGAGGGCGTGTCGCCCGCAGACGTGAACGTCCGCGAGCTGCGCCAGGACATGTCGACCCCCGGCCAGGGCGCTGCGGACACCGGTCGCGGCTTCAACCCGCCGTCTCTCCTCGGCATGCAGGTGGGCGCGCCCTACTTCCACGCCGGCAACGCGCGCACCCTGGAGGAGGTGTTCGACGACATCTTCCAGGGGCATCACCAGAGCGACATCGCGCAGGCGTTCGTCATGACCGAGGACAAGAAGCGCCAGCTGGTGGCCTTCCTCCTGTCGCTCGACGAGGACACCACCTCGGTCGCGGTTCCGGCCAAGGGCGGCCAGGGCGGCGACCTCTGCTTCGCCCCCGTCGATCCGGGCTGAGTCGCACGCGGTAGACCGACCGGCCGACGCGCCGGCGTGGAGTGGCTTCACATCCAGCACCGTCAGGTGCTGGATGAAGAAGCGATAACCCACGTCCGGCGCGTCGCCCGTTCCATGGGTCGCTGCTAGGGTCCGGCGCGATGCGGCCCGTCTGGCAGTTCGCGCTGTTCGTCACCATCTTCTCCGCGATCGTCGGCGGTCTCCACGTCTACCTGTGGGCGCGCCTGGTGCGCGCCGCGCAGCTGCCGCCAGGCGTGGCGCGCGGCCTCGCGATCGCCATCGCGGTGGGCGCGCTGCTCCTCCCCGCGGGCATCCTCCTCGGTCGGCTGCTGCCGCGCGGCGCCGCCACCGTGCTCGCCTACGTGTCGTACGGCTGGTTCGGGTTCGTGATCCTGGCGTTCTTCCTCACGCTCGGGTCAGACGTGGTGCGCCTGATGCTCGGTGGCGTCGACCTCGCGCGCGGCGCACCGGCCGACCCCGAGCGGCGGACCTTCCTGGCGCGCCTCTTCGCCGGCGGCATCGCAGCCGCCACCGCGGTGCTCGGCGTGAGCGGCCTCGCCGCGGCGCTGGGACAGGTCGGTGTGCGGCGCGTGCGGGTCGAGCTGCGCCGCTGGCCGGAGGCGCTGGCCGGCTTCAAGATCGCCCAGCTCACCGACGTGCACGTGGGCGCGACCATTGGCGGCGAGTGGCTACGGGGCGTGGTCGCGCGCACCAACGAGCTCGACGCGGACCTGATCGTCATCACCGGCGACCTGGTGGACGGCTCGGTGGAGGATCTCAGAGACCACGTGGCACCGCTCGCCGACCTGCGCGCGAAGCACGGCGTCTACTTCGTCACCGGCAACCACGAGTACTACTCGGGGGTCGACGACTGGATCGCCGAGCTCGAGCGACTCGGGGTCCGGGTGCTGCGCAACGAGCGCGTCTCCATCGGGGAGGAGGGGGCCTCCTTCGACCTCGCCGGGGTGGACGACTGGGCGTCGCGCCGCTTCGGCAACGGTCACGGGCCGGACCTGAAGAAGGCCCTCGCCGGGCGAGATGCAGCGCGCGAGGTGGTCCTCCTGGCCCACCAGCCCAAGCAGGCCCCCGAGGCGGCGGAGCTGGGCGTGGGCCTGCAGCTGAGCGGCCACACCCACGGCGGGCAGATCTTCCCCTGGGGACTGTTCGTCCGCCTGGACCAGCCGTTCGTGGCTGGCCTGGACCGCCTCCGCGACACCCAGATCTACACGAGCCGCGGGACCGGCTACTGGGGACCGCCCATGCGGGTCGGCGCCCCCAGCGAGATCGCCCTCCTCGAGGTCCATCGGGTAGCCTGAAGGCCGGATGAGCGCCGCACGAACCCGCCCGGAGGAGCCGGTCTACGAGCCAGGCACCGTGCTCGCGGGCAAGTACCGCGTGGAGAGGACGCTCGGCGTCGGCGGCTTCGGCATCGTGCTGCAAGCGCTGCACGAGCAGCTCGACGAGCGCGTCGCGATCAAGATCCTGCTGCCGGAGGCCGCTGCGCACGCGACCGCCCCCACCCGCTTCGTGCGTGAGGCACGCTCCGCCGCGAAGATCCGCAGCGAGCACGTCGCCCGCGTGAAGGACGTCGGTCAGCTCGCGGACTCCACGCCCTACATGGTCATGGAGTACCTGGAGGGCGAGGACCTGTCGGCGCTGGTGAAGCGCGCGGGCCGCCAGGCGGTCCCCGACGTCTGCGAGTGGCTGCTCCAGGCGTGCGAGGCCATCGCCGAGGCGCACGGCCTGGGGATGGTGCACCGCGATCTGAAGCCGGCGAACCTGTACCTCACCCACCGCATCGACGGGACGCCCTGCGTGAAGGTGCTGGATTTCGGCATCTCCAAGCTCGCCGCCGAGGCCAACGCCGAGCAGAAGGGGATGACGAGCACCTCCGACGTGATGGGCTCGCCCTATTACATGTCGCCGGAGCAGATGCGCTCGACGCGCGACGTCGACGCGCGCGCCGACGTGTGGGCGCTCGGCGCGATCCTGTTCGAGCTCCTCGCGGGCGAGCCCCCGTTCGACGCCGAGACCATGACCGGCCTCATCGTCGCCATCATGCAGGAACCGCCGCGCGACCTCGCGAACTACCGTCAGGACGTGCCGCCGCAGCTCCGAGCCGCGGTCCTCGCCTGCCTGCAGAAGGACGCCGCGTCGCGCTGGCAGGACGTCCTGCAGCTCGCGACCGCCATCGCCCCCTTCGCCCCGCCGCGTGCGCAGGCGAGCCTCGGGCGCGTGGCGGCGGCGCTGGGCAACGCTCGCTCCGGGCGCGGGCCATTTTCGTCGATGCCCTCCATGCCGGAGACGCGCTTCGGCGCGCCGGCACATCTCGCAGCGGAGGCGGCGATGACCGCCCTTCCCGCCACCGTCGTGTCTCCTGGCGGGGCCGCGATGGTCGGCGGCGCGTCGGCGGTCACCGGCGGCGCCGCCTCCGGCGAGTGGGCCCGCTCGGTGCAGACGCGCCGGTCTCGCTCCCCGGCGGTCTGGGTCGGCGTCGCGTTCGGCGCGATCGCGCTCCTCGGAACCGGCGCCTTCGCCCTGATGCAGCTGCGAGGGCGGACCGGCGCCGACGCCGCGCGCACCGCGGCGCCGGCGTCTCCCGTGCCCTCGGTGGAGGCCGCACCGCCCGCGCCTCTCGCCGCGCCGGTCGACACGGCGCTGCCCTCGGCGAGCGTCGACGCGACGACGCCCGTGGCCTCCACCACCGGGGCATCGGTTGCAGCGGCACCTCCCGCGCGACCGGGGAGACCGCCTCCCGCCCCGTCGGGCACCGCCGCGGCCGGCCCGCCCCCCGGGCCGACGGTGCCGCCGCTCGGGCACCGCCCCGGCGGCCTGCGGCCTTCCCCCAGCGCGCCGCCGCCGAAGGAGACGAGCGCGCCCGCCGCACCGCCGCCCCGGCCGCCGCCCAGCGACCCGTTCGGCAAGCCCATCTGACCGGGCGCAGCCGTGCAGGCCGCGCGCGGCTTGCAACTGGTCCGGCATCGCGCAATCCGGATACGTTCCGCCCCATGCGTCTAGCCGCCACGGGCCTCGCGCTCGCCTTTGCGCTGTCGACCCTCGCCCCGGTGCCGGTGCAGGCCCAGGAGCCGCCGGCCCCCGCCGACGATGGCGCGGCGCGCGCCGACGCCCTCTTCGAGGAAGGCCGCACGCTCATGGCGAGCGGCGACAGCGAGGCGGCCTGCACCAAGTTCGAGGAGTCGCAGGCGATGAGGCCCGGCATCGGCACGCTCTTCAACCTGGCAGAGTGCCACGAGAAGATCGGCAAGCTCGTCCTCGCCTATCGCGAGTACGCCGAGGTCGCGGACCGCACCAAGGTGGCCCTCCAGGCCGACCGCGAGAAGATCGCGCGCGAGCGGCTGGTCGCGCTGGAGGCGCGCGTGGCGCGCGTTGTCATCGCCGTCCCCGAGGATCAGAAGGGCGCGAAGATCTCGCTCGACGGCGTCGACCTCCCCGCCGCCGCATGGAACGTCGCCCAGCCGATCGAGCCCGGCGAGCACACCATCCGCGCCCAGGTCGGCAAGAAGAAGCCCTTCCAGGAGACGTTCACCGCCGTCGCCGGGGAGGAGCCGACGACCATCACCATCGGGGTGGATGGCAGCAGCGCCTCCTCTGGCGGCAAGCGCAACACCGGGCTCATCGTCACCGGGTCGATCTTGATGGGCGTCGGCCTGGTCGGGGTCGCCATCGCCGGCGCCGGTGCCGACAACGGCGTGACCGGCGGCGAGCTGGTGACCGGCATCGGCGGCCTGGCCTGCATCGGCGTGGGGATCCCCCTGTTCGTGATCGGCCTCAAGAAGAAGCCCGCCGACGGGGCGAAGTCCGCCGACGCGATGGACGCCATCGAGCCGGGCCCGGTGCCCACCATCGGCCTGGGGCCGACCTCGGCCTCCGCCGCCTGGCGGTTCTGACCGGGTGAGAGCTCCCGGGCGGCCCGCAGGCCCCCCGGGACACGGCAGTCCTGGACAGCCGCGCCTGAACGTGGGAGTGGCCACCGCTCGCCCGCGACGGCCCCCCGGCCGCGCGGGCCTGTCCGTCTGGCCTCCGCGCGCGCCGAGTTGTCTCCTCGTTCAGCACCTGGAAGGTGCTGAATTGTTTCCGTTGCCCCACCTGACGGTGCGGGCCATGCGGCTCCGACAGGCGCTGCAACGAAGAGCGAGCCTCATGGAGAAGATCGAGTCCCCGAAGAAGAAGCCGCAGGCAGCGACGAACGGTCGCGGCAAGTCCCAGGGCACCGGTGCTCCGCGTGCGGGCTCGCCCAAGGGCGCGGGCGGCAAGGGCGCGGCGGCCCGGCCGGCCACCCCGGTGCGCGCGAGCGTACCGAGCGGCCCGCCGCTGCCGAAGCGGCCCCCGCGCAAGGTGGCGGCGGAAGATGACGCCGAGGAGAAGAAGGCCACCGGCGCGACCGCCTTCGACGTCGACGCCGGCGACCCCAGCCAGCACCCGGTCGTGCTCGACGAGACGGCGCTGCTGGAGCGCGTCTCCGCGCACCTCACGAACTATCGCCCGTCCAACCCGCCGCCCACGCACGACTACCAGGACGAGCTGCTCAGCCTCCGCGATCAGATCTCGGTCGCCCGGCTGGAGGACGTGCCGTCGCTCGTCGAGCAGATGGAGCGCATCCAGGGCATCGCCGCGCGTCGCGCCGAGATCTCGGTGGAGCCGGTGGACCCGCAGTCGCCGTACTTCGGCCACGTCCGCCTCCGCGAGGAGGGGCGCGGCGAGCGCGACGTCCTCGTCGGGAAGACGACGCACGTCGACTCCAAGGCGAACATCCGCATCGTCGACTGGCGCCACGCGCCGGTCAGCCAGATCTATTACAAGTACGACGAGGGCACCGAGTACGAGGAGACGCTCGGGGATCGCGAGGTCCTGGGTCAGGTCATGGTGCGGCGCACCGTCACCATCGTCGGCAAGGATCTGCGCCGCGTCTCGAGCCCCCAGGGCATCTTCGTCAAGGGCAAGGAGTCGTGGCGGCGCCTCAACGTCGAGGCCACCGAGCTCAGCGGCGGCCAGGGCGTCGCGGTGCGCCCCGACTCGATGCGGGGCGTCCTCGGCATGGACGACGTGGGCGAACAGCGCGAGAACCGGCACCTGCCGGAGATCGCAGCCCTCCTCGACCCGCGGCAGTTCGAGCTCATCTCCAAGCCCGACAGCGGCCTGGTCTGCATCCAGGGCGGCGCCGGCAGCGGCAAGACGACCATCGGTGTCCACCGCCTCGCATACCTCGCCTACCAGCAGCGTCACCGCTTCGCGCCGGAGAAGATGCTGGTCATTGTCGCCAGCCCCGCGCTGCGCGCGTACATCGGCGAGGTGCTCCCCGCGCTCGGCCTCGACGGCCTGCCGGTGGAGACCTACGCCGAGTGGGCGAAGGACATGCGGGAGAAGCTCTACGGCTGGCTCGATGTGCCGATCGCCGACGACACGCCGAGCGTCGTCACTCGCCTGAAGACGAGCCCGGTCGTCCTCCACCTGCTGGAGGAGCGCGCCGCCGAGTGGCGCGCCGACCCCGCGACCCGCAAGGACTCGCGCGGCATCGTCGGACTGTGGGCCGAGGTGCTCACCGACAAGGACAAGCTCATCAAGGCGTTCCGCAACGCCGGCGAAGACTCGATGCCGGAGGATCACATCGTCCGCGCGTGGCGCTGGTGCGCCGACCGCTGCCCGGCGGTCCTCGACAGCGACCCCGGCGATCGCGCCGAGCGCAAGGCCCTCGCCGAGATGGAGGACGCGGCGGACGACGAGGACGAGATGGGCGCCGACAACCAGTCGATCGCTGGCGACGACCGCGCCTACCTCGACCCGGAGGACGACGCGCTCCTCCTCCGCGCGTACCAGCTGGTGAAGGGCGAGCTGCGCCGCGGCAAGAACCCGGTCGTCTACGAGCACCTGTTCGTGGACGAGGCGCAGGACCTGTCGCCGCTCGACCTCGGCCTGCTCCTCTCCTGCGTGCGCGCCATCCCCCAGAAGGGTGCCGCCGCCGGGGACGAGGGGCTCTTCCACCGCTCGGCCACGCTGGCTGGTGACACTGCCCAGCGTCTGCACATGGACGCGGGCTTCACCGACTGGCGCAAGGTCCTCGACGACCTCGGCATGAAGGCGGTCGACGTCGAGCCGCTGCGCATCGCCTACCGATCGACGCGCCAGGTGCTGGAGCTCGCGCGCGCCGTCCTGGGGCCGCTCGCTGACCCCACGCCGCCGCTCGCCCCGCGCACCGGCGCGCCGGTGGAGCTGCACGAGTTCCCCAGCCCCGGCGCCGCCGTCGCCTTCCTGGGGGACGCGCTACGTCCCCTCTTCCAGCGCGAGCCGCTGGCGACCGTGGCGATCCTCGCGCGGCACGTCGAGCAGGCGGACGTCTACTACGGCGCCCTGAAGATGGCGGACATCCCCAACCTGCGCCGCGTGCGTCACTACGAGTTCGCGTTCCGACCCGGGGTCGAGGTCACCGAGATCCGGCAAGTGAAGGGGCTGGAGTACGACTACGTCATCCTGGTCGACGTCAACGCGTCCACCTACGGGGAGGACCCGGAGTCGCGTCACCTGCTGCACATCGGCGCGACGCGCGCCGCGCACCAGCTGTGGATCATGACCACCGGGGAACGGTCGAAGCTCCTGCCGGACTGGCTCAATGGCTGAGAGGGCCCTTCGGCCCCTGTGTCTCCCGCTGGCCGCGGCTGGCGCCGGCGCGTTCTCGCTCCGCTCGCGGAATGTGCTGATGAGCGGACCGACCCTACCTCGAACGGACGGCGAGAGTGACGGCCTGGTGCGTCGTCAGCTCCGCGTCAGGACGTTCGCACCTGCTCGCTCCCGGGCGCCGTGCGCCGAGGCGAGCGCACGCACGGACGTGAGCGGGCCGCGCGGGCTGCGTGGTCCAATTCTCGTCGTTCCATGCCGCACCCTCGGCATACGCGGTGCTTGGTCCGCCTCAGGGGGACTGAAAAATGGGGTGTACCGAGGGATACGACGATGTGTACGCGAGCGACGAGCGGTCGGGCGAGACTGGCGCTCGCTCGAGTGACGTGTACGCGCTGTGCGGCGCTCGCGCACTGGTGAAGATGGCGCACCATCTCCATCACGAGGGCGCGCTCGACGCTGCGCACGACACGGCGATGGATGCCCTGGTCGCGTGGGCCAACGCTCCGGGCGAGGTCGACGAGGAGATCATGGTCGAGATGCTGGACGAGGCCTGCGGCGTCCAGTCGCGCGCGATCCTCGACGTGGTGGCCTCCGCGGGAGCCCTGTCGGCGCTGCGCCGACGGCAGGGCTGAGGCGCACGTCGGAAAGAAAAGCGCCGCGTTCCCCGGGGACGCAGCGCTCAAGTGAAGCTCCGAGGCGCGCCGCGATGCGCGCGGAACTGGTGTCAGGTCACTTCGCGATGCGGCCGCTGATCGAGAAGGCGGCGCTGTCGTCGGCCATGTCCTCGTAGCCGTGCACCATCGCGAAGACGCGGGTCTTCTGGGTGAGCGTGATGGTCACCGTCTCGTTGGAGCCGTCCAGCCACGGGCGCTGGTCGTAGGTGGTCTTGGTCGGCTTCTGGCCGGCGCGGACGTAGAGGTCGGCGTCGCCCCCCGGGGCGGCCTGGTCCTCGTGGATCTCGATCGTGTACGTGCCGGCCGGCAGCTCGCCGAGGTCGTAGTCGACCGCCTGATCCTTCACGACCGCGCCCTTGTCGTTGAACTCCCACGGGGTGGTGACGCCCTCGGGGGTGAAGACGTTGTCCTCCTCACCGGTGACGACGACGACCTCGCTGCGGTCGATGGTCTTGAAGATCTCCTGGTAGGTCTGCGGCGTCTCGAGCTTCATCAGGCCGTCGACCAATGCCATCGAGGCGCTGGGCATCGACGAGAAGAACGACGGCATGACGTTGGTCACCATGTCCATGTACTTGGTGCCGGTCGGGTCGTCGGGGTTGAGCACGCTGCGCGACTTGGCGAGGTGACCATCGACGTAGGCGAACGTGTCGCATCCGTTCATGAAGAAGATCTGGTACTTGCCGGCCACGAACTTCCCCTTCTGGGCGAGCGCGCGGACGTTCTGACCGAGGCCGGCGTGGCCGTTGTAGAAGATGAGGTCGGCCTGGCCGCTCAGATCGTCGTAGCGATCGAAGAACGAACGCGGCGCGCTCGCGATGTTGTCGACCAGCATCGCGGTGATCCTGACGGTGCGGCCGCCGGCGATCGCCGTCTCCACGGTGACCTCCTTCACGTCGTTGCCGGGGCGGGTCGGCGCGCTCGCCGGCGTCACGGTGCCGTCCCTGAACTTGTTGCGCACGGCGCTGACGAAGCTGCCGTAGGCGGAGATGCCGGCGTCGGAAGAGGTCGTCCCGGTGTCCTCGTACTTGCCGAAGATCGCGATCACGTCGAGGCGATCGTCCTCCCACACCTGGTGGTACTCGGGGTACTTGCCCTCGGTGTTCTCCGCGCTCTTCACGACGCTCGCGGTGAGCTTCACCACGTCGGCAGCGTCGATCTTGCAGCCGCTCTGATTCGGCCGGTAATAGTACCACATGCTGCCGGCGTCGACGTCGTGCGCGCCGTGGTCGACGCAGTCCTCCTTGTACTTGTCGGTGAAGACCCCGAGGCTCGCGAGGTCGACGCGCTTGGGCAGCGTCAGCTCGTAGCTCGTCGGCAGGTTGGTCTTGCTGCCCCAGCCGACGGGGAGCACCGCGCGGTACTTCACGTGCGTCGTGCCGTCCTCCAGGCGCTCGGTCTCGACGTTCTCGATCTGCACCGTGTCGAGGCGACCGACCGAGCGGTTCCCGTTGAGGTGACCGATCGTGTAGAGCAGCTGATCCTGGATCGTCTGGTCGATGTCGAAGGTCTCGGTGGTGACCAGCTCGCCGTCGAACGTGAAGGTGAGGAGCGTCGCCTCGGCGCTGGTGAAGTCCGACTCGTCGCCCTCGGGCGCGGACTCCTCGCTGGCACAGCCGCTGGCCGCGAGACCCATCGCCATCAGACCCAGCGCCGCAAACCTGAGCTTCATGGGGCGGCCTCAAGCAAGGGGTAGGCCACGGTATACCGCTTGAAATCGCTTCAGAATGTTGGTCCGATCCTGGATCGGGCGCGGTTCAGTTCGCGTCGCACCCTGGGGTACAGAGGAACCACCGGACCGGGCTCGACCTGAACGCCGGTAGCGGGGCACCGCGCTTCGTGCGAGCACGTCGACCGATGGCACGCCACGCCTCCCCAGCGGTCGCGCCGTTCCTCGTCCTGCTGGCCGCCGCCGCTGCGTGCGGACCGCCCCATCCGCCAGGCGTCTCGCCACCCGTCTCGCCACCCGTCGCGGCGACGACGCCCGAGGCCGCGGCGCCGCCCGCGAAGGCGCGCCCCCTGCGCAGCGTGCAGCTGGGAGACGAGGTCGTCCCGCGCGCGTACGACCTCCACCTCACCATCGATCCGCGCAAGCCACGCTTCTCCGGTGCCGTCCGCATCGACGTCGACGTGCGCGTCGCGACCGACACCATCGTCCTCCATGGGCGCGATCTCGCCATCACCGACGCGCGGATCGAGGTGGCCGGGCGGACGCTCCCCGCGCGCGCCGAGTCGCGCGCCGCGGTCGGCGCGCGCGACGCGCGAGGCGAGCTGGTGCTTCACCTGCCCGAGCACGTGGCGCCCGGCCCGGCGCGCCTGGTCCTGCAGTGGGACGCCCCGTTCTCCGCGCTGTGGGGCCTCTACCGCACCCAGGTCGGCGGCCAGTGGCTCGCCTTCTCGCAGATGGAGCCGATCGACGCGCGGCGAGCCTTTCCGTGCTTCGACGAGCCCCGCTTCAAGACGCCGTTCAACATCCAGGTGACCGCGCCCAGTGAGCTGTGGGCACGCTCCAACGGGGAGGAGACGCGGGTCGAGGCGGGCCGCGAGGGCATGACGACGTGGACCTTCGCCACCACGCCGCCGCTGCCCACCTACCTGACCGCGTTCGCCATCGGCGAGCTCGAGCGCAAGACGAAGGGGAGCGCGGGGGTCGGCATCGTGGCGATGGAGGGGCGGGCCGCGCAGGGGATGGAGAGCCTGGAGGCAGGGCAGAGCATCCTCGCCGATCAGGCCGCGTGGTTCGGCGTGCCCTACGCCTATGGCAAGCTCGACCTGGTCGCGGTGCCCGACTTCGGCCCCGGCGCCATGGAGAACCCGGGCCTGGTGACGTTCCGCGACGAGCTCTTGCTGCTGGGCGACGACCCTCCAGCCGAGCTGCGCCGGCGCATGCGCGGCATCGTCGCCCACGAGCTCGCGCACCAGTGGTTCGGCGACCTGGTCACCATGCGCTGGTGGGACGACCTGTGGCTCAACGAGGCCTTCGCCACGTGGATGGCCCCCAAGACCACCGACGCGGTCTTCCCCGGCTCCAGCGCGGTCGACGACCGCGTGATGTGGGAGGCGCGCGCGGTCGACGCCGACGTGCTGCCCAGCGCGCGCCCGGTGCGGCCGACCATCGCCACCGAGGATGCGATCCACGAGTCCGGCGGGTGGAGCGCCTACCTCAAGGGCTCCACGGTCCTCGCCATGATCGAGCGCTGGATCGGCCCCGAGAAGTTCCAGGCCGGCATCCGCGCGTACGTGAAGGAGCACGCGCACGGCAACGCGACCGCCGCCGATCTGGTGCGCGCGCTGGAGGCCGCAGCGCCCGGGGCGCCGGTGGGCGAAGTGCTCTCCTCCTTCGTCGATCAGCCAGGGGTGCCGCTGGTGAAGGCGCGCCTCGTCTGTGACGACGCAGCGAAGAAGCCGGGGGCGCCGGCGTCGATCGAGCTCGAGGTGACCCCGCTCCGCATCGCCGACCCCGCCTTCCAGGGCGTGGCCGAGCCGCGGTGGAGCGTCCCGGTGTGCGTGCGCATCGACACCGGCGCGGCGCCGGCGTGCGTCGTGGTGCGCAGCGGTACGCCGGCCAGCATTCCGCTCGCGAAGTGCCCCGCCTGGTTCCACCCCGACGCCGGCGAGGTCGGCTACTACCGCTGGGACCTCGACGACGCCGCGTGGGGCAAGCTGCTGGCCGCGGCGCCGTCGCTCGCGCCCGCAGAGCGCGCCGGCCTGGTCCTCGACGCGTGGACGCTCGCGCAGACCGGCAAGGGCAGCGCCCTTCGCGTGGTCGAGGCGATCCGCGCGCTCCAGCTGCGCGCTGACGAGCCGCGGATCGTCGTCGAGGCGGTGGTCTCGGTGCTGCGCGATCTCGACCGCGTCGTCGTCGACGACGGGTCGCGCCGTGACTTTCAGAACTTCGTTCAGGCCACCCTGGGCCGGGTCACGGTGCCCACGCCGCGCCCGCCGAGGACGACGAAAGGTGACGAGCAGCGGCTCCTGCGGGTCACGCTGCTCTCGGCGCTGCACGACCTCGCGTCGCGCGCGAGGTCGTGCAGCGCCGAGAGCAGCGTGACCCGCAGGAGCCGCTGCTCGTCACCCTTCGTCGTC
>JBKJLX010000064.1:0-5064 GCA_046596645.1 Polyangiaceae bacterium
GTTCACTTCGCGCGGTCGAAAGCGCTCGGCGGGCACCATGACGATGTCGGCGTCGACGCCGCGGGGATCTTCGCCGCACGTGACCAGCACGCGGATGCGGCGCGCGGCCTCGCTGCCCTCCAGGCGCAGGCGCTCCTTCCAGCGCGCCGGGAGGTCGCTCGCGCACTCCTCGTCGACTGCGTAGAGGACCACGTCGCGCACGGCGGCCGGGATCTGGCGCGCCATGGCGACCGCCCGCGCGACGGCCTCGTCGGTCGGCTCGCCCAGCGTGCCGTAGGCGCCGAGCACAACCAGGTCGCGCGGGGCGCAGCGGTCGCACGCCGGCGGGCGGAGCTGGAGCGAGAGCTCGTCGACCGACGTGGCGCGGTCGACCGCGAGCACCTCGTGGAAGCTCAGGATGTCCGCGATGGCCTCGGCGCCGGTGCGCGCCCTGCGGCCGTCGGAGAGCGGCTCGGCAGCTCCAGGCAGCAGGGGCTCGTCGCGCTCCAGGTAGGCGAAGACCGAGACCGCTGGGGGCGGCATCGAGCGGTCGAGGGTGGCAACCTCCAGCTCCGGGCCGCCCTCGGGCTCGGATACCGGGTGCATCCTGAAGGGCGGCGGGGCGGGACCCGCCGGGTGCAAGACCCTGATCCACCACGCGCGTCGGTCTCCGGGGAGCAGGCGAAACCGCGCTCCGGGTGGCGCGGCGGACCGCGTCATCCCGCCCATCGCGGGCGGCGCCAGGGGATCGGCGAGCAGGCCCAGCACCGTCGTGTCCGCCGGGCGCGCCGCCGCGGTCCAGGGGAGCGCCGCGGCGGGATCCGCGCCGCGCGAGCGCGCTGTCACCGGGACGTAGAGCTGCTCGGAGATCGCCGCCCCCCCGACGATCAGGTCGATGGGCTCATCACCGGCCTCCACGATCAGCTGGACCGCAGAAGACCCGCCGGCGAGGCCGCGGACGCGGGTGATCTCGTCGCAGTCGAGCGGCCCCTCGGCGCGAATGCGGCACTCGGGCCCCACGAACGTCGCCGTGGCGCCGCCGGGCAGGTCCGCGTCGGCCGGTGAAGACGCGAAGAGGTGCGCGGCGAGCGAGGCAGCCAGCGCCAACCGTCGGCGGGCGCCGCTGTCGCGGCGCCCCCGGCGCGGTGCGCTCCCATCACCGGTCCTCGTTCTCATCGTCCCCGATGGGCGCGTACTGCCCGTCGGAGTCCTTCTCGCCGCCGTCCTTGTCCCGGGTGCGGTCGCGCTTCTCCTGGATCTCCTCGGCCTTCTCGGTGGCGTCCCGCGCGTCCCGCACGCCGTTGAGGATGTCGCCGCCGGCGCCGGGGGTCGGCCGGAAGACGGCGCCCTCCGCGCCCGGCTCCTCGCGGAGCGGGGGGTAGGTGAAGGTGAGCCCGAAGATCGCGGTGTGCCTGTGCGACTCGCGGAGCCCGTCCTGCGGGTCGAGGTCGGCGGCGTCGTCGGGGTTCAAGAGGTTCTGCTTGGTGAACTGGTAGCGGAGATCGAAGGACAGGAAAGGCACCGGCGGCGGCGCGTAGGCCAGGCCGGCGTCGGTGACGATCAGCACCAGGCGCGGGCCGAAGGTGCCGTCCACCTCAAGCACCCGTGCGATGCCGAGGGCGCCGGTGGTGGTGACCGAGAGGCCGGTGTCGCGGCCCAGGGGCACGCCGGCGCGGAGGGTCGCGGTGTCGGTGAGCTGCACCGAGCCGGTGAGGACGTTGGGCGAGACGTTGTGCTCCACGCTCAGCCCGGCCCCGCCGAGCTCGTCGGCGAAGTCGATGGAGGCGAGGCCGTAGGGCTGGACGAGCGGCTTCGCGTCGACGGCGTCACCCTCCTCGTTGCGGGCCTCGCCCAGCTGCGTCGCGACCAGGCCGCCGGCGGAGATGTTGGAGGTCCAGTAGTCGTTGAGGCGGTACCCCCAGCTGCCGGCCAGGCGCGCGATCAGCGTCTGGTTGCCGCGGATCTCGTTGCCCGCGTCGTCCTCCAGCGTCGGTGTCCACAGGACCTCGGCGGAGAGGTTGGCGCCCAGGGTGTGGTACTCGAACTCGCGCTCGAGGCCGCCGCTGCCGGCGAAGAGGAAATTCTTCTGCACCTGACCGATGGTGAAGAGCCCGACCGCCTGCGCGGTCTGGTTGACCGACCAGTTGTCGTCGATCGCGTGCTCGATGCCCTGGGTCGCCGCCACACTGATGACCTGCACCGGAACGCGGCCGGGGAGCAGGTTCACCGTCGTCTGGTCGGCGCCACCGAGCAGGTTGAAGGCGGCGGTGCTGGTGTACGCGCCCGAGAGACCCAGCGCGAGGTCGGTGGCCGGCGTCAGGTTCCACCGCGAGACGTAGGAGAGGCCGTGCGAGTAGGAGTTGGCCTCGCTGTGCGTGAAGTAGAGGGTGGCCCCAAAGCCGTAGGCGAAGGTGTGGAGGACCTTCGCGTCCTCGACGAACATCACCAGCGTCGGGCCGAGGATGAGGAGCCCGTCCGCTTCGCGCGCCGGGTCGTCGGGTAGCACCTGCTCGTCGGGTGCCTGGGCGACGTTGTCGGTGTAACCCGCCTGCACGGTGCCCTGGAGCTGGAAGCGCACGTCGTCGGCGAGCGCCGACGACGCGACGCCCAGCGTCGCCAGCGCCGCCATGACCGCCACGGTCGCGTTCAGCTCGCTGGCGCGAGGCCCGCAGGGTCGAGGGCGGTGGGCCGACACGGGCGGGAACCTTACCACCCGCCGCCGGCCCCCGTGTAGCGCCCCGAGCACCGTGCTAGACGCTCATCGTGTCCGCGAAAGGCGCGCCGCGATCGTCCCTGCCGGAGGTGGCGGGCGACCGGCCGGCCTGGGACGACGAGCTCGACGCGCACGTCGAGGTGGACCTCGCCTGTGCGCGATTGGCGCGCGAGCTGCGCGACAGCGCACGCCAGGTGATCGGGCTGTTCCCGGGGTCTCCCGGCGCGCCGGTGCAGCGCGTCGCCAGGCAGCTCGGCATCGCCTACTCGCGCCTGACGCGCCAGTCGGTGGTCATCCTCGACCCGGAGGCGACGACCGTCGCCGGCGCGACCGCGGACGAGGAGCGAGGGTCGCACGCGCTTTGCGCGCTGCGCCGCATCGACCCGCTGATCGTGCTCTGCGTGCCCGACCGCGTGGCGCCCCCCGGCGCCAAGGCCGAGCTCCTCAAGCTGATGCTCCGTCACGTGGAGGCCACCGTGTCCTATGGCATGACGCTCGTCGACATGCAGGGCCTGGTGAGGCCCGGCGAGCTGCTGGGTGCGCAGGCGCTGGTGGAGGGAATCATCATCGTGGGGCAGGCCGGCTCGACCACCGAGCCCGACCTCCTCCGCGCGGCGCGACTCGTGCCTGCGGACCTCGGTCTCGGGGTGCTCCTCGGGGAGTGACCCGCGGCGCACCCGCGACGGCGCCTGGCGTCGGCGCAGGAACGTCGCACCGCCGCAAAACGCCACACACGCGGGAGACCCCCGCGGACCCGGAGACCGCAGGGAGCGCAATGGGCCTCGTCGACTACGTCAGAAGCAAGAATCTCGAGGGCTGGGCCCTCTCCTGGGCGAAGGACCGCGCGAAGCGGGCGACCATCGGCCGGCGCCGATCCGGGGAAGGGCGTCGCGGGCCTCGCCACCTGCTCTTCGCGTTCTGCGATCACTGGGAGCCGCTGTGGAAGGGTCCGGACGACGGCCTGGCAGATCGGCGGGTCGACGCCTGGCACCAGCGCTGGCCCGAGCTGGCGCGTCGCTTCCGGGACGCGGACGGCCGTCACCCGCAGCACTCGTTCTTCTTCCCCGGCGAGCAGTACCGGCCGGAGTGGCTGGAGAAGCTCGCCGACATCGCGCGCGGCGGCTTCGGCGAGGTGGAGTTCCACCTGCACCACGACGGCGACACGGCGGAGACGCTGCGCCGCGACCTCCACCGGTACATCGGGGAGATCGCCTCCCACGGTCACTTCTCTCGCGAGGCGGACGGGCGCGTGCGCTTCGCCTTCATCCACGGCAACTGGTGCCTCTCCAACGCGCGCGCCGACGGGCGATGGTGCGGCGTCGACGAGGAGATCCCTCTCCTCTTCGACACCGGCTGCTACGCCGACTTCACCTTCCCCGCGTCGCCCGACCCCTCGCAGCCGGCGATCGTGAACTCGATCTACTGGCCGACCGGCGACCTCGCGCGGCGGCGCGCCTACGAGGGCGGCGAGCCCGCGCGGGTCGGCGCGCGGAAGACCGATCGCATCCTGATGGTGGAGGGCCCCATCGCCATTTCGCTCCGTCTGGGTGGCTCGCCGTTCCGCATCGAGTCGTCCCACGTGACAGCCGACGACCCGCCGACCCCTGAGCGCATCCGCACCTGGGTCGAGCAGGACATCCATGTCGAGGGGCGCCCGGATTGGGTCTTCGTGAAGGTGCACACCCACGGCGCGCCCGAGAAGCAGGCGGCGAGCCTCCTCGGTGACGGCGGCCGCATGCTCCACGACGAGCTGACGGGTCGCTATAACGACGGCGTCAACTGGAAGCTCCACTACGTCACCGCCCGGGAGATGTTCAACGTCGCCAGCGCGGCCATGGACGGCAAGGACGGCGACCCCGGGGCCTACCGGGACCACGTCCTCGCGCCGCCACCTGTGCGAACCTGACCCCCTGGAAGCCGCGGTCACGACGTCGCTCCGGGGCGAGCTGGCGTCCGCACCCAGGGTGGGCTTGCTGGTGGGCGGCGCGGTGGTGCACCTCATCGGCGTCGTGATCGCGTTCGGCGGCAGCGGCGACGACGATGCGCCGCCGCCCGCGGCCTTCCAGGTGAGGCCGGTCGTGAGCCCGGCCTACGGCGGGCTCCGCGGCACGTTCTGACGGCCCATCCGGTACCCCCTCCCCTCCGCCGCCAGGCGAGGTACACCCAGCGGAGGAGGTCACCATGCGCTTGAAGGGCAAGATCGCGCTCGTCACCGGAGCGAGCCGCGGAATCGGAAGGGCGAGCATGCTCGCGCTCGCCGGCGAGGGGGCGACCGTGGTCGGCGTCGCGCGCAGCGCGGCCGATCTCGACGCGGTGAAGGCGGTCGTCGAGGCCGAGGGCGGCAAGGCGCTCGCGGTGCCTGCCGACGTCAC
>JBKJLX010000802.1:0-9490 GCA_046596645.1 Polyangiaceae bacterium
GCCGTCGCCGTCGCCGTCGCCGTCGCCGTCGCCGTCGCCGTCGCCGTCGCCGTCGCCGTCGCCGTCGCCGTCGCCGTCGGCGGCGCTGCCGCCCTCCCCCGCGGTCCCGGCGCCGGCTCCGGTCGTCGTGGTTTCCCCGGTGGTGACGGTGTCGCCGCTGGTGCCCGAGCTGGTCGGCCCCGCCGGCGCGCCGCCGGCGCCGACCGTCTCGCTCCCGGGGTCGCCGCCGGTGGCGGTCGAGCTCCCGGCCGGCTCCGGCGGCTCACCGCTGCAGAAGTCGGCGATGAGGCAGTACATCTCCCCGTCGCCGAGGTCTGCGCAGCAGCCGCCGTCGAACGCGGCGCAGTCGCCGGCGCCTGCGCAGGGCACAGAGCAGAACGAGTCGTCGTCGCCGTAGAGGCAGATCTCGCCGCCCACGTTGGGGTTGCAGAAGGCGAGACCCTCGTCGCCGGGGTACGCGCAGGCGTCGCCCGGGCCGCCGGCGGGCGCGTAGCCCTCCGGTCCGTCGCCGCAGGCGTCGCCCGACGGCTCGAACGTCATCGCCAGCGTGTACGCCCCCGCCTGATCGCCGCTGGCGCTGCGGAAGGTGTCGGCGACCACGAGGTAGGTGCCGCAGTCGAGATCCACCGTCACCGCGGTGTCGTTGCGCGCGAAGCAGTCGCTGGTGTTCTGCGACGCGTACACGTGGAGGTCGATGTCGACTCCGGCGTCGTCGGAGACGGTCGCCACCATGCGACCGGGCTCCGTGATCACCACCTCGTAGACGAACTCGCGACCCGACTCGTTGGTGCCGGGGGCCATGCCGCACCCATCGAGGAGATCGCTCGGCGAGGACGTGGTGTTGCGGCTGTCTGTGTAGGGGAAGGAGCCGACCTCGATCGGGCGGTGCGGCGTCCCCAGCGGCTCGGTGCCGCTCGAGCCCGTGATGCTGCCGAAGCGGCGGGGAATGAAGCCGTCGACGTGTCCCCAGCCGCCGGTGGCGTTGTAGTGAACGTTGTAGCCGATGGCCTCGACCATCGAGGGCGCTCCGCTGGCCAGGCGGTCGACGAACATCGCGACGTGGTAGCCGGCCTCGTTGAACACGTCGCCGGGGAGGAGATCGTCGGCGTCCATCGCGCTGGAGATCTCGTGGAGCGAGCTCGTCGTGTAGTGGCCGGTCTGCCAGGCCTGGCTGACGAAGCCGCTGCAGTCGAGGCCCACGGTGCAGTCGAGGATCCCGTCGTCGGGGTACGACCCGGCGCCGAGGCCGTCCTCGATGCCCTGATCGAAGGTGAAGAGCGACATCATGCCGCCCCAGTCGTAGGGGAGGCCGACGATGTCGCCGTCGACGTGCACGCTGGTGTAGTCGGCGTCACAGGTCGCGGTGCGGCTGGCCGACGTCATCCGCCACGGGTGCATGGCGAAGGCGCGGGCGCGCGCCATGACCTCGGTGCGGTCGATGGCCTGCGCGTCCCCCGCGAGAGCGGCGGTCACCACACCTCCAGCGAGGAGCGCTGCGAGCGGGCGGCGGATCAATTCAGCACCGTCAGGTGCTGAACGAGGGAACAACGCGCACCTCCAGCGACCAGCGCGTCGAGGTCGAGGCGCGTGACGCGCAGCCCCTCCGGGGTCGGCGTCATGAAGGCCACCGTCGGCGCCCCCACGGCGACGGCGATCGACTCGCGTGGCACCCAGAGGCCGCGTGGTAGCTCGTGGGTCGCTCGCGTGACGCCGGTCTTCGCGTCGACGACGACCATCGTCCGCGTGACCACCAGGGCCTCGGCCGGCTGATCGACCTTCTCGGTCACGGCCACCACATGGCCCTGGGTCCGACCGATCAGCTGCACCGCGTCGCCGTCGCCCAGCGTCGCCCAGCGCGTGGTGCTGCTGCGACGCGCGCCGGCGGCGACGGCGTCGAGCCGCAATGCGCCGTCCTCGCCGCGCACCGCGACCAGGGCCGGCTCGCGCTCCGACCCGGCGAGCGCGCCCTCGCGCTTGCTGCGCAGGACGTCGGCGGGGTCGCGCGGGGCCGAGGGGCTGCCGATGACGAAGCGCTCCTGAAGGGCGGTGGTGATCTCGACCTGACGAGACCCGATGAGGGCGACCCGCGTCGCGTCCCCCAGGAGTCGCGACAGCGCCACCTCGCCCACCGCGTCGCCGTTGCGCTCGTGGACCCACGCCCGGGCGCGGAAGGGGCTGGCGGCGACCCAGGCGCCGTCGCTGCCGAACGCGAGGAGCTCGACGTCCTCCGCGATGGCATCGCGCGGGATCAGGCCCTGGCGGTGGACCTCGACCAGGCGGCGGTTCAGCCGGTCGACGACGACGACCGCGCCCGTCGGCGCGATGGCGATGCCGCTCGGACCGTCACCCCGGAACTCCTCCGCTGGCGCACGCCAGCCGATGGCAAAGCCCGCCGAGCCCCAGGGGAGCAGCACGTCGAGATCCTCGACCGCGTCCACCGCCTGGGGGGCCTCGCCCAGAGCCGGGGGGCTCAGCTCCGGGTGGCCCAGCTCCAGTGGGTCGCGCGCAGGGTCGGGAGGTGCCTCCGGGGCGCACGCAGCCAGGGACAGGAAAGAGCCAATCAGCGCCGAGGCGAGACGTGCCATCGAGAGCCTCCCTTGGGATGTTCTGCGCGAGGTGGCGCACACTTCCCGACCTCGTCGCTACTCGGGCTCCAGGGCGCTGGCAAGTGGCGTCGGCCCTTGATCCGCCGCGCGGGTCGGCTTCATGGTGGCCTGGTCATGCGCCTCGTCGCGGTCGCGCTGCAGCGGAATGACGTGGTCGCCGACGTGTTCATGAGGAACGAGCGCGCGCTGGGACCGGATCATGAGCGTTTTCCAGATCGAATGACGAGGCCGGTCACCCTCGCCGTCGCGCTCCTCCTCGCCGCCTGCGGCGATGGCGTGCCGCTCGTGCCCACGGTCGACCTCATCCTGTTGCCGCCGGTCGGCGCGGCCGCCGCGGGCGCACCGGAGACGCCGGACTTCCCCCCGCCCGACGACGAGCTGGAGGAGAGCGAGCCATCCACGCTGGCCCATCCGGTGGAGCAATCCGCGTCGGAGCCGCTCTCGGATGCGGACGCGGCTGCGGAACCGCACGCGGACCCGGATGCGGAGCCGGATGCCGACGCGGCACCGGAGCCGACCGTGGATGCGGAGCAGGTAGCGCCTGCTGCGTCCGTGGCGCCGGTCGCAGATGGAGCGCCGGCCCCGGAGCCGGCGCCTGCTGCGTCCCTGGCGCCACGCCCCTCGCACCGCACCGTCGCCGGCGCCGGCTTCTCGTACGCCATCCCCGCGGCGTGGCGGGAGCTCGACGCTTCGTCGCTCGGCGTCCCCACGATGGTCACCGCGCAGCGGGCGACCGCGCCCATCGACGGCTTCGTCACCAACGTGAACGTGGCCGTCGAGCGCTTCGACGGCGACGGCGTGGCGTACGGGCACGTCCACGCGGCGGCGATCGCGGAGGGCGACGCGCTCCGCGACATGTGGCTGGCGACGCTGCACGCTCGCCCCGCCCTCGATGTCGAGGGCGTGTGGACCAACCTCGGTGGAGTGCCCTACTTCACCCTGCAGCGCTACGCCGCCGACGGCCGGCACGGCTACGTCATCACCTGCGCCGCGTCGGTGACCGCCTACGAGGCCGAGCGCACGCTCTGCGAGGACGTCCTCGCCACCTTCGACGTGGAGTGAGGCTGCGACGGCGCGCGCGCCGCCGCGACGAGGCGCTTGCCGATCGCCTCGACCAGCTCCCGTCGGTCCTCGGACATCGGCTGGGTGTGATCGAGGTGGGGGAGGTGATCGACCGTCACCCGACGGCCGAGGTCCACGCCCTCGAACATCGCATTCATCTGGCCGGGGTGATTGAACGACTCGCTCATCCCCCCGGTGTAGATGAAATGGACGTTCGCGCCGCGCGCCAGCAGCGCGCGCAGGATGCGCGTCGACTCGTCACGCGGCATGTACGCGTACGTCACCAGTCGTCGTCCCACCGCGATGTGCTCGGCGTGACGCGGCGGCGGCTCGTACAGGTGGCTGGCGCGCAGCGCACGCCGCCGCGCGCGGTAGACCATGTGCCGCCACTTCCACCCCGGGGTGCGGTACGCGAAGGGGTCGATCATGAACACCCCGGCCACGCGGGGGTCGACCTCGGCGTGGCGGAACGAGTCCTCCGCGCCGGAGCACAGCCCGCCGAGGACCACGTGCTCCACGCCGTACCCGGAGGCCAGGTGATCCACGGCCGCCGCGATCTCGAGCGCGGTGCGCGCGCGGAGCGCCTCGCCCGGGATGCCCCGGCGGCTGTCGCCGATGCCTCCGAGGTCGAATCGAAGCGTGAGGAAACCGAGACGCGCCAGGTGCCGGGCGAGCTCGGCGTAGAGCCGGTAGGGCCCGGCCTTGGGAACCAGACCCGCGCTGACCAGGACGACGGTGCCGCACCGCGGGCCGTCGGGCTCGGTGACGATCCCCGCGAGCTGCCCCAGATCACCCAGCTGACATGCCGTCTCCTTCATCGCTCCCCCAGCGCCAGCGTCGCCAGCCGCTCCGATATCCCCACGTCGGGGAGGATGTCCTCCACCTGGGCCACGTCGTTCCACCGGCAGTCGAGCTCGACCCGCTCCACGCACGACGCGGGGTCGCCAGCGAGGGCGGCGGCGAGCCGCGCCACGTCATCTTCCTGACCCGCGGTGACGAGCGCAGAGGTGGGCACGGGCCGCGACGGGAGGTCGATCGAGAGGAGGTCGAGCTCGCGCAGGGCGGCGGTCGACCACGTCGCCCCCGCCAGCTCGACCCGGTCGCGGCGCCGCGACGGCCACCGGAACGGTCGAAGATGGGTGTTGGTCCGCAGCCAGCGATGCTGGAGGCCGACCATCTCGCGGTGGTGATCGGCGCCGCTCGTCACCGGGTCCCACAGCACGACCCGCTCCAGATCGAGCCGCGGGGCGGCGTTCCAGAGGATGGTCGCCCCCAGGCGGGCGCCGATCGCGGTCACGCGCGCGGCGCGCGTGCGGCGCGCGAGCTCCGCGCAGGCGTCCTCCACGTCGCGCCCCCAGCGCGAGCAGGTCGCCTCGAAGCTCTCACCCATCGAGTCGCGGCAGCCGAACCAGTCGAACCGCATCACGGGCACGCCGCGTGCGGAGAGCGTCGCCGCCAGGCGCTGCAGGACGAAGTCGGCTCGGACGTGCTCCTGCCCCATGGGCGGGCAGAGGAGGACCGCGCCCTCCTTCGCACCGTCGAGTGGGCGATCGAGGACCCCGTAGAGCTCGTGGTCCTTGCCAAAATGAAACAGCTCTCGAGGCTCCAGCACTGGCCGGCTGCGCGCGCGCCGCCGCGAGACGGGCGCCGACGCTGCCTGGCCGTGGCGCTCGCAGATCGCCGCCTGCAGCTCCAGCGTCTCGCGCAGGACGGTCATCCCTTCCAGCTCGACGCCCAGCGCGCGCTCGACCTCCTGGAGCAGCTCCACCGCGAGGATCGAGTGCCCGCCCAGCTCGAAGAAGTTATCGTCGAGACCGACGGCGTCCGTCCCCAGGAGGCGACACCAGAGCGCGGCCAGCTGCTGCTCGAAGGCCGTCTCCGGCTCGCGCCGCCGCGTCGAGCGCACGCCGGCGCAGGCCTCGGGCGGAGGAAGCGCGAGGCGGTCCACCTTCATGTTGTGGTTGAGCGGCAGCGCCGGCAGCTCGACATAGATCGACGGCACCATGTAGTCGGGAAGCTGCTCGCTCATGAACCGCCGTACCTCGGCGATCCGACGCGCCCGGCCGCCGTCCCCGCGGTCGTCCGGGTCCGGCACCATGTACGCGCAGAGCGCCTTCTCGCCGTCGGCGGCGTCGCGCGCCGACACCACGCCGTCGCGCACGCCGGGCGCCCGCCGGAGGTGGTGCTCCACCTCGGGTAGCTCGATCCGCATGCCGCGGATCTTCACCTGGAAGTCGCGGCGGCCGAGCATCTCGACCCAGCCTTCGGCGTCGAGTCGGCCCACGTCGCCGGTGCGGTAGAAACGCCGCCCGTCGATCTCGACGAACTTCTCGGCGGTGAGCTCGGGGCGATCGAGGTAGCCCTTGGTGATGCCGACGCCGGTGAAGTGGATCTCGCCCACCACCCCGGCCGGGACCTGGCGCAGGTCGGCGTCGAGGACGCGCACCGCGACGCCGTCGAAGGGGCGCCCGACCAGCGTCCTCACCACCACGCGATCGCGCGGAACCGGCCAGGTGCAGCCCATGCAGCTGATCTCGCTGCAGCCGTAGATGACGAACACCTCGGCCTCGGTGAACACCTGCTTGAGGCCCTCCAGCACCTCGGGCGGCACCATGTCGCCACCGGAGGACGCGTGGCGCACCCGGGCGAAGGCCTTCACGTCCGTGCCGCTGCGGCGGACATGGGCGATCAGCGTCTTCAGCAGGCTCGGCCCGGCGTGGAAGAAGGTGACCCCGGTGAGCACGCGCGCCAGCGAGGCCGGGTCGAGGACCTGCTCGCGGTCGAGCACCATGAGGGTTCCGCCACCCACCAGGGGCATCATCAGCTCCAGCATGCTGATGCTGAAGCCGAAGCGGGCCAGCGCCGGCATCACGTCGGCGGGGACGAAGCCGTAGCGATCGATCGCCACGCCCACGTAGCTCGCGACGTTGGCGTGGCTGGCCATGACGCCCTTGGGGCGGCCGGTGGTGCCGGAGGTGTAGTAGATCGACGCCGTCTGCTCGAGGGCAACCAGCACCTCGAGGTTGTCCATCGGCAGCGCGTCGAGCGACGTGCCGGCGGCGTCGAGCGCGACCAGGGGCGCGCCCAGCTCCAGGCGCTCCGCCAGGTCGGTGCGGCTCACCACCGCGACCGGCGCCGTGTCCTCCACGATGGCGCGGACGCGCGCCACCGGGAGCGACGGGTCGACTGGCACGTAGACGCCGCCCGCCTTCCAGATCGCCAGGACGACGATCGCGATGTCCACCGACGGCTCGAGCGACACCACCACGCGCTGCTCGGCGCTGACGCCCAGCGCGATCAGGTGGCGGGCGAGCTGGTTGGCGCGCGCGTTGAGCGCCTCGAAGGTCAGGGTGCGATCGCGCCAGCGCGCCGCCACCGCGTCCGGCGTGGCGCGGGCATGACCCTCGATCACGCGGTGGGCGCAGTCGATCTCGCGGCGGCGCGGGCCGCCTTCGCACGACGAGGCGATCCACGCGAGCTCCTCCTCTGCGATGGGCCCGCGTGCTGCGATGGGAGCGTCGACATCGACCGACGCGTCGGCCAGGAACGCCTGGAGCCGCGCCGCGAAGCGCTCGACCGTTCGCGCGTGCAGGAGGTTCGCGTCGTAGACCAAGGCCGCGCGCGGCGCGTCGCCCGCCGCCGCGACCACCAGGTGCAGCACCACGTCGTTCGGCGGAAGCATCGTCGCGTGCACCAGCGACTCCGGGCCTCCGGCCGTGCCGAGCGATCCGACGTTGCTTCCATCGAGCCAGGTGATGGCGACGCGATCGCCCTCCGCCGGCGGGTCGGCGTCCCCCGCGCGGTCGAGCGCGTGACCGGCCTGGGCGACCAGCTCGCGCAGCGACACCTCGCCCACCGGCAACGCCGCCACGCGCCGCGACCGGCGCATCGCGCTCGGTGCCCAGCGCCTGATCTCGAGCGCGATCACGGCGAGGCCGGCCCACCTCGCGACCTGCGCGCCGAGCGCGGCCACCACCACGGAGTCGCGGCGCGGCGCGGCTGCCTCCGCCTGCGCGAAGCGCGCGAGCAGCGCGTCGGGCACGTCGAGCGTGAACGCGAAGCTGGCGACACGCGGCTCGCCACCGACAGTACGCGCGAAGTCCAGCGGCAGCTGCACCGGCGGCACGACACCACCATCATGGATGCTCGTCCCCGACAAGGCCAGCTCGCTCAGCGAGCGCGACACGCGGGCGGTCGATGTTGGATCGAGCACCCCTTGATCGTGAGCGACGAGGGCAAAGACCGCTACTCGCGGTGTCGTATTTCGGCGTGTGCGACGCCAGTGTCACATGTGGCAATCAACCACGCTCGGGCGGCTGCCGCTCGCCCCGCTACAGACCCGCGCGCGAGGCCATCGCCCCACGCAGGGTCTCGAGCTTGGCCATGGCGCGGCGCTGCGCGAGCACGGTCTCCTCCCCCTCGGCGACCTGCTCGACCACGTCGAGGTAGATCTTGATCTTGGGCTCAGTGCCGCTCGGCCGCGCGACGATGCGCGACCCGCCCTCGAGCTGGAAGAAGAGAACATCGCTGGGCGGTAGAGGCAGTACTCCCTCGCCGTCCTTCCTCCAGCGCTTGCCGACCAGCGCGTCGCTGCGCTCGACCACCGTGAAGGGACCGATCGCGGTCGGCGGGTCGTCGCGCAGGGACTCCATGATGGCGCGGATGCGATCCAGCCCCTCCTTGCCGGGCAGCGTCGCCGCGATCTGTCCGCTGACCCACAGCCCGAACTTGCGCGCGATCAACTCCAGCTGATCGAGCGGCGTCTTGCCTTCGTCGCGCAGCGCGACCCAGAGCTCGGCCATGGCGACGGCGGCGGAGATGCCGTCCTTGTCGCGCACCAGCTCGCCGACCGTGTAGCCGAGCGCCTCCTCGTAGCCGAAGATCATGCGCAGGTTGCGCTCCGCCTTGAGCTCCATGGCGCGGTTCGCGATCCACTTGAAGCCGGTCAGCGTCTCCTCGTAGTGGACGCCCAGCTGCCGGGCGATACCGCCGAGCTGCGGCGACGACACGCACGACGCCAGCACGCAGCGGTCGTCGACCGCGCCGGATGCGGGCTGCGCGCCCTGGGTCAGCATCTCGTGACCGAGGAGCACGCCGACCTGGTTGCCGGTGAGCTGCACGAACTGACCGCTGGGCCCGCGCACCGCGACCGCGAGGCGATCGACGTCGGGATCGCTCGCCAGGATCAGGTCGGCGCCCAGCCGATCAGCCAGGGCGTAGGAGAGATCGAGCGCGCCCTTCTCCTCCGGGTTGGGAAAGGCGACGGTGGGGAACTCGCCGTCCGGCTCGGCCTGCTCGGGGACGCTGTGGACGCTGGTGAAGCCGGCCTGCGCGAGCGCCGCGTGCACCGGCGCGTTGCCCACGCCGTGGAGCGGTGTGTAGACGATGGGCCGCGAGCGGTCGCCGGCCTTGCGCACGCTGAGCGCCGCCACCGCGGCCAGGTAGCTGGCCACGAGATCGGCGGGAAAGTCGTGGAGCATCGCCCTCTGGCGCGCCTCCTCCGCTGGCATCCGCGTGATGCTTCTGGCGGCGGGTCCCGCGGCGATCGAGGCGGCGATCCCGGTGTCGTGCGGCGGGATGATCTGCGCGCCGTTGCCCCAGTAGACCTTGTAGCCGTTGTACTCGGGCGGGTTGTGGCTCGCCGTGACCATGACGCCGGCCACCGCGCCAAGGCGGGTCACCGCGTAGGCGCACACCGGCGTGGCGCAGACGATCGGGGAGAGGTGCGCGGGGATGCCCTGGGCGGCGAGGACGGCGCACGTGTCCTCGGCGAAGGTCCGGCTCATCCTCCGGCCGTCGTAGCCGACGATCACCCCGCGCGA
>JBKJLX010000835.1:0-2561 GCA_046596645.1 Polyangiaceae bacterium
CCCCCGACCATCCTCGCTCCGAGCCTCGTCCTGGCGCTGGTCGCCGTCGCCGGCTGCGGCGGATCGTCCTCCTACGAGGCGGAAGATCCGAACTGGCAGTCGAAGGACTCGATCACGACCGACGACGACTCGACCGCCTTCCTGGATGAGAGGGTGGTCACGCCGGTGGTCGACCCCAACCTGGACTGGGTCGGCGTTCGCCCCGACCTGGCGATCGCCCAGACCCACCCGCGCCACGCCACCTGCAGCTGCCTCACGGTGGAGGTGGGTCAGCCGACCGACCCCAAGTTCGTCTGGGAGGGGAAGCTCCCTCGCATCTCCGGCAGCAAGCTGGCGGTGGCAGTCAGCGCGTTCGGCATCGACTGCCCGGGCGGGTCCGCCGATCAGGCGGAGCGCCGGCCGAGCATCCGCTCCGTCGAGCGGCGGGGGAAGGACATCGTCGTCGAGGTGGAGGAGATCACGGTCGACCGTCCGGTCGCCTCCGGCGCGATCATCAACCCTCCCGACCACGGCGGCGCCATCTACGTCCGCCCTCGGAACAAGACCCTGCCCTACGCCCGCCCCACCTCGGGCGAGCTCTGCCGCGCGCTCTGATCGCTGAAGGGGTATCCGCGCCTGGCGCCTGCGCGTGCTCGCTCCCCTCGCGGCTGTCGGGCCGGGGCCTGGAACGGCGCACTTTACAGGCAGGTGCGCCCGCGGCACCTTTGGGTCATGGGCATCTTCGACCGGATGGGGCGCGTCATCTCGAGCAACGTCAACGCGTTGCTCGACAAGGCCGAGGATCCGAAGAAGTCGATCGATCTCCTCCTGGAGGAGATGAAGGACCAGGTCCGCGCCGGGAAGAAGGAGATCGTCGAGGGTCTCGCCGCGGAGAAGATGCTGCGGAAGAAGGTCGACGACCTCGACACCGAGGTCGATAAATGGGAGCGCCGCGCCGAGCTGGCCCTCAAGGCGGACGACGAGAAGCTCGCGCGCGAGGCGCTGGTGCAGAAGAAGCGCGTCGTCGGCGAGCGTGATCGCGCGGAGGCGCTGCGCGCCGAGCAGCGGTCGGCGGTGCTGTCGATGAAGTCCGAGCTGGAGCGGATGGAGAACAAGCAGCAGGAGCTGGAGAGCCGCAAGGGCACCCTGGCCACGCAGCTGAAGCAGGCGCGCGGCGGCGGCGGGCACGAGGGCCTGGGGGCCAAGCCAGGCGGCGCCGCCTTCGAGGAGTTCCGCCGGATGGAGGCGAAGATCGAGGGCGTGGCAAGCGAGGTCGAGGCCCACCGCGAGGTGGAGGACGCGATGCGCGACGGCGGCATGTCGGATCAGGACATCGAGTCGAAGTTCGCGGCGCTGGAGCGCGGCGGCACCGGCAAGGACGCGGCGCCGGGCGGGCCTGAGGTGGACGACGACCTCGCGCGCCTGAAGAAGAAGATCCGCATCGGGAGCTGATCTCATGGCGACCCGCTTCGTCGTCGCCGTCCGGGTCCCCACGCCCGAGCTGAACCTGATGCTCCGCGCCAAGAAGGCGGCGGAGGCGCTCGGGGGGACGCTCTGCGCCTGGGGCGCGGACGAGCTCGCCATCGCCTTCGAGCCGGAGGACGCGGAGGAGGTGGTCGCCTTTGCCAGCGCCGCCTCGTCGGTGGAGGGCGGCGCCTGCTCGGTGGGCGTGGCCCGCGGCGCGCTCGATCCGGTGCATGGCGCGACCGCCCTCGCCGAGCTGTCCTGGGGCCCTGCGCTGATCGACGCCAGCGCCGTCGCCAGCGCCACGCCCTCGGGCGCCGTCTACGTGGAGGACGAGGCGGCGCGCGTGCTGGAAGCGCGCCTCGCGGCGTCCTTCGCGGACTCGGCCGGCCCGGTGCCGGCGGCGATGGGCGAGCGGCGCCCTCTCACGGGCGCGCACGGCGGCGCGCTCTGGGTGCGGCCGCTCGCGGTGGCGCCGCTGGTCCCACCGCCGGTGTCGCGCCGCTCCACCGGCCTCTCCGAGCTCCCGCCATCGGTCGAGGCCGGCGTGGCCGCCGACCACGCCGTCGACGCCATCCGCTCCGGGGACTTCGCGGCGCTCGAGCGCCACCTCGACGATCTCCGCGCCCGTGGCGCCTCGAGCGCCCTCATCACGCGCCTCTCCGGACTGGCCGCCCTGGGTCGGGGCGCCACCGTCGACGCGCTGCGCACCCTGCGCGCCGCGGCCGAGAAGGCGGGCGAGCCCGCACAGAAGACCCGCGCGTGCCTGGCGCTGGCGGTCGCGCTCGGCGCGGCCGGCCGCAACGACGAGGCGCTGCTCGCCGCCCTGCGCGCGCTCGCGGCGGCGCGCGCCGCCGCCGACCGCCACGGCGAGCGCGCCTGCGCTCGCTACCTCGCGCAGCTCAGCGCCGCCGCGGGCTTCACCGACGCGTCGCTGCTCTGGGACCGGGCAGCCCTGCGCGCCGCCGGTTCGATGACCGAGGACGCCTCCGGCTCCTGATCCCCTGGCGGTCGCGCCCGGCTCGATGCGTGTCGTGTCGCCTCGCCTCGCCTCGCCTCGCCTCGCCTCGCCTCGCCTCGCCTCGCCTCGCCTCGCCTCGCCTCGCCTCGCCTCGCCT
>JBKJLX010000857.1:0-18155 GCA_046596645.1 Polyangiaceae bacterium
CGCGCGCGCCCGCTGTGGCCGGTCTTCGACACCAGCGGCCCCAACCTGGCGAGCGACGGGTTCGCCTCGATCTTCAGCCTGACGCCGACGGAGCCGGTGCGTGACTGGCGATGTCGCCGTCGCCCGGTGACCATCGTCCGCTACGGCGCCGAGAGCGACACGCTGGAGCTCGTGCGCTGCGACGGCTCCATCCCCGCCGGCACCCAGGACCGCCTCAGCATCCTCGCCCGTCCCCCCGAGGCCCCGCGCCCGGGAGCCCTGCCCGACGAGCCCGATCCCGAGGCGTGGTCGACGCGCCGCGAGTGGGTGCCCGACGTGCGCATGGTGCACCCGCGTCTGCTCTGGGCCCTGCAGCGCATCGTCGACGACTTCCCCCGCCGCGTCGTCTACCTGGTCAGCGGCTACCGACCCCTGGCGCGCGTCGGCGGCGGCACGATGGACGACGAGCTCGGCCACGGCCATCGCAGCCTGCACGCCGACGGGCGCGCGTTCGACCTCTACGTCCAGGGCGTCGCCCACGAGGAGGTATTCAAGGCCTGCCGGGCCCTGAAGGACGTGGGCTGCGGCTTCTACCCCAGCTCGAAGTTCGTCCACGTCGACGTGCGGCGCGCGCACACCGGTCAGGCCTTCTGGATCGACGCCTCGGCGCCCGGCGAGCCGTCGCGCTACGTCGACTCCTGGCCGGGCGTGGTCGAGTCGGGCGCCATGGGCTGGCTGGCACCCCACCAGCGCGTCGCCGGCCCCTGATCCGCGCGGCGGCTGCACCGGTGGAGATCGCTGCGCTAGGATCGCGCGCCGTGCGTGCGCCGATCCCCGCCACGATCGTCCTCCTCGCGAGCGTGCTGGGCGCGTGGGCGCCGGCGTGCGGCGAGAACCTCGATGTCCCGACCGACGCGGCCACCACCGCGGCGTCGGGCCTGGGGGGCGCCACCGTGGGCGACGGCGGCGGTGGCGAAGGGGGTGACGGCGGCGACGGCGGCGCTGGCGGCGCCGCTCCGGGCACCGGCGGCGGCGTGTCGGTGGTGCGGGTCGGCCTTATCGCCAACGCGGTGCGCGAGGGCGTGCCCCCGGCGACGCGCATCGACGAGGTGGAGGCGGCGGCCAGCGCCTACGCGGCCGGGGCGCGCGTCGCCGCAGTGAAGCGGCACTGGGCCGACGCGGACGTGGCGACGCTGGCGGCCGACGCCGAGCTGGCGCGCGCCGGCTGTGCCTCGGCGCCCTCGTGTCGCCCGGTGGCGTTCACCCTGGCCGTCGTCGACGGCGCGCTCGACGGTCGCCCCGAGGAGCTGATCGGCGACGACTGGTCGTCGGCCGCCTCCGAGGACGCGATCGACGCCGCGGTCGACGCGATCTTCGAAGCGTTCGGCGAGGACCTGGCGGTGCTCGCGATCGGCGCCCGCGTCGATCGCTGGGTCGCGCTGCACGAGGAGGACGAGGAAGCGCTGTCGGCCCTCCTGGGCCGCGCGGTGGAGCGCGCGCAGCAGCGCGGCGGCGACGGGCTCCTGGTGGGGGTGGGGGTGTCGGGCGACGGGGCGCTCGCCGCGGGAGGCCCTGCGGTCGCGTTGCGCGCGCTGGGCACCGCCACCATGACCTCGCTGTTCCCTGGAATGCATGACGTCAGTGAAGGCGCGACGCTGCCATCGCCTGCCGCTGCCGCGCAGGTGCTGGATGCGATCGACGGCATCGACCCCGGGCGACCAGTCGCACTGGTGGAGGTCGGTTACCCCAGCTCTTCGTCGCTCGGCAGCAGCGAGGACGCGCAGACGGTGTTCTTCGGATCGCTGTTCGCCGCGCTCGACACCCGGCGCGAGTCGTTCCCCTTCGTGGTGGCGTCGCGCCTCCACGATCTCGGCGACGGCGCGTGCGCCGCGGAGGGCGTCGAGCTCGGCGAGGAGGACGAGCAGGTGCTCGCCTACCGCTGCTCCACCGGCCTCCGCAGCGAGGAGGACACACCCAAGCCCGCGTGGACGAGCTTGCTCGCAGGCATCGCGAAGCTCGCGTCGGGCGGGACGGCCTCGGGACCGTGAGCTATCCTCGCTCCATTCCTCAGTTCATTCCTCGCTTTCACTCGGCGAGTTCAGTCAGTCGCAAAGGACGGTAGCGGGATGACCCAGGCGATCGGGACGGACGGCGGGATGGTCGCGCAGATCGCGGCCATGCAGGACTACGAGCTCTACCGCGATCTGTCGTGGGAAGGGTCGTTCGAGGAGTACCTCGACATCGTCCGCAAGACGCCGCAGGTGACGCGCAACGCCTTCCAGCGCATCTACGACATGATCATCCGGTACGGCATCGAGGAGTACACGGACAACAAGAAGAAGCTCGTCCGCTACAACTTCTTCAAGGACGAGATCGACAACGGGAAGGACGCCGTCTTCGGCCTCGACATCCCGCTGATGCGCCTGGTGCACGTGCTCAAGGCCGCCGCCGAGGGCTACGGGCCGGAGAAGCGCGTCATCCTCCTCCACGGGCCGGTCGGGTCCTCCAAGTCGACCATCGCCCGCATGCTGAAGAAGGGGCTCGAGCACTACTCCCGCACCGCCGACGGCGCGCTCTACACCTTCGACTGGGTGGACCTGGCGGAGATCGGCATGCCGGCGGCCGAGTCGGAGCGCTTCCCCAGCCCGATGCACGAGGAGCCGCTCCGTCTCATCCCGCTGGAGTGGCGCGCCAAGGCGATCAAGCAGCTCGGCCTCGGCACCGCCGGCGGGCAGGGGGCGGGGCAGGCGCAGGTCCGCGTAGAGGGCGACCTCGACCCGGCCAGCCGCTTCATCTTCGCCCGGCTGCTCGACAAGTACCGCGGCAACTGGGCCGAGGTCGTCACCCGCCACATCCGCGTCCGGCGCCTCATCCTCTCCGAGAAGAACCGCGTCGGCATCGGCACCTTCCAGCCGAAGGACGAGAAGAACCAGGACTCGACCGAGCTCACCGGCGACATCAACTACCGGAAGATCGCCGAGTACGGCTCCGACTCCGACCCTCGCGCCTTCAACTTCGACGGCGAGTTCAACATCGCGAACCGCGGCATGGTCGAGTTCATCGAGCTGCTCAAGCTCGACGTGGCCTTCCTCTACGATCTGCTCGGCGCCTCGCAGGAGCACAAGATCAAGCCGAAGAAGTTCGCGCAGACCGACATCGACGAGGTCATCCTCGGGCACACCAACGAGGCCGAGTACAAGAAGCTCCTCAGCAACGAGTTCATGGAGGCGCTGCGGGATCGAACGATCAAGATCGACATCCCCTACATCACCAAGGTCTCCGAGGAGGTCCGGATCTACGAGAAGGACTTCAACAAGGATCGCATCAAGGGCAAGCACATCGCCCCCCACACCCTGGAGGTGGCGGCGATGTGGGCGTGCCTCACGCGCCTGGAGGACCCGAAGAAGCACAACCTGCAGCTCCTCCAGAAGCTCAAGCTCTACGACGGCAAGGTCCTCCCCGGCTACACGCAGGACACCGTGAAGGAGCTGCGCAAGGAGGCTCATCGCGAGGGCATGAGCGGCATCAGCCCGCGCTACGTGCAGGACAAGATCTCCAACGCCCTGGTCAACGAGAGCGGGGAGGGGACGATCAACCCCTTCATGGTCCTCAACGAGCTGGAGAAGGGCCTGCGCCACCACTCCCTCATCAACAACGAGGACGAGCGGAAGCGCTTCCAGGAGTCGATCTCCATCGTGAAGAAGGAGTACGAGGAGATCGTCAAGAACGAGGTTCAGCGCGCGATCAGCGCCGACGAGGACGCGATCGAGAAGCTGGCCGCGAACTACATCGACGCCATCAAGGCCTTCACGCTCAAGGAGAAGGTCAAGGATCGCTTCACCGGCCAGGACGTGGAGCCGGACGAGCGGCTGATGCGCAGCATCGAGGAGAAGATCGAGATCCCGGAGAGCAGGAAGGACGACTTCCGCCGCGAGATCATGAACTACATCGGCGCCCTCGCGGTCGACGGCAAGCGCTTCGCTTGGGACACCAACGATCGTCTGCGTCGCGCCCTGGAGCTGAAGCTGTTCGAGGATCAGAAGGACTCGATCAAGCTGCAGACCCTGGTCTCCAACGTGATCGACAAGGAGACGCAGGAGAAGATCGACATCATCAAGACCAGGATGATGAAGTACTTCGGCTACAACGAGGTCTCGGCACGCGACGTGCTCGACTACGTGGCCAGCATCTACGCCCGCGGTGACGCCAAGTAGTCATCGATGCGGCGGGCCGTCCTCGCGATCACCTTCACTCTCGCCTCGGCGGCCGCTGTGCTCTTCACGGCAGGGCCGGCCGGGGCGCGGTCGTTCCGTGTGCAAGAGATTCCCAACGGAAACGCGCGCAGCTGCCAGACCTGCCACGAGACCAGCCAGGGCGTGATCTTCAACCCCTTCGGCTCCGAGGTGCGCGCCCACCTGGTGGGGGAGGGCGCCATCTCCGAGCGCCACGTCGACTGGGCGGCGCTCGCCGCGCTCGACTCCGACGGCGACGGCGCCAGCAACGGCCAGGAGCTGGGCGATCCCGACGGCGCCTGGCGCATCGGGGACGCGAACCCCCAGGGCGACATCTCGGCGCCCGGCGATCCGAACAACAGCGCCGGGGGCGGCTGCGGGGACGGGCAGCTCTCCGCCTCGGAGACGTGCGACAGCGATCAGCTGCGCGGCGCCACCTGCGACAACCAGAACCTCGGCCAGGGCGAGATGATGTGCGACCTCGACTGCCGCCTCGACACCAGCAACTGCGACGGCAGCACCGCGGGGGAGGACGACGGCGACGCCGCCCCCGCGGACGACGGTGGGGGCTGTGGCGTCGCTCGCGGCGATGCGTCGCTCGGCCGGGTCGGCGCGGCCGAGGCTCCGCTCGTCGCCGCCCTCGTCGCCATGATCCTCCGCCGTCGACGACGGAAGAGCCGACCCACAGGTGCCGCGCTCAGCGGCGCAGCAGCCGCGGCCTCGGCTTGCCGTCCGCGTCGCGGCCGAAGATCGTGAGGCGCTCGCCAGCGAGGTTGTGCCCGAGCGCGTGGAGGACGCCGGCGACCGCGAAAAGCGGGCTCAGCGCGCCCTTGAAGTAGATGAGGACGAACTTGGGAATGATCGTGCACGCGAGGACCCACGCCGCGACCGCGGGCAGCGCGATCTGGAGCGGCGCGGCGTAGAGCAGCCCGAGGGGCCGAAGAAGGACGGCAGCAGCCCCGACGCGAGCACGGACTTCCTGCCCGCCACCACGGCCGGGCCGGAGCGGCTGTGGACCGCGAGGCCACGCGAGACCCCCGCGTCGGGCGTCGCGCGCCAGGGCGTTCAATTGTCCCACACCGCCGCGTGCAACGATCGAACGGTCGCGTGCGCTCGTCTCCCGTCGGCAATCGCGGTAGCTTGGCGCGGTCGCTGCGAGCTTCGTCGGAGTGCGATCGATGACCGAGGGGGCGCTGAGTGGCTTGCTGATCGACGGCCGGTACCGCGTCGGGCCGGTCATCGGCCGCGGCGGCTTCGGCGTCGTCTACGAGGCGCTCCACGTGGGTCTCGACGCGCGGGTGGCGCTCAAGGTCCCGCGTGTCGACCGGGCGATGCCGCGCGAGGCGGCGGAGATGATCAGCGCCTTCCTCGACGAGGGTCGCACCCTGAAGCGCCTGCGCCACCCGTCGCTGGTCGCGGTGACGGATGTCGGCACCCTGCCGCCCGACGCCGCCGGCCTCGCCATCCCCTACCTGGTGCTCGAGTGGTGCGATGGCCCGACCCTCAAGGAGTGGCTGGAAAAGCGCCGCGCTCCCATGCCGGTCTCCGAGGCGTGGGCCCTCCTGCGATCCGTCGTGGAGGCGCTGGCGCACGCCCACGAGGAGGGCGTCGTCCACCGCGACCTGAAGCCGGCGAACATCCTGCTGGAGACGTCTCGCAGCGGTGCGCTGGTCCCGCGGGTCATCGACTTCGGTATCGCGAAGGTCGTCGAACTGGACGAGGCGGCGGGCACCGGCGCCACGCAGACCACCTCGGAGAACCGCTCCTTCACGCCTCGCTACGCGGCGCCGGAGCAGCTCATGGGCCTCCGCACCGGTCCGTGGACCGACGTGTGGGCGCTGGCGCTGGTGCTGCTGGAGGCCGTCCAAGGGCGGCCGGTGTTCGCCACCACGGAGGAGGTCCGGCGCCGCATCCTGGAGGCCGATCTGCCGACGCCCGCGAAGCTCGGGCTCGACGTGAGCCCGTGGGAGGCGGTGCTCACGCGTGCGCTCGCGCCGCGAGCGCCCGATCGCCATCGCGACGCGCGCGAGCTGCTGACCGCGATGGACGCCGTCGGGCGAGGAGGTGAAGTGGCCATGCCTCGGGTCGCCGCCGGCGAGGCAGCCCCCTCGAATCACGGCGACGTCGATGGCGCGGCCCATCCGTCGCGCGAGGGCCCCTGGCGCGCCGCGTCGCCGCCACGGAGCGAGGCTTCGTCCGCGCCCCGGGCGGGCCTCGTGTCGTCAGCGCGTGCCCCGTCGCCCGCGCGCTCCGGGGCGCCGCGCGGCGGTCCCGACGACACGCTGGACGCGACCGGGGTCCCCTCGAGCCATGTCCTGCGCACCGAGGACGCGACGGCGCGCCTCGCACCGCGGCGCCGCCGCTCTCCCCTGCCCTGGGTGGCGGGAGCCACGCTCCTCCTCGGCGTGGGCGCGGCGGCGGCGCTGGCCGGCGGTCGATGGTTGCCTCGGGCTGCGCCCACCGCGGACGTGAGCGCCGCGGTGCCGGAGCGGCGGGCGCCCGCCAGCGAGCCCACGCCTGATCGCGCGATCTCGTCGTTGACCGCCGAGGAGGTCGACGCGCGCGCACGCGCCGCGGGCATGACCGGGTGCACGTCGATGAGCTCGAGCGGGCAGCGGATGGTGACGTGCGGCGGCGGCTACATCCACCTGATGGAGCAGCCGCTGCACTCGCCGCGCGCCGCCGAGCTCGTCCGCACCAACATGCAGTTCCAGGCGGCGATGGTCGGCTCGAGCTACGGCGCGGCGCGCTTCACCACCGGCGACGGCTGGAGTCTCCTGGTGACCGGTCCCGCGGCCACCATCGACGGGGTGACGTCGCGCGTGCTCGAGGGCACGCGCCACGACGCCGTCGGCACCGAGGTCATCCCTCCGCTCGACGGAACGACCCCCGCCAGGCTCGACGATTGGACGAGCAAGGACCTGCTTCGACAGCTGCTGGCCGTGGGCGGGACGCCGCTCAACCTCGTCGAGACCGGCGGCGCCACGATGCTCACCTTCACCGTCGGCAAGGACGCCGGCCAGCTGACCCTGGTCGACGGTGACATCGACGCCTACCTGAGGACCTCGAAGGGGGGCCTCCCCTACGCGTACGGCATCGAGGGCTCGCGCCTCCTCGGTGCGTACTGCAAGGACCCCCGCAGCGACGAGACCTTCCTCCGCAAGATCCTCGGCCCCACCCCGGTCAGCCGCGTCGGTCGCTCGCGCTGACCGGTGGCGCTCGCGCTGGCCGGTGGCGCTCGCGCAGGCCGGTGAAGTCAGCGCCGCTCGAGCCTGCGGACCTCGTCCTGCAGCGCCGCGACCTGGCGCTGTAGCTCGCGCACCTCATCGTGGGTGGCGAGGCCCATCTCCCGGGCGAAGCGCTCCTTCTGCTCGGTCGTGAAGCTGGCGACGCGCCCGGGCATGCCGAGGGCGAGCACCACCAGCCTCATGAAGCGCTCGTCCTGGACGAGCCTGGCGAGCGCGGGGTTCTGCGCGAGGCCCGCGCCGGTCTCGAGGAGGCGATCCTTGATCGACATGACGGCCGGGAATGTTACCGGTTCACGCCGCGGCGCGCGCGGCGCTCGTGATGGCCCGCGCGCGGCGCTTGAGCCACGTCTCGAGGAGCGGCCACACCGTCTGCGGCGAGTCGCGGCCGACCATCAGGTCGAGGTGGCCGCGGGGGAAGGTACGGTACGTCTTGTCGCGCGAGCGGCTGCGCACGTAGGCGGGGGCGACCGACGCCGGCGGCGCCAGATCGTCCCTGGTGCCGGCGACCACCAGGAGTGGCAGGTCGGTGAGCGACTCGAACTCCCCTGCGTAGCTGCTGAGCTCCCCCATGCAGTGACCGCCCCGCCGCGCCTCGGCGGCGGAGAGGAACATGTTGCGCATGACGGCGACGCTGCCCACGTCCATCGCCAGCGACATGTGCTGGGAGAGCACCTGGGGTTCCAGAGAGCCGGGAGCGAACCCGCGGATGGGCAGTGGGAAGATGGGGCTCTCGATGAACCCGCGGAGGAGGCGCACCGCCTCCATCAGCGGCTTCAGCTCGATGCCACCGTGGCCGAAGGACATGCGCCGATCGACCGCCAGCATCGCGGTGCCGAAGGTGGCGAGCGCCCACGAGCCGTGGGTGAACTGGTAGGGGCTGCCCAGGGTGGCGACGCCGGCGATGGCGCCCTTGAGGTGCGCCGCCGACGCGTAAGCGACGAGCCCGCCCAGGGAGTGGCCGAGGAGGAAGACCGGCCGCGCGCCGGAGAGCTTCTGCACCACCTCCAGGGCGGCCGGCACGTCCTCGCGCACGAAGTCGCAGACGTTCGACGGGGGGTGGGCGCCGAGGTGCCTCGAGCGGCCGTGCCCCCGCAGCTCGAGGTTGTAGACGTCGAAGCCCGCCATCACGAGGTGGTTGAACAGGCTGCGCGAGGGGAGGTGCCACGCGTAGCGGTTCTGCCCGTACCCGTGGATGAGGATGACGGTGCCCAGCGTGCCCCCTCCGGCATCGGCGGCGCGCTTGCGGATCATCGCGAGCGGGATGCCCTCAGGCTTCGAGGCGGAAGGGACGCGGACCAGGACCAGCTCCTTGGCGAAGCGGCCGCGCACGTCCCGGTCGATGGTCTGCTCCACGACGACGGAGTTGAGGATCACTGGGAACGATCTTCGCTGACGAGGGGGGGTGACGCAAACCCCGCCGCCAGGGCCATGCAGCCGAGTCGGACCCCACAAACACGGAACCCACCCAGGACCCTCGTCTATGCTGCGCCCGCTGGCCGTCATCCTCCCGGCGGCGCGCGTTGGCACGAGCTGGCGCGGCGCAGCCGAGACCCAAACTTCCGCGAGGTCCCGAGATGTTGCAGAAGAAGACGCTTCGCTTGGTCGCGTTTGCCTCCCTGTGCGCCGCGGGGAGTGCCACCCTGAGCGGCACGGCCCGCGCGCAGACGGATCCAGGGGACGGCACCGTCGTGCCCCAGGAGCCGGGCGCCGCTCCGGTCCCCCCCCCGGCCGCCGCCCCTGCCTCAGCCGCGCCTCCCCCCACCGCGCCTCCCCCCGTGGACGGCACCGCCGACCCGGCGCCCGCCCCGAAGGACCCGCCTCCCGATGCCGCCGGCGCGCAGATCAAGGACACCGGCTCGACCGTCGACGTCGAGGCGGAGGAGGAGGCGAGCGTCGGCATCCGCGAGCTGCCTGACCAGAGCTACTGGTTCCTCGGCATGCGCTTCCGGAACTTCATCGTCCCCAAGTTCATGATCAACATCTTCGTCGAGGGCGGCGCGACGGTGAACGCCTTCACCTTCGGCCCCGAGCTCACCTACCGGCGCGGACCGCTGGAGCTCGACATGGCGCTCTCCTACGCCGACTACTCGATGGATCCGTTCATGTTCAAGGAGAAGAGTGAGCCGGACCGGGCGTTCGAGAAGGCCTCCAGCACGATGAAGCTCCTGGTCGCCCAGATCGACATCCTGGCGAACATCCCCATCGACAAGGGGGGCCGCGTCCAGTTCCTCATCGGCGGCGACGTCGGCGTCGCCGGAGTGCTGGGGGACCTCGACCGCGCGCAGGCGTACCCCGCAGCATTTGACGACGACCCGGACACGATCCACACCGCCGACCCTGACGAGCCCGAACAGTGGAGGGAGTGCGAGCGCGCCGGCGTCCCCGCCGCGCTCGACGAGGAGCGGCACAACTACTGCGACGCGTCGAACAACCATTACAAGGGCTACACCGAGCGCAGCATGGCCAACGGGGGCGACCTGCCGTTCATCGTCCCCTACCTCGCCCTCCCGCACCTCGCGCTGCGCGTGAAGCCCTTCAAGGACTTCCAGGCGCGCTTCGACACCGGCTTCTCCATCACCGGCTTCTTCCTCGGGCTCGGCGCCGGCTACCGCCTGCCGATCTGACAGGCGGACCGCGCTCCGTGCCCGACGCGCCCGGCCACCCGCCGTTCCCTCCGCGCTACGAGGCCATCGCTCCGCTCGGCAAGGGCGGGGGCGGCGAGGTCTGGCGCGTGCGCGACCGTCACGGCGGTCGCGAGCTCGCCATGAAGATCCTCGCGGAGGATGCAGACGATCGCGAGCTCGACGCGCTGGTGCGCGAAGCGGCGGCGCTCTCCGGCCTGGAGGGGCTGGGCGTGCCGCGCGTGGTGCGCTTCGGGCGCATCGGCTCCCGGCCCTACCTGGTGCGCGAGGTCGTCGACGGCGAGAGCCTGCAGGAGCGCATCCGCTCCGGGAAGGACGCGCGCGACTCGCTGATCGCGGTGGCGCACGCTGCCGACCAGCTGACGCGCCTGCACCGCGCTCAGCTCCTCCACGGCGACATCAAGCCGGCCAACGTCATCGTCGGCCCCGACGGTCGGGGCACGCTGGTCGATCTCGGCCTCGCCGCGACCTTCCGCGAAGGCGGCACCCGCGCCCAGGGCCTCACGCCGCGCTACGCCGCGCCCGAGCTGCTGCGCGGTGCGCCCATCACCGTGCGCGCCGAGGTGTACGCGCTGGGGGCGACCGTGCGCGAGGTCGTCGACGCCGCGCGCCACGAGCTGACCGCCGAGGCGCCGGCCCTCGACGCGCTGGTCCGTCGCGCGACCGCCGACGACCCGGCGGAGCGCTTCCCCAGCGTCGATGAGGTCGCCAACGCGCTGCGCCTCGCCGCGCAGCTGCCCCCGCCGTCGAAGGGCGCGGCCGCCGGCGCCTGGCCCACGGTAGGCCTCGACCAGCCAGCGGTGGAGCTGATCGCCGCCATCGAGTCGCTGCCGCGCGGAGGCGGCCTGGTGATCGCGGGGCCGCGCCTGTCCGGCCGCAGCACGCTCCTGCGGCGCGTCGCCTGGTCGCTCGGCGCCGCGGGGCGCGACGTCGCCTTCGTCGAGGCCGCCGACGGCGGGTCGGGCGCGCTGGCCGCCGAGCTGTCGGCGCAGGGCATCGATCCCTCCCTCGACGCGCCCGCCGATCCCACCTCCAGCGTCATCCTGGTCGACGACGCGGAGTCGCTGCCGCGCGCCGATCTGGAGCGGCTCGACGTGCTGCGCGAGGCGGGGGCCAAGCTGATCCTGGTGGCTGCGGGCGAGGGCGAGGGCGCGGCCCTCCCGGGGAGGACATTCGGCGTCTTCGCGATGCCGCCGCTGGCCGACAAGCTGGCCGCCGATCTGGTGCACCGCGCGGTGCCCTCGCTGTCGGGCGCCGGCGTGGCCCACGTCGTCGAGCGCGCGCGGGGCTGGCCCGGCCGCGTGCGCGCCATCGTCGCCCGGCTGGAGGGCCGGCCGGTGGTGGGCCCGGCGGACGTCGATCGCCTGGCGCCCCCGCGCAGCGACGATGGCGGGGCGCCGCCGCCCTTGCGCGCGGTGGGGCGCCGTCACGATCTCCCGGCCATCCGCTCGGCGCTCGATCGCGGCCACTTCGACGAGGCGGCCGATCTGCTGGCGCGGCACGAGCAAGACCGCTCGATCGGCTTCGCGATCGCGCGTTCGCGCCTCCTCACCAACCGCGGCGAGGCGCAGCGCGCGCTCGCCGAGCTCTCGTCGGTCCGCGCCGAGGTCGAGGTGCGTGGCGGGCTCGAGGCCGCGGAGTGGAACCTGCACGCGGCGCGTGCCCAGCTGCGCGCCGGCGACTACGCGGCGGCGCTCGCCCACGCCACCGGGTCGCTGACCACCATCGTCCTCCCCGCCGTCGACGACGCGCCTGGCGGCGACCCCAAGGAGCGGGGCGCCGCGGCAGAGGCGATGGCGGTCGGCGGCCTCGCCCTCAGCTTCGCCTCGCGTCACCAGGAGGCGCGCGAGATCCTGGAGCGTGCGGTGCGCCACGCGCGCGCCCTGGGGGAGAGCCGTATCCTCTCGGTCGCGCTGGGCGCGCTGGCGTTCGCACTGCAGCGCGACGACAGGCTCGACGAGGCGAGCACCGCCTACGCCGAGGGCCTCAGCGCGGCGGAGGAGGCGGGCGACGCCGGCACCGTCGCCACCATGCGGCTCAACCTCGCCGGCATCGCGAAGACGCGCGGCGACCTGGCCGCCGCGCTGGAGCACCTCGAGGCGGCGGTCGACATGGGTCGCCGCTCGGGGCGCATCGCGACGCTGCGGCAGGCGCTGCTGAACCTCGCCAACCTCGACATCTACCTCGGTCGCGTCGCGCGCGCGCAGCAGGCGCTGGTGGAGCTGGCGGTCGAGCGTGCCGCGCTGCCTCCTCACCAGGCGGCGCAGCTGCTCTCGCTGGAGGCGGAGGCGGCGGCCAAGTCGGGCGATCTCGAGCAGGCGGGGGAGCTCTGCTCGCGCGCCGCCGAGGCCTACGAGTCGATGGGACGATCCATCGACGCCGCCGAGGCGCGCCTGGAGCGGGTGCTCTTCGTCGCCGCGACGGCCGGCGCCAGCGCCGCCCTTCTCGGGTCCGAGATCGGGCGCGCCGAGGTCGCCACCGAGGGCTCGGGAGCACACCGACCGCTCCTCGAGCTGGCGCGCGGGCGCGTGGCCCTGCTCGCCGGCGACGAGGCCGCGGCCCGCGTCGCCATCGACGCCGCGCTGCGCGCCGCGGAGGAGTCGGGCCAGCGCGAGTGGCGCTGGCGCGCCCTGGAGGCGCGGGCCGCCGTCGAGATCGACGCCGGCCGCACCCTGGCGGCGCGACGCGACCGCGAGTCGGCGCTCGCGGTGCTGGAGGAGATCGCGGCGCGCCTGCCGCGCGACCTGCGCGAGGTCTACTGGAACGACCCGCGACGGCGCGCCATGCGCACCGAGATCACGCTCGCCGCGGCGCCCGCGCATTCCCAGGCGGCGTCGTCCCGCGGGGCCACCGCCCGCGCCAGCGGCGATCGCCTGATGCGCCTGCTGGAGATCAACCGGGAGATCGCCGGCACCTACGATCTGCCGAGCCTGCTGGAGAAGGTGACCGATCTCGCGATCGCCCTCCTCGACGCCGAGCGGGGCTTCGTCATCCTGAAGAGCCGCCGCGCGGCGCGCACGCGCGAGCAGGCCGAGAACGGGACCGACCACTCCGCCGGGCCCATGGCGGTCCCATCCATCGAGGCGGCGAGCGATCTCTCCATCCACGCCTCGCGCGATCGCGATCCGGAGGGCGCCGCCGACCTGCACGCCAGGTTCTCGCGCTCGATCGCCGACCGCGTGATCCGCACCGGCGAGGCGGTGGTCACCGCCTCGGCGCGCGACGACGCGCGCATGGCGGATTTCGTGTCCGTCCACCAGCTGATGCTGCAATCGGTGGCGTGCGTGCCCATCCGCTCCCCCGGCGCGGGCGTCATCGGTGCGCTCTACCTGGAGACGCGGCTTCGCCCCAGCGCGAGCTTCGCCGAGGACCTGACGCTGCTCATCGCCCTCGCCGACCAGATCGCGATCGCCATCGAGACCGCGCGTCTGGTGAGCGAGAACGAGAAGCGCGCCGCCGAGCTGGCCCAGGCCAACGCCGAGCTCGCCGTCACCAACCAGGATCTCGCTGCCGCCCGCATCAAGCTGGAGGAGTCGCTGGAGGTCCGCACCGAGCAGCTGCAGGCCACCCGCCGCGACCTGCGGTCGGCGCGCGCCGTGCTGCGCGGCCACTTCGGCTACGAGGGCCTGGTCGGCACCAGCGAGGTCATGCGCCGCGTCTACGCCCTGGTGGATCGGGTGAAGGACACCGACGTGCCGGTCCTCATCGCCGGCGAGAGCGGCACCGGCAAGGAGATCATCGCCCGCGCCATCCACTCCGCCGGCGCCCGCGCGAAGAAGACGTTCGTCGGCATCAACTGCGGTGCCATCCCCGAGAACCTGCTGGAGAGCGAGCTCTTCGGCCACGTGCGCGGCGCCTTCACCGGCGCCGAGCGCGATCGCAAGGGCCTCTTCCGCGAGGCCAGCGAGGGCACGCTTCTCCTCGACGAGATCGGGGAGATGCCGCGCAAGATGCAGGCGGGTCTCCTGCGCGTGCTGCAGGAGAAGGTCGTCCGTCCGGTGGGTGGGATGCGCGAGGAGCCGATCGACACCCGGGTGATCGCGGCCAGCCACCGCGATCTCGCGGCGATGGTGCGCGCCGGCACCTTCCGCGAGGACCTCTTCTACCGGCTCAACGTGATCCAGCTGCGCGTGCCGTCGCTGCGCGAGCGCGCCGAGGACATCCCGATCCTCATCGATCACTTCCTCGGCATCTTCGCCGCGCGCTACTCCCGCGAGCGCCGCTCGGTCACTCGCGGTGCGCTGCGCATGCTGATGGCGCACCCCTGGCCGGGCAACGTGCGCCAGCTCGAGAACTGCCTGCTCAACGCGTGGGTGCTGTCGGACGCGCCGGAGCTGGACCAGGAAGACTTCGAGCTGCCCGACGCGCGCGCGCCGATGGCACCGCCACCGCAGGCGGGGCGGTCGCCATCGATGGCGCCCACGGCGGCGGACCGCTCGGTCGCCGCCAGCATCGACGAGCACCGTGCGACCGAGAAGGACCGCATCCTCCAGGCGCTGGCCGAGTCGAACTGGAACCGCGTGCGCGCCGCCGAGCTGGTGGGCCTGCCGCGCCGCACCTTCTACCGACGCCTCAAGGAATATGGCATCCAGTAGGAAGCAGCCGCCCGCGCCCGCGAAGAAGGCCTCGCCGAAGAAGGGCGCACCCGCGAAGCCCGCATCGCCGAGGCAGTCCGCGCCTGCAGCGTCCGATCGCGCACCGGGCCCCTCGGGCGGACTCGCGGTGCTGATCGACGGCGTCGCGCTCCCCGCCGACGCCGCCGAGGCGGTGTGGCGCGCCTTCTCCGCGTGGATGGACGACAACCAGGGCGATCTCGACGGCTTCGCCAAGCAGCGAGGCTTCACCAGCGTGAAGCCCGAGTACCGCCGCGGTCAAGCCGTCCTCGTCGTCACCCGCTGAGCGACGAGTGCCTCAGGGCTCCAGTATCGCCTGGGCGCCGTGGGCTCCGCCGGCGTCGACCAGCTCGGCGGAGACGAAGACCGCGCCGTCTGCGGTCGTGATCTTTCCGCCCAGATCGCCCCAGACGAAATCCGGCGAGGCGGTGGTGCCGAGCGTGGCGCTCTGATCGCCGAGCCTCACCTGGTACACGCTGGGTGTGGCGACGATCTCCTCGCCCCCGACGTTCACCTTGGTCTCGCGCTCGTCGAGCAACGCCTCGTTCTGATCGGTCGAGGCCGCCGTCTCGCCGATGCGTGCCTCGAACGCCGCGACCGAGATCTCCTCGGTGCCGCCGTCGTCGCCGACGCGGACCACCCGGGTGATGGTTCCGGCGGTCTCGCCGGCGAGAGAGGTCGCCGTGCTAGCGGCGCTCCCCGAGCTCGTCGCCGGTCGAGGAGCAATCGCTCCCATCGTCGCAGGCGCCCAGAACCTCTGATTCTGCGGCATCGCGGGGCGCGAGGCATGGCGACGGTGTCGCAAGTCGGCACTGCCGAGGAGTACTGACTCCTCCGCGACAATAACCGGCGCGGGTCAGCGCAGGACCGCGGGGACCTTCTCGCCATGCGAAAAGATCCAACGGCGGTTCCATCGAAGATAGATCCAGCCGCCGGTCATCCCCTGGACCGCATCCATGAGATCCACGAGCGCTCCCTCGTCCGCCTTCACCGTCTCCAACGAGCTCACGTGGATCTGCACACACGCGTCGAAGGCTTTCGCGCCGATCGCCGCCGCGCGGCGCGAGTCCGCCTTGGTGCCGGATTCCAGCAGACCTCGGCAGATCCAGGCGACTGTCGCCTCCGCGCTGCGATCCCCCAGGGTGAAGACCTGTTCGGGCGAAGCTGGGCTCGTCACCCGCAGCGAGTCTTCCTGCAGCTCGGTCGAGTAGCCCCTGTCTGCAAGAGCTGCGCTCCAGGACTCGAGGGCGAACGGTCGCGTCTGTCGGTAGAGCACCCAGACAATTTCCGACTGCACCCTCCCAGAGTAAGCGGGCGCGAGGCTCGATGAAAATCCGAGGCTCCTGGGCCGCGCGGCGGCCGATTCGCGTGTCGCGAAGGCGCTCGATCATCTCCGTGCCGCCTTGGTGCTCGACCCCGGCGACCTGGACGCGTTGGCGATGACGATCGGCCTGCCACGAACGGCTCGGGGACGGCGCGCACCGCCGCACGTGACCTCGCGGCGCGCTCACCGCTAGCCGCGAACTTGATGCGAGGTTTGCGGTTCGCCGCTGACCGGCTCGAGCAGTTCACCGCGATGGTCAGGAACCGCTCCCCCCAGCGCCCCCGCCTCCGCCCGCGCTGCTGGAGGTGCTGGAGGTGCCGGTCGCGCTGCTCGAGGTGCCCACGCCGCAGTCGGTGAAGCCCGACTCGACCAGGGTCCAGCCCTGCTCGTCGCAGGCGTAAGTGCTCGACCGTCGACCGTCGAGGCCGTTCTCACACTCCAGGGAGAGGGCACACTCGCAGCCGACCAAGGACGCATCGCAAGTCGAAAGGTCGACCGCCTCCTCCGGGTCGGGGCACGCGCACTCGTTCTGGCCACCGCCGCCGGCGCCCGACGAGCTTTCGCCGCACCCGGTCGCCATCGCGATCGACGACACCGAGAGGGCGAGCCCGAGGAGCCAAGTGTGGTTCTTGAAGTTCATCATGCGAGCGGTACGAGTTGCTCGCCTTACCGACACTCGCCCAGCTCGTCGCCGGTGCTCGAGCAATCCTCGTCGTCCCCGCAGTCGCTCTCCTTGAAGCAGCCGCCGGCGCAGACGCCCTCCTGGCTGCACACCGACTCGCGCTTGGCGTAGCCGAGGTTGCAGGCCTGGTGGTCGAGCGGCGCGCAGTCGGTGCCCTCGGGCAGCAGGGTGTGCCCGTCCCCCCAGTTGGCGCAGACGGTGACGCTCCAGTTGTCGATCGCGGGCGCGTACCCGCACAGGCTCGGCGGCGCGCCGTACACCTCGCACTCGCCGGCGGAGGCGCAGCTGGGCATGCAGATGGCGTCGCCCGCCCACGGCACGCACTCCGCCTCGGGGTAGGGGCAGTCGCTCGGGCGCTCGCAGGGGGCCGTGCAGTAGTTGTTCTCGCAGACGCCGCTCGAGCACTCGCCGGCGTCGATGCACGGGCGCATCAGCTCGAGCCCGGTGGCGCCACCGCCGCCCACGCCGGGGTCGCCGGCACCCCCGCCGGGGCCGGGCCCGGGGCCGACGTCGCCGCCGCCGAAGCCGTCGCGCCCCTCGCAGAACTCGCAGTCAGTGAAGCCGTCGCCCTCTTCGTTGCAGCGCTTGGTGCCGGCGTCGCCGCCGGGGCACCGACAGAAGATGTTCTCGGCCGGCTCGCACAGCGTCGTCAGCGCCGGCGTCGTCTCCTCGCCGCCACACGCCGCGAAGGCGACGGCGACGCCGAGCGCCGCGAGCGCGTGCCGCAGCCCCGGCGGTCCGGGGCTCCGCGTTCTCAGATGGCGCAGCCGCACGACGTCGCCGCCAGCTCGGTGCAGGTCGTGTCCCAGGCGGTGGTGCAGCAGAACGGGTCCTGGTCGCAGACCGTGTCCGCGCACTCGTTGCACGAGGACTCGAGCATGTCGCCGGTCTCGCAGACGTCGTGGGCGCAGGTATCGGCGGCACAGCCGCAGCTGTCGGCCGCGCCGGCGAGCTCCACGCAGGTCGCGTCCCACAGGCCGTCGCAGCAGAACGCGTCCGCCTCGCAGACCTCGGCGGTGCACGCGTTGCACTCCGCTGCCGGCGCCTCGCCCTCGGCGCAGCCGTCGAACTCGCAGGTGCCGCCACCGGAGGTCTCGCCGGTGCCGACCGAGCCGCCCTCGCCCTCGGAGCCGCCGCCCTCGCCGGTGCCGGCGGAGCCGCCCTCACCCGCGCCGCCCTCACCGGCGCCGCCGCCCTCGCCGCCCGACTCGGCCGGGCAGACCGAGGGGTCGGAGGCGAGCTGGCCGACGCAGGCGGCACGCGCCGTGGCGCACGCCGTCTCGTCCTCCTGGGCGCCACAGGTGTCAGCCTGCGCGTCGCAGAGCTCGCAGACCTGGGCGTCGGTCGGGTTTTCGCACTCGTCGAGGTCGTTGGCCTCGCGGCACTGCGCGAAGCCGTTCTGGCAGACCGAGGCCTCGTCCGACGAGGCGCACGA
>JBKJLX010000097.1:0-5416 GCA_046596645.1 Polyangiaceae bacterium
CGCACCAGCACGTCAGCGCGACGACGCGGCGCGCCGCTGCCGTCGACCACGTCGCCGCCGCGGATCCGGAGGTCGAACACCTCGTCGCTACGGAACGGCGGGGCAGGCGCGACGACGGCGGCGGGCGTGAGCGGCGCGGGCGGGGGCGCGCTCGCCGTGGCGGCGGGCGCGCCCGGGGCCTGTGCAGGCGGCGTGGCGCCCAGGGTGGCGGGCGAGCCCGCGGGCGCGTCCGGCGCGCCGGCGGCGCACGCGACAACGCCCACCAGCATCAGCGCCAGCGCGAGGCGGCGCCTTTGCGCCGACGTGCCCGCTGGACTAGCGTCGTGACGCGCCATGACCGACCGCAGCGAACCCAACGTCCTCTCGTCCAAGGCCACCCGGAAGCTCGCCGTCGTCGACGACGTGGCGTCGGTGGTGGAGCCGGTGACGGACTTCCCTGCGTCCACCCGAGTGTACGTCGAGGACGGCGAGCTGCGCGTCCCCTTCCGCGAGATCTGCGTCACCGGGGGCGAGCCGCCGCTCCGCGTCTACGACACGTTCGGCCCGCGCGCGGTCGACGTCGCCGCCGGGCTGCCCAGGCTGCGCGCGCCATGGGTCGCGCGTCGCGTCGCGCGCGGGGACACCAACCACTCGCAGATGCACTACGCCCGCCGCGGCGAGATCACGGAAGAGATGCGGTTCATCGCCATCCGCGAGGGTGTCACGCCGGAGCTGGTGCGGGCCGAGGTGGCCGCCGGGCGCGCCATCATCCCTGCCAACCGCAACCACCCGGAGAGCGAGCCGATGATCATCGGCCGCAACTTCCTGGTGAAGGTGAACGCCAACATCGGCAACAGCGCCGTCTCCTCCTCCATCGCGGAGGAGGTCGACAAGCTGCGCTGGTCGATCAAGTGGGGCGCCGACACCGTGATGGACCTCTCCACCGGCAAGGAGATCCACAAGACCCGCGAGTGGATCATCCGCAACTCGCCGGTGCCGATCGGCACCGTGCCCATCTACCAGGCGCTGGAGAAGGTGAAGGGCAAGGCCGAGGACCTGAACATCGACGTCTTCCTGGAGACGCTGGTCGAGCAGGCGGAGCAGGGGGTCGACTACTTCACCATCCACGCCGGCGTGCTCCTTCGCTACGTGCCGCTGACGGCGAAGCGCGTGACCGGCATCGTCTCCCGCGGCGGCTCGATCATGGCGAAGTGGTGCCTGACCCATCACCGCGAGAACTTCCTCTACACCGAGTTCGAGCGCATCTGCGAGGTGATGAAGAAGTACGACGTCTCCTTCAGCCTGGGGGACGGGCTGCGCCCCGGCTGCATCGCCGACGCCAACGATGCCGCGCAGTTCGGAGAGCTGGAGACGCTCGGCGAGTTGACCAAAATCGCCTGGAAGCACGACGTGCAGGTCATGATCGAGGGCCCGGGTCACGTGCCGATGCACAAGATCCAGGAGAACATGACCAAGCAGCTGGCGATGTGTCACGAGGCGCCGTTTTACACGCTGGGCCCGCTGGTGACCGACATCGCCCCTGGGTACGACCACATCACCAGCGCGATCGGCGCCGCGATGATCGGCTGGTTCGGCACCGCGATGCTCTGCTACGTGACGCCTAAGGAGCACCTCGGCCTCCCCAACAAGAAGGACGTGAAGGACGGCGTCATCGCCTACAAGATCGCGGCGCACGCCGCCGATCTGGCGAAGGGTCACCGCGGCGCCCAGGAGAGGGACGACGCGCTCTCCCGCGCGCGCTTCGAGTTCCGGTGGGAGGACCAGTTCCACCTCTCGCTCGACCCCGACACCGCGAAGGACTTCCACGACGAGACGATGCCGGCGCCCGCCGCCAAGGGCGCGCACTTCTGCTCGATGTGCGGACCGCATTTCTGCTCGATGAAGCTGACGCAGGACGTCCGCGACTACGCCGCGCAGAAGGGCGTCGCCGCCGACGAGGCGCTCGAGGCCGGGCTGCGCGAGCGGGCGCAAGCCTTCCGCGCGAACCAGCAAGACCTGTACGTCGCGCCTGCGGGAGACGCCGAGGAGGAGTGAGCGAAAAGCGAGACCCCCTCGACCCGCCAGCGGCGAGCCAGCGGTGAGAGAGGGGGACCTGGCCGGGCGCCGCCGATGCGGTGCCCGTGCGAATCGTCGGTACGCTTCAGAGCGCCATTCTCAGGGAGCAGGCGCGGCAGGCGCCTCGGGGCCGGCGGGCGCCTCGGGCGCGGTCATGGCGGGCGCCTCGGGCATCGTCGGGGTCTCGACGGACGGCATCTCCGGCGTCTCCGGCAGCGAGGGGGTGCCGCCACAGGCAGCCAGGCCGAGGGCGAGCGCGGAGACGGCGACGATCATCATCTTCATTGGGAATTCCTTTGGTGGGGGCCGGCCATCCCGGCGCCTTGAGGTGCTGGAACGCGGCACTGTCGGGCGCCGTCGTCCTCCCCCCAAGGGCGAAGACCGACCGCGCCGCGCCGTCTTGACGCACGAGCCAGCGCCGACGGCTCACGTGCGAGTGGAGTTCGGTGGCGCCGTCGACGGTTTCTGCGACCCTCGCGGAGTCGGAGGTCCTTGCTCATGAAGCCGTCGGTCCGCTGGGCTCTTTTCACGTCCGCACTCTGCCTCGCCGCCTGTGGCGACGACACGATGGGAGCGGGAGGCAGCGGCAGCGCCGGAGGCGGTGGCGGTGGCGGTGACGACGCGGCGGGGACCACCACCGCGACGACCGGCGCCGCCACGACGACGGCGACGGGGGCGGCCACGACGACCGGCTCCGGGGGCGGGGACGGCGAGGGAGGCGGCGGCGGGTCGGCGGTGGAGACGTGGTCCACGCTGATCACCGGCGAGTGGTCCCTCGAGCCGGGCGGCGAGCTGACGTCCGCGATCTACACCGCAGTGGTCGACCACGCGACGTACGTCGGGGCCATCCGCCCCATCGCGCCGTTCGGGACCCATCACACGGTGCTCGCGATCGAGAACATCAGCCCCGGCAACTACATCTACGCGTCGGGCGTCGACACCAACGAGCTCCGCTTCCCCGAGGGTGTGGGGCTGCTCCTGGCAGAGGGGTCGACGCTGGTCCTGCAGCTCCACGTGTTCAACCCGACCGGCGAGCCGCTGGAGGCGGTCTCAGGTATCGAGGTGATCGAGGTCGCGCCGGAGGACATCGTGCACGAGGCCGACATCTTTCTTCCGGGCCCGGTGGACCTGGAGATCCCTGCCAACTCCGAGCACTCCCAGAGCTCGACGTGCGTCGTGGACGCAGAGCAGACGCTCTTCGCGCTGTTCCCGCACATGCACCAGCTCGGCAGCCATTTCAGGACCACGGTGACCCGGGGTGGGGAGGAAATCGTCCTCCACGACGAGGACTACGAGTTCGATCATCAGCCCTTCGTCGCCCTCGACTCCATCACGCTGCAGCCGGGCGACGGCATCACCACCGAGTGCACCTGGGACAACACCACCAACCAGCAGGTCGGCTGGGGCGAGAGCTCCACGGCGGAGATGTGCTTCTCGATCCTGATGCGCTGGCCCAAGCAGGACGCCGAGCAGTCCTTCTGTCCGTGAGTCGCCGGAGGGATCTTCACCCCGACCTGTGGCCAGGGGAGGATGCGCTGCCATGCGCCGCGCCCGCCTCACCGCCGCTCCCGTACTCGCGCTCGTCCTTCCGCTGGTGACCCGTCTGGTCGTCACGCTGGCCGCCGCCGCGACCCTGCTCGCCGGCGCGGGCGAGGCGCGGGCGCAGGTCGTGGCGGTCGGCTGCGAGGACGACCCGTTGCTGTGCCTCACCGGGCCGCTGGCCTTCTCGAAGGAGAAGCTGGCGCTGCCGATCAGCGACGGCTTCGACACCGGCTGGGTGCCCGCCAACTCGCCGCTCCAGGTGCATTTGGCGGCGGGCCTGTGGGCGGAGACGCAGGTCGACCTGAACGGCGCACTGGAGACGCGCTGGCCCGAGGTCCTCGAGCAGCGCGCCATGCCCACGCTCGGCGCAGGCCTGCTCGGCATCCACTACGGAGCCGAGATCACCGCCGAGGCCCGCTTCGAGGTGGAGGTGTTGGGCCAGGTATTCACCTGGCAAGGCGACATCCCCTACGTCCCCCAGTTCGACTTCCAGGTGGAGCAGGAGCAGCCCTTCGATCCCTGGGCCTTCGACGGCTTCACCGTCAGCGGCGTCACCGAGGAGCAGACGCTGGCGCAGGTCGACATCGCCGACCTCGTCGCCGACATCCCCGGCTTCTCCGGCGGCTTCGAGCTGAACGTCGCCCTGGAGCTCGACGCGACCTACCGGACCCACCAGATCGTCGTCGCCGACCTGGACGGGCAGGTGGTCGCGGGCGGCCCCATGGATGCGGGGGGCCAGGCGACGCGCGCCGACTACGCCGGCGGCCCCGCGGTCGAGCACGACGTCCACGTCCAGGGCTCGCTCCTCTACGAGGGCACGCTCCACCTCGTCCCGGCCTTCTTCATCGAGATCCTGGGGCAGGACTTCTCGATCCCCATCGCTGACATCCCGATCCCGTTCACCATCGACGACAAGGACTGGGTCTTCGATCCGGTGCGCGTCCACACGCCGCTGCCCGACATCGATCTGCCGCTCTACGCGGAGAGCGACGTCGTCTCCTTCGGCGACGTCGAGGTCGGCGACCGCCGCGAGGCGACCATCTCCTTCGACAACGTCGGCGAGCATCTGCTGTCGGTGACGATGGTGCTGGAGAGCGGGACGCCGGTGTCGATCCCGGCCAACGCGGTGGCGGTCGCCCCCGACGGCACCGCAGAGGTGGTCATCGCCTACGAGCCGACCGACGCCACGCCCCTCGACGCGGTGCTGGTGCTCGCGTCCAACGATCCCGACGAGCCGGCGAGGACGCTGACGCTGGTCGGCCACGGCATCGAGATCCCCGGCGGGGAGGGCGGCGCCGGCAGTGGCGGCGACGACCCCGGGACCGGCGGCGCGGGGGGCGGGTCCGGCGGCGCCACCGGATCGGGAGGCGGCGACGCGGTGGACTTCGTCGCCTCCGGCGGCGGATGCTCGTGCCGCGTGTCCGGCGCGTCTCCCCGCGAGGGCGCGTGGGGGGTGGCCCTGGCGGGCCTCGGGCTGGCGGTCCTGGTGTCGCGGGCGCGACGACGACGGCACTAGCGGAATCGAGCGGGGGCTGGTCCGGCGGGGGACCAGCGGCGCGGCAGCGGGCGACTCAGCGGCGGCGGCGCGGGGTCTTCGCAGCGGCGGGACGGGCGGGGCGCGGCGCGGGCCGGGCGAAGATGCCCGAAGCGCGGCCGGCGTCCTTGCCGTCGTTGCGAGGGGGCGGGCTCGCGGCGGGTTCGTCGAAGAAGAACGCGGAGCCCGCGTCGGCTTCGAACTTGGTGGCGATGATTCCGAGCTTCACGACTGCCTCCTCGGGCCGGGCGACCCCGAGCAGGACCTCAGCAAGAGAGGTTCCAG
>JBKJLX010000358.1:0-6384 GCA_046596645.1 Polyangiaceae bacterium
GACGCGGCGCGCGGCGAGTCCCGCACCCTCGACGCCCTCATGGCGCGCGCTCGTGCGCGGCGGGCCGAGCGCGCGGAGGGCTGACGACATGCCGCTTGCTACCACCGCGTCACGAAGCTGGAGAAGAGGGGCCTTCGCCCCCTCTCACCGCGCCGCGCGCACCAGCAGCTGGTCGATCGCGCCGTCGTCGACCTCGCCCTCGGCGATCGCCTCGAGCACCTGACGCGTCCCCGCGTCGGCGAGCGCGGCCGCGCGCTGCTGCACCACGCGCTTGCCCTCCTCGCCGCGATGGGCGAGCGCAAGCGCGGCCCCCACCCGCGTGCCGGTCGTCGCGGTCGGATCGATCATGCTCGCGGCGAGCTGCTCCGCGTCGAGCGCCTCGATCCGGTAGTCCTCACCCGCGAGGCGCGTCGCCAGGAGGCGCACCTCGCGCGCCGAGCGCGGCGCCGCGATGGATCCGGCGGCAGCGGCGGCCTCGAGCTGGCCGTCCCGCCCGGCGCTGGCGGCGATCACCTCGGCCGCCTCCTGGATCGCGAGCGTCCCCGTCGCGCCCAGGCGTAGCGCGACCGGCGCCTGGTCCGCCCGGTGAATGCGGAGCCCGCGGCGCACGCGCTCCAGCCGGGTCATCGAGGCGTAGGGAATGAAGACGTCCACGCCGCGTGCCGACGTCACCCGCACGCCATCGGCCCCCGCCAGGACGCGGGATCGCGGCGAGGCTCGCCACGCGAGCACCCCGTGCGCCAGCCAGAACGCGGCGAGCCCGACGCCCAGCAGCCACCCCGCGTGGTCGGTCGCGCCCACGCCTTCGCCGGGCGCGAGCGGCACCACCGCGCGCAGCACCGGCGTGATCGCGAACGCCGCCGCCGTGGCTAGTGCGTAGCTCGCGGTGAGCGACCATCCGGCCGCGTCCAGGGTGCGCACGCCCACGTCGATCGCGCGCGGGCCGAGGGGCAGCGCCGCGAGGAGCGCGGCTGCCTCCTCCTCCGGCAGCGCCAGGTGCAGTCGATCGCGCACGAGACCCCGCCCCAGGAGCAGCGTGATCGGCACCCCGGCGCGCCCCTCCGCTTCCTCGCGCGCGAGCGCGCGCGCCGCCGCCGACGGCGCCGCGACCGTCACCGAGGCGGCGGCCACATCGAGCGCCTCGCCGTGGGCCAGCGCGACGTGAAGCCGACCCTCGCGCACCGCGACCCACCGTGTGGCGAGACGACTTCCCCGGCGGAGACGCGCCGTCGCCACCAATAGCAGCGGCACCAGGAGCAGGCCCACCAGCCCGTGCGCGAGCAGGAGGTCAGCCGCCGCGTCCCACGATTGCCGGCGCCGCACGCCCTCGGTGAGGAGAACGCCCATCGTGGAGCCGGCCAGCAGCGCCACCGAGGCCAGGCCGTGCGCCGAGCGCACGGCCAGCGCCGCCCGCCGGCTCTCGTGGACGACGATCCGCGAGGCCGGGTCGGGGACGCCCTGATCGCTCACCGCCGGATCCTGCCGCGCCGAGGGCAGCTCCGCCAGGGTGCGCGCAGGTCCTGGCGACCGGCGCGAAGCGCCGGTAGGGTCCCGTGCGATGAGCACCCCCTGGGAGACCTCGCCTTCGCCGGCCGACGCGCTCGCCCGATTGTCCGAGGGCAACCTCCGCTTCCGCGAGGGGCACGGCTCGACCATGCGCCCCTGGTCCCGCGAGCTGGCCGCCGAGCCGCAGCGCCCCTTCGCCATCATCCTCGGCTGCTCCGACTCGCGGACGCCGGTCGAGATCCTGTTCGATCAGGGGTTCGGCGACCTCTTCGTGGTCCGCATCGCCGGCAACGTCGTGGCGCCGTCGATCATCGGCTCCATCGAGTTCGCCGCTGCGCAGTTCGGCACCCGCCTGGTGGTGGTCATGGGCCACACCCGCTGCGGCGCGATCGACGCAACCGTCCACGCGCTGGAGACGGGCATGGGGCCGGAGTCGAGGAACATCCGCTCCATCACCGACCGGATCAGCCCCCACATCGAGGACCTGGTCCGCCAAGCGAGCTCGAGCCACCTCGACCACGAGACCATTCTCCGCGAGGCCATGCGCGCCAACGTGCGGGCCGCGGGCGACCAGCTCCGCCACGGAAGCCGCATCATCGAGGAGCTCGTCCTCTCTCGCCGGCTCGCCGTCGTCAGCGCCGAGTACGAGATCGAGTCCGGCACCGTGCACTTCTTCGACGAGATCGGCCCCACCACGGACCGCCCCCCGCCGGTGAGGCGCTGACCTGAAGACCGACGAGGATCAGGTGGGGCGCGCCGCCGCGCCGACCTCGTTCGGTAGCCGCTCCACGCGCGGGTGTCCGACACGCCGAGCCCGTTGGGCAGCGAGACGTGCCCGCTCCGCGCCCTCCTCGAGGCCCTCGCGTGAACGGCCGGCGGAGCTGCCCGCTCACTCGGGGATGAGGGGCGGCTGCGGCCCCCCGCAGGCGGCATCGCGGAGCAGCTCGAGGACGCTGGCGAGGTGGCTGATCGCGAAGATGCGGCGCGGAGCGCCTCTGGGTCCCGCCGCAGCCGACCATGGAGGTCAGCAGCAAGCCGAGCGGGACGCTCGGCAGCGCCGCGCGCAGCGACGACCGCCGTGCGGCGTTCACTCCGGCCCGGCGTCGCCCGACCAGCCGAAAAGAATGCGGTGATCCTCGTGGGTGGTCGATCGGTAGATCGACACGTGGGTGTGGGTGTCGTGGCCCTCGCCGTCGTAGGGGATGCCGTCGGTCTCCCACCCCGACCAGTCGGACCAGTAGCGGACGTCGACCCCGTCGTAGGAGCCGATCACCTCGAAGACGTCGGTGATCGCGTCGTTGCGGATCTCCTCGATGAGCCAGCGCAGCCAGTCGCGGGAGACCGGCCAGTCCATCCCGATGTCGATGGCGGACGCCTCCCACTCGCACGCCGGCTGGTTGGCCTCGCCCTCCATCGAATAGTCGTCTGCGGGGAGGTTCGCGGCGGGTACGTGGAACCCGTAGGTGTGGTTGGCGTCACCGCAGATGCCGAGGAACGTCCCGCCGATGTACGCGAGGCGGGACTTCTCCAGCTTCAGCGCGGGCGGCTCGTTGCAGGGGCCCTCACAGGCGTCGACCTCGGGGTCGTAGCCGCAGGCGCCGGCGACGCAGAGCAGGTTGCCGCAGCAGTCCTCGCCGTTCTCGGTCGCGCACGTCGCGCCCTCCTCCCCACAACACACCTGTCCGAGAGAGGTCTGGCCGCAGGTGTACTCCGCGCAGCACTCCTCCTCCGCCGCGCAGGGCTCGGGCGACTCCAGGCAGGTCGACGAGCCGCCGGCGCCGGTGCTCCCGGGCCCGGCGCCCTCGCCCGTGCTCGTGGCGACGCCGGTCGACGTCGCCGCCACGCTCGCGTCCTCGCCTCCACTGCCGGGGCCCGCCGGTCGCGACGAGGTGGAGGCCGCCGCGCCCCCGCCGGCGCCCCCGTCGCCGCTGCTGCTCCCGTCCTCCGAAGCGTCGCTGCACGCCAGGGCCGACAACGCCGCGGCCAGCGCCACCGGCCCGCGTCCCGCCCGGTGGATATTCATGACAGATTCGTATCACCCACCGATGATCCAGAGAACGCTCGTCGCCCCGGTCGTCGCGCTTGCCGCGTGGACCATGGTCATGTGGACGTGGATGTACCTGACGCGGATCCCCGCCATCCGCCGCGCGAACATGAGGCTCGACCCGACGGCGCTGCGCGGCGAGCAGATGAGCCAGCTCCCTCCCGAGGTGCGGTGGAAGGCCGACAACTACAACCACCTGATGGAGCAGCCGCTCGTCTTCTACGCCGTCGTCCTGGCGATGGCGGTGGCCGGCGGCGCGGGCGCGCTCGAGGTGAACCTGGCCTGGGCCTACGTCGGGCTGCGCGTGGTGCACAGCCTGGTGCAGGCGACCTGGAACAAGATCGAGGTGCGCTTCTCGCTCTTCGCCCTCGGCTCGCTGGTCTTGATCGCGATCATCGTCCGCGCGGCGGGGCTGGTCCTCTAGCGATCAGGGCACCATCGGGACCGACGAGGGCAGGCTGGTCAGGGGCAGCACCCACGACGCGGGGAAGCGACCGGCCGCCGCGTTGTAAGCCGCCGCCGCGACCACGTAGCGCTGCGTCTCCACTCGCACCCGGTTCTCGGCGCCGATGCGCTCGGCGTCGGTGTCGACGGACGTGGGCCGGCCGGCGAGGAGCTCGGTGACGGCCTGTTGACGGTCGCGCACGTTGGACACCTGGCCCGCGCGGGTCTGCACCGCGACGTGGCGCTCGCGCACCGTCGACACCGCCGACCACGACCACAGGATGAAGATCAGCGTGAGCGCGGCCGCCCCCATCGCCGCCTTGCGGACGAGCCGCGACCGCCTCGCGCGCATCTCCGCCTCGGTGCGCGCCATCTCCGCCGCGCGGCGGGCCAGCTCGCTGCGGGCCTTCTCGATGTACTCCGGAGGGACGTCGAGCTCTCGCCCCACGGCGTGCAGGTCCTCGCGGGTGAGCGACTCCTGCTCCTCCAGCATCATCTCGGTGGCGAGTCCGATGACGTCGTCCACGTCGTCGCGCTTCGTCATGGGCTCGCGCGCCGCGTCGCTCACCAGCTGCTCCCCGCGCCGCCCCCGCCCGATCGGCCGCCGCCGAAGCTGCTCCCGCCGCCTGAGCCACCGCCGCTGCTGCTGCTCGACGAGCTGCTCGACTGCACCTTCATCGGGATGGTGCGCGTCGAGACGTCGTGGTGACCGCAATGTTTGCAGTGGACGGTCACCTCGCGGAGCCCGGTCGACGTGTACGTCGCGTGCTCGATGACATGGCTGCTGGTCTCGCTCGTCTTGTAGCTGCACGAATGGCAGGTGCCGTAGCCCGAGAACCAGGCCCGCACCGGGATGAGCTTGTTGAAGTCGCAGCCGTTGCAGACGTAGAACTGGTGGTCGACCGAGCCCAGCCGCTCCTCGGTCTTCTGGCCCTCGTCGAGCTGCGCGTCGTCCTCCTCCTCCGGGATCATGGTCATGCGCACCTTGCAGGTCGGACAGGTGCGATTCTTCCGGTGGGTCCACGCGCCGATGCCTCCGGCGCCGCCCACCGCCACGCCGCCGATCAGGAGCCACGACCAGGGCGAGGGCGGCTCCTCCGCCGGCACCCCGCGCGCGGTGGACCCCGGCGACGCCACGCGCTGCGGCGAGGGATCGTCGGTGCCCGCCGGCACGCCGGAGGGGTACTTCCGCAGGCGGGAGATGCTGGCATTCACCCCGGCCTCGAGGCCGGAGCCGTGATCACCGGCCTTGAAGAAGGGCACCATCTCGGCGCCCTGCATCGTCTTCAACCAGCCGTCGGTGAGCACCGACTCCAGGCCGTAGCCGGTCTCCATCTCCAGGCGGCGCTGGCCGCGCACCAGCAGCACCAGCAGGCCATTGTCCTTGCCCGCCTTGCCGATGCCCCAGTGGTTGAAGAGTGCGGTCGCGAAGTCCTTGGGCGTGGGCGTGTCGACCGACTCGACGCACACCACGGCGATCTCCACGCCCTGGTCGGCGTGGATGGAGTCGATGGCCCGGTTGATCCGGGCCTCGACATTCCCGTCGATGGCGTCGATGGGATCGGAGACCCACACGCCCTGCGCGCGGGGGTTCGGGACCTGGGTCACCGACTCCGCCAGGGCGGCGGGCGCGATCAGCAGAACGACAGCGGCGAACGAGAGAGCCAGCCCACGCATGCGTCATCCCCCCCGGGGTGAGCGCGCGAGCATACCCGTCAGCGTCGGCGGACCAGAAGGTCGACGTAGGGCGTGCCCTCGATCGCAAGCGTTCCGTTGAAGGCGACGATGTCGTGGGTCGGCTGGCCGTCGATCTCGAAGGTGAACGTCTCTCCCTCCTCGACGACCGCCACGGCGTCTCCGTCGAGCGTCGTGATCTCCCAGCGCCCCTGGTAGTCGAGGCCGTCGTCGAGCTCGCACGGGTCGTCCGAGAAGCTCACCGTGAAGCTGGCGCCCTCACCGGTGAACTCGTCGCCGATGGCCAGCAGCACGGTGTCCGAGTCGTCGACCTGCTGCACGCGCAGCGTGAGGCCCCAGCCGGTCGGCCCACCCGGGTAGGAGATCCCGTCGATGGCGCCGGTCAGGTGCACTTGCGTGCCGTCGACGATCCCCGTGGGCACCGCCGCGCCGGCCGAGCTGAGCGAGAACCTCAGCTCGGCGGGGGGATCGGCGTCGTCGCGGACCACCACCTCGTCACCGTCCAGGCTGGCGGTCCCCTGGATGTCGAGGTCGATCACCTCGAGCTCCGGCGTGTCGTCGGACCCGATGGTCGTCCCCTCCGGCGTCGTGATCTCCCACGCGAGGGAGACGCCGGGGTCGACACAGGCGCCGCCGCCCTCACCGGCCGAGCCGCCCTCACCGGCCGAGCCACCGTCGCCGGCCGAGCCGCCCTC
>JBKJLX010000497.1:0-13377 GCA_046596645.1 Polyangiaceae bacterium
GGCCGCGTTGGCGCGCGGCGGGGTGCGCGCGAAGAACTCGCGCGACCTCGCGTCGCGCGCGGCGACCACCGCCTCGATGCGCTGGAGAACGCCCGCCTGCGCACAGGCGGCGCGACCCGCGCGAACCGCGTCGGCCACCACCGGATCGCGGAGGGCTTCGGGCGGGGTGCGGAGCAGCGTCCACGTGCCCTGGCGGCGCGCGCTCAGCAGGCCCGCATCGCGCAGGGCGGCGGCGTGTCGCGAGACCTTGGGAAGCGGCTCGCCGAGCAGCTCGGCCACCTCGCCGACCGCCAGCTCCTCGGCGCTGGCCAGGGCGAGGAGCCGGAGACGGGCCGGGTCCGCCAGCAGCCGGAACAGGTCCGACCGGGCCACATCCAGCGCCGGCCCGCCGCTGAGCGGCTGGTCTAGCGTCTCCGTCGCCTCCGTCACCCGACGGTTATTGCATGCTTCTGGAACTACGCAACTAAGAAATTGTGGCCTCAATCGCAGGTCGCGCCACCGATGGTGAAGGTCCGCCCGGGGCTCCGGTGGCCATGGAAGCTCTCGAGCTGCCAGTGGTAGAGGCCGTTGTCGCTCGTGACGATCCCGGCGAGGTCCGCCTCGGTGAGGAGGTGCTCGCCGGCGACGTTGAGCAGGCTCTCCTGACCGCCGCGGACGTAGTCGAACGAGATCCAGTTCGTCTCCGTCGGCGGGTTTCCATAGAAGTAGACCTTGCCCGGAGTCTCGCAGCCGTCGGAGCGCCAGCCGAAGAGCACGGGCAGGGTGAGCGCGGCGCCGTTCGCGGGGTCGTTCATCGTGAACGTGCACCCGTCGGCCTCACTCTCCTGGAGCGGCGACGCGCACGCTCCACCCTCGCCGGAGCCAACGGTGTAGGTCAGGGTCAGGGTGTATTCGGCGGGCGCGTCCTTGGAGAAGAGGGCCAGCGCGAAGGTCCCGGTCGGCATGGCGCCCGTCGAGCTGATCGGCTTCGCGGTCGTGCCCTCCGCGCCGACGGCGACGAGGTTCGCGTCGTAGATCGCCGCGTCGACGTCGGCGCTGCCCTCCCAGTCGACGGAGAGCGCGAGCTGCCCGCCGGCAGCGGCCACGTCGAACGCGAACACATCAAGGTCGCCGGTGTAGCTCGCGCCGTCGTTGCCGCCGCTGTCCAGGCGCCCGCTGATGCGGACCGTCCTCGACGCTTCGAAGCGCCCGATGTCCTGGAAGCCGGCGAAGTCCGGTCCGTCGTTGGGCTCCTCCTCCGTGAGCTCCTCCAGCTCGGGCTGTCCGGAGCCGCCGCCGGAGCCGGGCCCGGCCCCGGGTCCAGCGCTGGCGGACGAGCCCCCCGAGCCCGTCTCGTCTCCTGATGAGGAGCACGCCGCGATCGGCACCAGGGCGCAGAGGAGGGCCACGGCGGTCAGCGAGGGAGACCAGCGGTTCGACGACATGCCGCGAACCTATCGGTCCGAGGGACATCGCGTTCGCTGGATCGGCGTCTCGCGACCGGGTCGCGCGGGCCTTGACTTGGTGTCCAGCAGACACCATTGTTGGTGTCGTGAAGACAATAACAGTGGCGCACGCGGCATTGCTGGGGGGAGACCACGCGGTCCTCGGCCGAAACCTGCAGGACCATGCTGTCGGCGCCATCGACGGCAACTCGGCGGTGGCGGTCGTCGCCGACGGCTGCGGTGAGGGGGAGGGGAGCGAGGTCGGCGCCCGCATCACCGCCGTCACCGCGGCGCACGCCGCGCGTCAGGCGCTGTCCGCGAGCGCGCCCCTGGAGGCCGTCGTCGAGGCGGTGGGCGAGGCGGTTCTCCGCGCCCTGGCGGCGCTGTGCCGCGCCGTCGCTGGCGAGGACCGTGTCGGGCGCGCCGCGTTCGCCCGCGAGCACCTCGCGGCGACGCTCTGGGTCGCGGTCGCGCGCGGCGACGAGGCGCTGCTCTTCGGGTGGGGCGACGGTGTGCTCCGCGTCGACGACCGGGTCGTCGTCATCGATCAGCGCGGCCGCCCCGACTACCTCGTCGCCGCCGTGGGCGCGGCGAGCATGCCCCCGGTGACCGAGCAGGTCTCGGTCGCCGGGGCGCGCCGCGTCGCGGTCGCGACCGATGGCTGGGTGGAGGCGGACCTGCGTGCGCTGCCCTCCGCGCTCCCGCAGGCGAGCCTGGTGCGGTGGATGCGGCGGCGTCAGCGCGACGGCGCCTTCCGCGACGACGCGGCGATCGCCGAGCTGGCGTGGCCCGAGCCGGTGTCGTCGTGAGCGCCACCGTGCTGCTCGACGGCGCCGCGGTGACCCTGGCGCCGGAGGACGCGATCGCGACCGGCGGCGAGGCCACCCTCTACGCGGCGGGCGCGACCGCTATCAAGCTGTGGCACCGCCCGACGGCCGCGCGTGCCGCGAAGGTCCTCGCGCTGATGGCGCGACGGGATCGCCTCCCTCCGTCGCTGGTCGCACCATGCGCGCTCGTGCACGACGCGATGCATGGCGGCGTCGTCGGCTTCGCCATGCCCCGCCTCCTCGGCGGGTGGGAGCCGATCGCGTGCCTGGGGCGGCCGACGTGGCGCCAGGCGCGAGGCCTCGGGCTCGCCGCGGCCGGGCGCACCTTCGTGGCGCTGGCCGACGCGATCGCGGAGCTGCACCGCGAGGGCGTCGTGGTCGGCGATCTGTCGGACCAGAACGTCCTCTGCGCGCCCGACGAGGCGGATCCGGTGCGGCTGGTCGACGCCGACTCGCTCCAGCTCGACGGCCTCGCCTGCGCCGTCGCCACCGAGGCCTTCCTCGATCCCCGGCTCTATGGGCCCGACCTCGCCGACCCCTGCGCCACCAGCGGCGGGGTGGACCGCGTGTTCGGCGCCGCGAGCGACGGCTACGCGCTCCTCGTCCTCCTGTTCCGGCTGATGACGCTCGCCCACCCCTACGGTGGCGCGCTCGACGCGCTGCCGACCCTGCCACGGCGCGCGGCGGCGCGGGTCAGCGTCCTCCGCGCCGAGGTGACGGTCCCGGCGCGCGTGCGCGAGGCGATCGCACTGTTGCCCCGCGACCTCCGCGGGATCTTCGAGGCGACGTTCGAGCGCGGCGAACGCCCGGCGGTGCCTCGCGACGCGGTCTTCGCCTGGACGACGAGCCTCCTCCGCTGCGGGTGTGGCCTCGAGATCCCGGCCGAGCACCTGCCTTGCCCGCGCTGCTCCTCGGCGGCCAGGCGCGTCTTGACGCGCACCGGCCAGGCCGGCGGCGGCCAGGTCACGGCGGAGATCGTCCTCGAGGCGCGCGGACCCATCGCGGCGATCGCGGCCGGCGACGGCGTGCTGGTCGCGGTGGCGATCGAGCGCGGCCTCCCGGTGCTCCACGTAATGCGATCGGGGTCGTCGTCGCGCCACCCGGTCGCCGTCGACGCCTCGCCCGCGGGGTGGGACGTCGCGCTGTCCACCGAGCTCTGCGCCTGCGCGCCGCGCGGCGGCGACGGCGTGGTGGAGGTCTCGCTGCTCGCGGTGCGCAGCCATGGCGTGGTGCGGGCCATGACCAGCGCAGAGCGCGCGGGCGGCGCGGCGGCCGTCGCGGTGTCGGGCGACGTGGCCTACCGCGTGGCGCGCGGCACCTTGCTCGCCGGCCGGCTCGACGGCGTGGGGCTCGTCGAGCGGGCGATGGCGACGGTCCTCACCCGGCAGACGCGGGTGGTCGGCGTCGAGCTCGGCGGCGCCCCCGCGGTGGTGACCCTGGGCGCCGTGCTCGGCCTGCCCCACTGGCAGCTCGTCTCCCGGGCCGGGGCCGTGGCGCTCGAGCCGCCGGCGCTCTCCGCGGGGGAGGTGATGATCGAGGCGACCGCTGCGGGAGACGGCGACGGCGTGGTGGTGCTCCTGCGCACGCGGCTCGGCGGTCGCGGCCTGGTGCGGGTGACACGCTGGGACGCGCTCGGCTGGCAGACCTCGACGCGGGTCACGCGCGAGGACGCGCGGGGCGCGGGCGACGTCATCGCGGCGCTGGCCCGGCGCGGGCGGCTGGTCCTGGCGACCGACGGCGGCCTCCTGCGGGAGGACGTCGCGACCGGCGCCTCGTCGCGCTTCGACGCAACCGAGCCCTTCGTGGAGCGGGGCGCCGCCATCGCGGCCGCCCCCGGTGGAGTCCTGGTGGCGCAGGGCCGCGTGGTGCGGCTCCTGCGCGCGAGCTGAGACGATGCGCGGCCACACCGCGCGAGAGGAGACGACGATGACGAGCTTTCCGAGCTTCTACGACCCCCGGAGGGTGGGGACGCGCTTCCTGCCCGATCTGGCGCGGGTGACCGACGACGCCGAGGCCGCCGGCCTGCCTGCGGCGGTCCATGACAAGGCGCCCTACGCGCTGGTGCTGGTCGATTTTCAGATCGACTTCTGCCACGCCGACGGAGCGCTCAGCGTGCCGGGCGCGACGGGCGATCTGCGACGCACCATCGAGTTCCTCTACCGCGAGGCCTCGAAGCTGAAGACCATCGTGGTCAGCCTGGACTGCCATCTGGCCTTCCAGATCTTCTACCCGACCTGGTGGATCGACGAGGCGGGCCACCACCCCAGGCCGCACACCGTCATCGACTCGGCCGCCATCCGTGCCGGCAAGTTCCGGCCGCTGCGCGAGGTCGCGTGGTCGCTCGCCTACGTGGAGGAGCTGGAGCAAAAGGCGAAGAAGGCGCTCTACGTCTGGCCGTACCACACGATGATCGGCGGGCTCGGCCAGGCGCTGGACCCGGCGCTCTTCGAGGCGGTGCACTGGCACGCGGTGGCTCGGCGGTCGCAGCCGGTGTTCCTGCAGAAGGGGACCATCCCGACCACCGAGCACTACTCGCCCTTCGAGCCGGAGGTGAAGGTGCCGAGCCACCCCCACGGACAGCTCAACACCACGATGCTGCGGCTGCTCGAGTCCCACGAGCGCATCTATGTCGCCGGCGAGGCCAAGAGCCACTGCGTGCTCGAGGCTTGCGCGTCGATGGTGCGCCACTTCGGTGCGAGGCGCGACGTGGTCGAGCGCATCCACGTGCTCGGCGACTGCACCAGCAGCGTCGTCGCGCCAGGGATCGACTTCGAGGCGATCGCCGAGCGCGAGCTGGGGGAGATGCGGAAGAAGGGGCTGCGCTTCGTCACCAGCGCCCAGGCCGTCTGAGTCCGCCCGCATCCACGACAACGAGAGGAGATCTCCATGACTTCACGATCGAATGGATCGAACACCCGGGGCGCTGTCGCCTCGAGCCTGGCCAGCGCGGGGCTGGGGGCGGGCGGCGACGTGCTGGTCGCCAACCTCGACGAGACGGTCCTGCTCGGGTGTGTGGGCGAGCCCGCCGACGCGCTCGACGCGACCGACGCCACGCTGGTGTCGGTCGTGCTCGACATGTCGAGCTCGATGCAGCCGCATCAGCAGGCGGTCATCGAGGCCTATGCCGCGATGCTGGACGCGCTCGCCGGCGCCAAGGCGGCGGGCGGCATCCTGGTCTCGACCTGGGCGTTCGCCGACCAGGCGCGCCTCCTGTCGAGCTACGAGCAGGTCGCGCGCAAGCCACGCCTCGACGGGGTGACCTACCGGCCGGACGGGTGCACCGCCCTCCACGACGCAGTGCTGGGCGCGATGACCGGCCTCGTCGCCTACGGCGAGGCGCTGTGGCAGAGCGGCCTCCCCACGCGACGGGTCCTGGTGGTCCTCACCGATGGCGGGGACAACGCTTCGCGGGCCAGCGCGTTCGACGTCCGGCAGGCCGCGCAGGCGCTCGCTGGGCAGGAGGCGTACTCCCTGGCGTACGCCGGCTTCGGCAGCGCAGACCTGGCGGCCAGCGCGCGCGACCTCGGCTTCCCCAGCGTCATCGCCGCCGGGGCGTCCGATGCCGAGATCCGCAGGGTGTTCCGGCAGGTGAGCGCCGGCGTGCTCCGCGCCAGCCGCGGGGTGGGGAGCCTCGGCGCGGGCTTCTTCTGAGCGCGAGGCGCCGGGCCTGGCGCCTCGCTCACCGGGCGAGGTCATTCGTCGCGTCGCGGACGCGGACCTCGAGCGGCGCGCCACGCCCGCGCTCCACCGCCAGCGCCAAGCGGTGGCCTGCGACATCGAGGAGGCGGAACTGCCAGCGTTCGCCGCGGTCCTCCAGCGATGGATCGATCTCGATGCGCACATCGTCGCGGTCGTCCAGGACGAAGGCGAACCGCTCCAGGGGGAGGGAGAGGCCCATGCCGCGTGCCTTGATGTAGGACTCCTTGAGGGTCCACAGGTCGAGCGCCCTGCCGCGCCGCGCCGCGAGGTCGCCCAGCGCGCGCAGCTCCCGCAGCTCGCGTGGCGCGAACACCGTCTCGGCGACCTCGAGGATGTCGTCGCCGCGGTCGAGCGGCTCGACGTCGACGCCCACCTCGCCCACCTCGCCCCCCTCGGAGACGGCGCACGCGACGAGCTGGACGGTGTTCGACAGGTTGAAGCGCAGGCCGCATGGCGGATCGACGTGCGGCCGCCCGTACTGGTTCTTGCCGAACTGCCACGCAGCAGGCGGGAGCGGCCGGTAGCGCGACAGTGTCGCCCTCACCAGCGCGCGCGTGACGAGGTACTCGTGACGGTTCTCCGCGCGGACGTAGGCCGCGCGCCGTCTTGCCTCACCGTCGGTCAGCCAGCTCTCCCACCGCGACACCAGCGACGGCGCGACGAGGCCCGCGGTCGCGGCGAACCAGACGTCGACGGGCGGCGGAGCGCTCACGTCCGGCCGGGCTCGGGCAGGATCAACTGCAGGTAGCGCTCCGGCTCCGCGGTGTCCCACTGGCCGCGGTACCCGAGCGACACCTCGTGGAACGGCACCCCATCGGAGACCCGGCGACCGCGGATGTGAAGGTGACCGTAGACGACCGCGCGGGCGCGGAAGCGCAGGTGCCAGTCGTCGGTCCGTCGGGTGCCGCACCAGGGCGTGAAGCGCGGCACCGCCGGGAGGACCGCGTGCTCGCGGCGCAGCGGGAAGTGGTTCACCAGCACGGTGCTCACCCCCCCGTCGATGGCGGCGAGGCGACGCTCGGTGAGGTCGACGCGGGCCGCGCACCACGCCTGGCGTGAAGGGTGAGGGTCGGGGTGGAGCACCGCCTCGTCGGTGCAGACGATGTCGCGCTCGGCGGCCCAGGCGAGCGCCTGCTCGGGAGACATCCCATCGGGCGCGAAGCTGTAGTCGTAGAGCAGGAACAGCGGGGCCAGCACCGTGGGGGGCCCTTCACCCGGCCACCGCGGGTACGGATCCTCGGGGCACAGGGCGCCGTGGCGCCGACAGACGTCGCAGAGCGCGCGGTACCGCGCCTCGCCGCGCGTGCCGGTCGCCGAGAGCGTCCACAGCTCGTGGTTGCCCGGAACCCACAAGAGCCGCGCGAAGCGAGGCGTGAGCGTGCGGAGGATGAAGTCGAGATCCTCCTCCGATTCGCCCATGTCGCCGGCGAGGATCAGCCAGTCCTCCGGGTGCGCGCGGAGGCCGTCGATGAAGGCGCGGTTCTGCGGCTGCCTCACGTGCACGTCGCTGACGGCGAGGAGTCGCACCGGCCGCCAGAGTAACCTCCGGAAGCCGCGGCGCTACCGCCGGTCGCCGATCCCCGGGGCCGCCACCGCGGCGAGTTACACTGAGGCGTGCAGACTCCTCCGCCCTACGCGCTCGTCGCCGACCCCCATCGACCCACCGCCACTGCGATCGCCGCCGCGGTGACCGCGGTGACGGGTCTCCCCTGCGAGCTCGCCGGCGACGGCGACGAGGGGCACGCCCATCTCGCGCGCCGCGGAATTCCAGCGGCGATGGTCACCGACCTGGTGCTGCCGAAGCGCGATGGGTTCGCCCTCATCCGCGGGCTGCGGCGGCTCGACCGCGAGCGGCGGGTGCCGGTCGTCGCCTACACGTCGTTCCCCGCGATGCGGAAGTCGGCGCAGAGCCTTCACGCCGAGCTCTTTCCACTGACGGTGATCTCGAAGGCAGCGCCGCCGTACGAGGTGGCGGAAGCGCTCGTGGCCTCCGGCACGCTCGCCGGCGCACCGCTGCAGACACCGCCGGTGCCGGCGCCTGCGGGCCTCGCCGCGCCGCCACGACCGGGTCGTTCGACGGCGCCCGCGGCGCCCGCCCGCAACCCGGGCTCGGTGCCGCCGGGGCGCAGCGCTCCGCCGCCGGCCGACAGCGACGGCCTGCGGCTCGCGCGGATCGAGTCGATGGGCGTCGTCGACGATGCGCCCCCTGATGCCGACCTGCAGCGCATCACAGAGGACGTGGCGCGGTCCTTCGGGGTGCCGACGGCGCTGGTCACCGTCGTGCTCGAGGGCAAGCAGTGGTTCAAGTCGTACTACGGGATCACTGGCAAGCTTCTGGAGGATCGCGGCTCGCCGCGGTCCATGGCGTTCTGCCATCACGTCGTCGAAGGGCGCGCTGCGCTCGTGGTGCCTGACGCGCGCACCCACCCGCTCTTCGCCGACAACCCGCTGGTTCTCGACGGCACCATCGGCAGCTACGCGGGCGCGCCCCTGGTGACGCCGCACGGGGACGTGCTGGGTTCGCTCTGCATCATCGATCGCGGTCCGCTGGAGGTGGGGAATGCCGATCTGGAGCGACTTCGGCTCCTCGCCCGCCGCGTCTCCGGCGAGCTCGAGCTGGCGTCGGGCCGACGCCGCCAGGCGCGGCTCGCCGAGGCCCTGCGGGTCGATGGGCCGTCTCCGGCGCGCGAGGTGCGGGCGCCGGCGCTCGCAGCCCTCGAGAGCGCGATCATGGCCATTCCCTGCGCGACGTTGCTGCTCGACCATACACGGCGCGCCCTCTTCGCGAACCACGCGTTCCTGCGTCGCTTCCAGATCCGCGGCATCGAGCTGACGGGCGTCCGACGCGAGGTGTTGCTGAGCCGGCTCGCCCAGGGCTTCGCGGACCCGGAGGATGCCCTCTCGCGCCTGGCCGCGCCCCCCGACGGCCCCTTCGCGATGTCGGAGGAAATTCGGCTCTCCGGGCCGCGCGGCGGTGCGGTCCGCTGGAGCACGGCGCCGATCGCGCTCCCCGGCGGGGAGGTGCAGATCGTCACCGTGACCGACGTCTAGCCGCGCGGCTCGTCGTCCGTGGCGGTCGGCTTCGGCCTGACCTTGGGTTCTGGCTTCGTCGGCTCGTCGGCCTCCTCGCCCAGCCGCTCGATCGGCGGCAGTGCGAGAGGGGGGGCGGCGGCGGCCTCGCCGGTCGCGGGGTCGAGCGTCGCCATGTCCACGGACCGCGCGGCGGTCGACGGTTCGACGCGCGATGGCGCGTCGTCTTCGGCTGTCGCCGCGCGGCGGGGACCGCCGCCGGGCGCGTCGGTCTCGGTCGCCAGCGGCTCGCGCAGCGGGATCTGGAGGCGGCGGTACCACTCGATGGCGAGCACCATGAACACGCCGTCCCACGGGAGGCGGTAGCGGATCTCGCCGGTCGCGATGGCCACGGCGAGGCAGACCCCGAAGATCGGGGAGATGATCGCCAGCTCCATCGACCGCAGGAAGCCGAGCACGCCGCGCTGCCGCAGCACGTCGACCAGCAGCATCCCCGTCGGGAAGAGCAGGAAGAGGATGAACAGGTAAAGTGCCGCCTGGGCGCCGAGCCAGAAATTCGTCGCGTAGGCCGGCCAGGGCAGGGCGCCCACGAAGCTGTCCGCGACGTGCTCGGAGGAGAGGACGACCGCCTGGGCGGGGTTCTTCCGGATCCACTGCCAGGCCGCCTGCTCGTTGGCCTTGGAGTCGAAGATGCCGAACGAGACCTCGGGCACGTCGCGGTAGCCGTGCTGATAGGCCGAGGGGCTACCGAAGCTGTAGTGCGGGCCCTTCTTCGGCTTCCACGAGATGCCCTGGATCCGACCGTAGTGGCCGAGGAGGAAGTCGGCGCCGCTCTTGTTGGACCCGAAGCAGAAGGTGCCCTCGTTGGCGGCGGTGCAGCGGTTGCTGATGCCGATGGTCCCCGGCGTCGCCGCGAGGAGCAGCACGGCGATCACCGCGGCGCGCAGCCTGCGCGCGGGCCCGCGCGTGAAGAGGAAATGCACCGCGAGGAAGCCGAGCACCGCGGGCAGCGCCACCATCTTCATCGCGAGCGTCAGGAAGAAGAGGAAGCCGGCGACCGCGGCGATGCCGAGCGCGGCCACGAGGTGCTTCCACCCGCCGCGATCCGCGACGCGCACCGCGAGCAGGTACAGCCCCACCACCAGGGGGGCGAGGACCATCATGTAGATCTCGGCGAGGAAGTAACCGCCGTACTCGACGAACGGGTAGTAGAGCGACGCCACGGCGACGGCGAGCAGCGCGGTGCGTCGACCGAACGCGACCCAGCCGAGGAAGCCCACGCACAGCGGCACCAGGATGGAGAGGCCCAGCTGCAGCTGGACCAGCTGGCCCAGCGCCTTGCCCTCCAGCGCGATCTTGGAGAACTCCTCGACGAAGCTCTTCTTCTCCAGGAGGCCGAGCCGCTCGCCGTCGATGCGGGCGAAGTACGCGATGAGCTCGCTCACCCCCGGCGGGTGCGTGACGTCGTTGGGACGAGGGACATAGCCCGGCTTGGCCAGGCGGATCCCGAGATCCCAGTACATCTTCATGTCCGAGTAGACGAACTTCCGCGGGTCGTGCCAGACGGCGATGTACTTGACGCGCCACCAGACCCCGACCGCGTACGCGACCAGGGCCACCAGCTCCAGCGCGTGGCTGCGGAGGAGCTGGATGCGGGGGTTCTGCGACGCGGAGGCGAGGCTCTTCAGCATGCGAGGGCGCGATGTTCGATCGAGGGGCGACGCGGCGGGGGCGTCGAGCAGTGTCGCGTCAGGGGCGGTCGCGTCAGAATCGCTCGAGAGCGCGGGAGAGGCGTCGCTCCTCGGCACGGGGGAGGGAGCCCACCGCCACCGTCGCCATGCCCTCGCGCCGGAAGACGCGACCGGCCGCGACGCGCACCGCCTCGCGGTCGACCGAGGCCAGCAAGGCGTGGCGCTCCTCCGGCGTCTCCGGCCCGCCGCTCATCACGACGTGGCCATAGAACTCGGCGAGCGCCTCCGGATCGTCGCGCATCGCCTCGACGCTCCAGCGGTGCCGATCTCGCGCCTTGTCGAGCTCGGCGTCGGTCGGGCCCGCGTCGCGGAGCTCGGCCAGCACCTCGAAGACGGTGGTGAGGACGGTCGCCGCGCGCTCGTGCTGGGCGGTCGCAGCCACGTCGACCAGGCCGTCGTCATCGTACGGCTCGTAGGCTGCGGAGACGTCGTAGCAGAGGCCACGCGAGTCGCAGACGCGGTCGTAGAGCCGGGTGGACATGCCGTCGTCGAGAACGCGCAGCAGCATCTCCACCGCGGGCTCGTCCACCGCGCGGGAGCCGGGCGCGCGAAAGGCCAGGCGCAGATCGGTCTGGCTGGAGGGCGTGTCCACGGCCTCGAAGCGCGGCTTGCCCGCGGGCGCCGGGGGCGGCGCCGGGCGGACGGCCTCGCCGCGGGGCAAGGGCCCCAGCTCGCGTTCGATCAGCTTCAGCATGGCGTCGACACCGCCGTCGATCCGGCCGGCCACGCAGAGGACCGCGTTCTCCCCGGTGTAGTGGCGGAGGTGGTGCGCGCGGAGGCGCTCGACGTCGAAGGTCTCCAGCGTCTTCAAATCGCCGGTGATGGGGAAGCCGAGCGGGTGCTCGCCAAAGGCGAGGGCGCGGACCAGGCCGTCGGCGTCGACCAGCCGGCCGTCCTCGTCCAGGTCCTCCAGGATCTCCTCGCGGACGATGCCGCGCTCGACCTCGATGTCGCTGAAGCGAGGTGCCCGCGCGACCTCGGCCAGCAGCGGCAGGACCTTGACCAGGTTCTGCGGGGGCACCGTCACGCTCATCATCCCGTGGTCGACGTGGGTCGCCGCGTAGAGCGTCGCGCCCAGGCGCTCGAAGGCGAGGGCCTGGGCGTGCGCGTCGGCAAGGCTCGACGTGCCGCGGAACACCATGTGCTCGAGGAAGTGCGGGACGCCGTTGTCGACCTTGCGCTCGAAGCGCGACCCCACGCGGAGGAACAGCGTGGCGACGGCCCGGTGGAGGTGCGGCTGCGGAGCGACGACGACCGACAGACCGTTGTCGAGCCGCGCGCGGACGATCGCGTCGGCGTTCATTCGTCGCCGGGCGCTTCGCCTTGGCCGCCGTCCTCGTCACCGGGGGCGGCGCCCGTCTCCTTGGTGAAGGCGGTGTTGACCTTGATGTCGTTCTGGACCGCAGCGCGCAGGCGGCGGACGTAGCCGACCAGCGCGTCCTGCTGCTTCGCGCCGCGCATCGCAGAGAGGTAGAAGTCGCGCTGCTCCTTCCACTCCTCGTCGGAGGCGACCTTCTTCTCCTTCAGGGCGACGACGGCGTACCCGTCCTCCAGCGCCAGCACGTCGCCGGGGACCGCGCCCGGCTTTTCGAGGGCAAACGCGATGGCGGCCGCGTTCTGGCCGGGCTTGAGGCCGTTGATCGGGTCGCCGGTCTCGCCGAACGGCGCGGTGGTCTCGACCACCGGCTCGTCGTGGTGGCGCTTCGCGGCAGGCGCGGGCGCCGCGTCTGCCTTGGCGTTCTTCTTCTTCTTGTCCGCCTTGTCTTCGGCCTTCTTCGTGGAAGGGCGGGCGGGGAGCGTCGCGCGCCAGGCGGCGAGCGCCTCCTCCAGCGACTTGCCGCCGGCGGCCGCCGCTCGCACGGCCTTGGCCGCCTCCGCCGCGAGCCGCTCGGTCTCGTTGGCCATGAAGATCTCGCGCGCGACCTGGCGGCGGCCGAGCGTCTCCGCCTCGGCGCCGGTGGCGAGCTTGGCCAGGCGGATGAGGTGCAGCCCCTCCTTGGTCTCGACGATCTCGGTGAGGTCGCCCTCCTTGGCCATCGCGAAGATCGACGTCTCGATCGGCTTGGGCAGGCGACCCTTCAGGACGCAGCCCTCGTCGCCGCCGCGCGAAGCGCTGGGCGCGTCGCTGAGCTCGGCGGCGAGCTTCGCGAAGTCCTCGCCGCCCTGCGCGCGCTTTCGCGCATCCTCGATGGCGCTGCGGGCGGCCTTCTCCTGCTCTTCCAGGGGGACAGTGGTCTCGGGATCGATGCGGCGGAAGATGTGCTGCACCGAGCGGCACTCCGGCGTGAGCTGCGCCTTGCGGCCGGTCCACACCTTCTCGACCTCGTCCTTGTTCTTCTCTTCCCACGCGGCGACCGCGGCGTCCGACGCGTCGATCACCTCGTCGGCGAACCAGCCGCGGCGGAAGCGGACGTAGCTCAGGGTGGCGGTCGACTTCTCCCGCGAGAACTGGGCGCGGGCCTCGTTCTCGCCGACGCGGGCGCGCGAGCGGACCAGGTCGCGCACGCGCGCGGCGAGGATCTCCTCGCGCTGGTACTCGCGGAAGTCCGGCGGGGCCATGTGCGCAAGGGTGCGGACGGCCTTCTCGTAGGTCTTGGCGTCGAAGGCGGCGCCGGTCTTGCGGTCGTTCACCGGGACGAGGCGCAC
>JBKJLX010000525.1:0-13978 GCA_046596645.1 Polyangiaceae bacterium
GCTCGGCCGCCTCCGCCTCGCGCGCCTCGATGCAGCGCCGCTCGGCGTCTCCGAGCGCGCGATCCTGCTCGCGCGAGGCGAGCGCGCGGTCGCCGGGTGCGACGCCCTGCGCGGCGCAGGGGTCGGCGCTCTCCAGCGCGGCGGTCACCCGGGAGCGCACGGTCGCCGTCCAAACGATGAGGCCCAGCGCGATCGTCATCACCACCGCCGCCAGGCCCCCGGCCGCGATGCGCCGCTGGCGGCGGAGGCGCCAGGCGCGGGACAGGCTCCCGCCGTCGTCGAGGATGTCGCGGCAGCGGTGGACCAGCGCCTCCCAGGCGCCGACGTCGGCGGCGAGCGCGATCAGCGGCTGCGCCAGCTCCTCGTCGGCGTGGAGCCTGGCGGCCAGCCGCTCCAGGCACACCTGGAGCTCCACCGGCCGACCGTCGACGGTGAGCTGGGTGATGAGGTCGAGGAACCCGTAGGCCCCGGCGTGCACCCGCCACGCGGCGCGCGCGGCGTCCTGGGTGACGGCGAGGCTCCTAGCGACGCGCGCGATCTCCTCGGCGGGGAGGAGCACCTGCACCTCGCGCGCGGGCACGCCGGTGAGTCGCGCCACCTCGGCGATGCCGCGCTCCAGCCCGCCCGACAGCCCGGCCGGATCGAGCTCGTCCAGGCCCTTCTGCACCTGGTTCTGCGACAGACAGCTGGCGGCGAACGCCAGCGGACCGTGCGCGGCGCGCAGGAAGACTCCGCCGATCCGGCGCGCCATGGGGGAGGCTGACTGTATGGCCTCACACGGCCGAAGTCGCCTGCGACTTCGGCGGCATGGGATGGATGGACAGGTGAGAGAGACGATGCCTAATCGTATTTCTCCTGGTGGACGCGCTTGCGGTCGATCCCCAGGGGCCCGCGCGCCAGCTCGCGCACCGCCTTGACCATCCGCTCCAGGCCGCACACCCAGACGTGGGCTGTCGGATCGCCCAGCTCGGTCCACAGGGCGGGGACGTGCTCCTGCACCCAGCCCCGCCGCCCCGCCCAGCTGGCCCGGGGCCGGGAGAGGGTGATCTCGACGCGGACGCCGGGCTGATCGGCCGCCCAGCGCTCGAGCTCGTCGCGCCAGAGCACGTCCTCCTCGTGGCGGACGCCGAACAGGACGGAGAGCGGAGCCGTCGACCCGGCGGCCACCGCCGCGGCCACCATGGATCGGATGGGCGCCAGGCCGGTCCCGGTGCCGACGAGGAGGGCCGGGGTCGGGTCGTCGGCCAGGCGCGTGAAGAAGCCGTGCGGGCCGGCGGCGCGCACCACGGCGCCCGGTGGCAGGGCGTGGAGGACCGCCGAGGCCATGCCGCCGTCGACACGGGTGACGGCCAGCGCCGCGCGCGGCGAGCCGTCGGGCGCCGACGCGATGGAGTAGGAGCGCTTGACCTCCCCGTCGGGGGACGGGAGAAAGAGGTTCACCCACTGGCCGGGGAGGAAGTCGAGCGGCGCGCCATCGACCCGCTCGAAGGCCAGCTCGCGCACCGACGGTGCGAGGGCGCGCGCGCTGGCGAGCCGGAGATCGAAGGTGGTCGCGGGGGGAGGCGTCGCCTCCTCCGACGAGGGCAAGGGCAGGTCCGACATCGACGGCGCGGACTCTACCTCGCCGCGTCGACCTCGACCTTCTCCACCGTACCGGTCGCGCTGGTGAAGGCGTGGACGAGGCGCCCGTCGAGCGGCAGGTCGACCTCCTTGCTGGCGAGGGCGCCGGACCCGAGCGTCGCCAGCGCCACCACGCGGACCCGCAGCGGCGCCCCGGGCGGCAGCCCCGGCGCGCGGGACAAGCGGACCTCGGCCCCGGCGAGGTCCGCGCCGACGTCGAACACCCAGAGGCCCACCCCGGGCGCGGCGGCGTCGGCGACGCGCCGGTCGCGCGCCTCCTTGGGTCCGCGCGCGACCTCGACCGAGACTGCGGGGCCGCCGCCGGGCGCCTGCACCAGGATCACCGAGCCGGCGGGGCCGGGCGGCGGCAGCTCGGCGAGCTGACGCTGCAGGAGATCGGCGCTGCCCTCGGGGAGATCGGGGCGGGCCATGGCCTCGCGCAGGACCACGTGCGCGAGCACCCCGGCCACGCGCGCCAGGTCGGCGTTGGCGTTGCGGCCTCCGGTGCGCGCGAGGCGCCCCAGCATCCGGAGCGCGAGATCGGTGCGCCCGGCCGACGCGTGCGCGAGCGCGGAGCGGATCGCCGCCGCGGGCTCGCCCGGGTCCTGCGCCTCCAGGGTGGCGTAGACGGCGGCGGCGCCGTCGACGTCGCCCACCGCGCGCAGCCGATCGCCGAGGAACGCCCGCGCCCACGGGTCGCGCGGGCTGCGCTCGACGATTTCCTCGAACGCGCGCCGCGATCCGTCGGCGTCGCCGGTGGCGCGCAGCGCCTCTGCCGCGGTGGCGACCAGCGCCGCGTCGACGAAGGGATCGTCGAGCACCCGCCGCACCGCGGCCCGCAGGCGGTCCGGATCGCTGGCGGAGAGGGCGAGCAGACGCTCTAGGAGGCGTCGGTCGTGCGGCGCAAAGGCGAGGAAGCGCGCGACGACCTTCATGCGGCCTTCGTCGCTCTTCGCCTCGGCGTACGCGGCGACGAAGGCTGCCGCTGGCAGCCGCGCCCGGTCGAGGAGCGCGGCCCGGAGGCGCGTCAGCTCGTCGGCGGAGCGCACCCGGCGCATCGCCTCGCGGCGCAGCAGCGCTGCCGCCTCGCCCTCGCCCTCGTCGTCCAGCTGTCGGGCCACCGTCGCCGCCTGCGCGAGATCCGGCATGCCGAGGAGGACCAGCTCGAGGAGCGCGCGCTGCGCCGTCCACGAGCTGAGCTCGCAGGAGCGGCGGGCGCCGACCAGGGTCGCGACCGGGCCCTCGCGCTCGAGGCGCAGCTGCCAGGCGCCGCGCCGCTGCGGCACCGGAAGGCGCGACAGGTCGGAGCAGGTGCGGCGCTTGCCGATCTCGAGCTCGGGCAGGGTGACCAGGTGCGACACCTCGACGTCCTTCTCCGCGCCGGAGGGGAAGGTGAGGCCGACCACCACCGTGGAGACGCACCGCTCCAGCTCGGCGTCGACGCCCGCGCCCTGAACCGCGACCTTGCTGGCTCGCCCCTCGCCGTCGATGGTGACGCGGATCGCGAGCTGGCGACCGATGGTCGGGCGCAGGGCCGCGCGCGCATCGCGACACGCGCGGAGCGACGCGCGCGCGTCCTCCAGCACGCGTGCTGCCGATCCCTGCATGGCCTCCTCCACTGCGGGATCCCAGCGCACCTCGTCGTCGGGCGACGCGATGACGCCGGCGCGATCGCCGAGGGTCGAGAGCGCCGCGCCGAAGCCGACGTTGCTCGAGAGGTCGAGGATGCGCGCCCCCAGCGGGGTCGCCGGGTACTCGGCCGCGCCGCTCACCACCAGCGCGGTCCACGGCGTGAGCAGGCCGGCGCCGAGCGCGACGTGGGTCGCGGCCTCGCGCCCGGTGCCCGCGAGCGCGATGCTCTCGGCGCGCGCCGAGGCCCAGCGGCGCCGCACGTCGTCGGGGCGCGGCGCGTCCTCCACCGCGAGCGGACGCTCGACCTCGACCGGTCCGGCGCCATCGCGGTACGCGATGCGGACCGTGCGTGGCGGGTCGCCGCGCAGCTTGCCGACGACCGAGAACGTCTCGCCGGCGCGCAGCGCCATCGCGCCGCGCGGGTACACCCGCTCCACGCCGGGCCCGAGGTCGACGCGCACGTCGGCGATGGCGGGGCCGACGCTGGTGGCGAGGAGATCGGTCGCCGCCTGGGCGGCGCTCTGCGTGTCCGCCACCTCGAGCAGCGGCCCGGTGCCGCGGACCAGCGCGGCGAGGCCGACGCGGTTGGCGACCGGGCCCAGCGCGACCGCGCCCAGCCGCGGCGCGCCGCGCGAGCGCCGTGCGAGCCGCGCGCGGATGGCGTCGGGATCGAGATCGCCCCAGGTGGGCCAGCCGTCACCGACGTAGAGGACGAGCCCGGCGGGCGCGTCGGCGGGCAGGCGATCGGCCGCCTGCTCCAGCGCGGCGCCGAGATCGGTCGCGCCGCCCGGAGTCCACGGGGCGACGAGCGCGTCGCGCACCGCCGCGCGGCGGGCGTCGTCGGCGGGGCCGAAGCCATCGGGCCCCACGGCGCGGACGACGGTGTCGGCGGCGACCACGGCGATCCGATCGGCGGGGCCGAGCGCGTCGACCAGGGCGCGCACGAAGGCCCGACCCGCCTCCAGCATGGCCGGCTCGACGCTCGAGGAACGGTCGACCACCACCACCATGTCGACGCCCGCGGTGCGCCCGTCCAACGCGCGAGGGGCGGGCGCCTCGGCGCGCACCAGGATCGTCCGCGCGCCGTCGTCGCTCGCGTCGGTTGGCGCGAGGAACGCGCGCACGGGGGCGGCGGCGCGGGGGATGTCGAAGCCGACGACGAAGTCGCTGGTCGGCCTGGCGTCGCTGCGCGAGAGCGACACCACGTCGCCCACCTGGGTGGCGCCGGCCGGCATGGCGACTCCGAGGGGCCGCAGCGCCGAGGCATCGACGCGGATCGACAGCTCGCCGATGGTCGTCGGCTCCTCCGCCCCCGTCATGGGGAAGCGGTAGTCGACGTGGCGCGCGGCGCCGCCGTCGGCCTCGCGCACCGGGAGCCACTCGACCCACGTCACCTCGACGCCCAGCGACTGCCCGGGCGCGACGTCGGGGATCGAGGCGCGGACCCAATTCTCGCCGGCCCACTCCAGGACGTCGAACGGCGGCACCGCCTGGGTCGCGGTGCGGCTGGCGAGCGACGGCGTTGCTTGCCGGCGTACCCCGTCGCGGATCGTCGCGAACGACGAGACGATGGCGCCGGGCGGGATGGCGAGGCGCACGTCCGCCACCTGCACCGAGTCGCCGGCGTTGAAGAAGGTGGCGGTCATGCGCGTCTCCGCCGCCTCGGAGGCAAGCGTCACGCGCACGTCGACGGCGCGTGTGGCGAGGGCGCTGCCGCGCGAGCCGTCGCTGGTGCCCGAGGCCTCGGCCAGCGCACGCCGCGGCGCGCCCACCGCCGACCACGGCGCCGCGAGCCCGGCGGTCCAGTCCTCGAAGTTGCGCTCGGGGACGACCTTCACCGCGCCCGCCTCGATGCGCGCGGTCTCGCCGCCGTGGACGATCGACTCCTTGCCGGAGAGGCCGAGCGTCGTCTCGCCGCGGGCGACGTAGAGCGAGGTGGATGCGTCGCTGCGCGACAGCGCGACCGCCGTCTTCTCGGCGATGGGCGCGGTGGCGCCGGCGAGCCGCGCCTCGACGCGCGCCCCGGTGGGCGCCTCGACGAAGGCGCGGCCGCGCTCCAGCTCGACCGACCCGGCGCGGATCACGACCCGGCTCGCGCGATCGACGAGCACCACGACGCCGCCGTCGACACGGACGCGCGCGCGCCCGGTGGCGTCGGTCTCCACCGCCTCGCCGTCGAGGAGGCGGACCGCGCCGCTGGCGTTGCGGGTGCCGACGCGCACGCCGGCGTGCACCGGGGCGACGTCGGCGATGGTGGCCACCAGCGCGACGCGCCGCTCCGGCGGGTCCACCTCGAGCAAGGTGACCACCAGCGCGCCCACCACGATGGTGGCGAGCAGGAGCAGCAGCACCGGTTCGTGCCGGCGTCCGCCGCCGGACTTCTCGCCCGGCGGCGGCGCGCCGCCGTACGGCGTCGCCTCCGCCCCGTGCGGGCCGTGGTCGACCCACTGCGCAATGTCGTGGGTCGGCCCCCGCGTCACGATCATGCGGCTCATCGCCCCGCCTCCGCCTTCTCCGCCGGCACCGGCAGCTCGTCCCCGGTGTCGATCGCGAAGCGCAGGCGGTCCGGGCCGCCGCGCGTGAGCTTCACCTTCTTGCGCAGGATGCGCTCGTTCTCCTGACCCTCGTTCGACGCGAAGAGCAGGTCGAGCTCGGCGCCCAGGCGCGCGACGCGCTCGAGCTCCGCCGGGTCGATGCGGACCTCCACCCAGCCGCCTGGGCGAGCGGCGGCGTCGACCTGGGCGACACCGAGGGAGGGGTCGCCCTCGGTCGCGGGCAGCGGAGGCCCGAGCGCGTCGCTCCACAGCGTCGGGTGCACGTCGGGGTGCGACCAGATCAGCGCCACGCGAGCGCGTGGCCCCTCGCCCGGCGACGCCGCGCGCAGGTACTTGGTCTTGCGCGCGGAGAGGCGGCGCTCCTCGTCCGCGTCCTTGCGCTCGCGCGCCGCGAGCTGACCCCAGCCGAGGAAGGTCGCGGCGAGCGCGCGCGCGGTGGCGGCCGGCCCCGAGGTGGCGTCGGGCGGGCCGGAGGCGACCGCCTTGTCGGCCCACTGCACCGCCTCCTCCAGCTTGCCGACGCCCTCGGCCGCGGCCGCGCGAAGGAGCGCGACGCCCGGATCGTCGGGGAGCAGCGCAGCCAGCGTCTCGTACTGCCGCGCGGCCTCCTCGAACCAGCCGTGCGAACGCAGGAGGTCGCCGAGGCGCCGGCGCGCCGCCGGATCGTCGGGCGCGAACTCGACGATCTCGCCGAAGGCGCGGCGCGCCTCCTGCTCGTCGTCGGCCCGCCGCGCGGCGTCCTTGCCCGCCGCGGCCAGGCGCAGGTGCAGCTCCCCCACGGCGGTGCGCACGCGCGCGTCGACGTCCGCGCGCCGACGCAGCGAGCGCCCCAGGGCGCGCGCGCCCTCGGCGTCGTCCGCGTCCTCCAGCGCGTCGAGCAGCAGCAACGAGAGATCGTGATCGTCCGGCCATGCCGCGGCGAGGTTGCGCAGGCGCACCACGCGATCGGCGGCGTCCTTGGCCTCCTTCAGGGCCTTGGCGATCGACTCCGGCGGGGCGGTACGCAGCCCGAGCGCGCGGGCGAGCTCACGCGCCTCGTCGGCGGTGCGAACGCGCACGAGGAGCCCGCGGTAGAGCAGGTCCTTCGCGCCCAGGTCGCGCTGCATGGTCTGCCAGAGCAGGACGCGCAGCGAGGGCGTCGGCAGGGCGTCGAGCATGGCGCCGAGCAGCAGCGAGCGCTCGCGCGGGCCGGGCGCCTCGCAGAGCGCCAGCGCGGTGCGATACACCGTCGCGACCGCGTTCGGGTTGCCGCCGGTCCGCGCCAGCCGCTCGCGCCACAAGCCCAGGCGGTCGAGCAGCGGCGCGTCGGCCGCGGGGCTGCAGCCGAGGCGCTTGCGACCGAGGCGATCGCCCACTGCGATCTGCACCACCAGGAAGTTCGCGACCTCGCCGGACTTCTTGTTCAGGCTCACGCGACCGTCGATGAGTCCCGCGTTCCATCCGGCGGCGTCCTTGCCCTCGCGCGTCTTCGCCGCCGACTCCGTCACCGTCTGCTTCCAGGCGTCGGCGACGTCGGGAGCCGTCGTGGTCGTCGCTCCGGTGCTGGCGCTGGGTGCCGGCATCTTCGGCGCCTCGAGCGCGGGAGGAGCCGCGGGTCGGTTCCTCTCGCCTCCGTCGGCGCGCAGCTCGTCCATCGGCGGCGTCGACGGACCGCGCGGCGAGCCCTCGGGGGCCGCGCGGTGCGAGCCGCCCAGACGCCCGTGGCCGGAGCCGAAGCCCTGGCCCTCCCCCTTGCCGCCGCCGCCCTCGCCGATGCCAGAGAGACTGCCCAGCTCCTGGCGCAGCCCGTTCGGCGGCGCCTGGTCGAGGGAACGACGCGGCGCCGCCGGGTCCTCTTGCGGCATGTCGCCGCCGGCCGGGGGGGGCGGCGGTGCGGCCACCACCGGCTCCGGGGCGGCGGCCGCGGTGGCCGCCGCCTGGGGCACCGGCGCGGCCGCGGGGGCCGCGGCGGTGGCCTCCTCCGGTGCCGCGGCGTCGCTCTTCCGCGCGCCGAGCATCTTGTCGAAGAAGCCGACGCCGTCGTCCTCCTTCTCCTCCCTCCTTTTCTTCTCCGGCTCCGCCTTCCCTCCCGTCTTGGCCTGGTCGTCGCCCTCCTCGTTCTTGCGGAGCTCGCCGTCCTCGATGGCGGCGCCGCGCGCGGTCACGTCGCGCGCGTCGCGTCGGTCCTGATCGCGCGCCGCGAGCTCACCGCTCTGCGCGCGCCGTCGGAGGTCGGCGACCTCGGCCGGCGTCATCTCGTTGGTGGTGGGGACATAGAAGGAGGTGACCGGCGTCAGGATGCCCTGGCGCACGCCGAGGTCGACCAGCGCGGCGCGCCCCGCGCCCTCCTCCATCATGTCTACGAGGCGGGCCTCGGCCCAGCGCCGTCGCATGTCACCGCGGTCGACGATCGGCTTCACCTCGAGCGGGATCCGCGTCTCGCCTGCGGGCGAACGCACGACCGCCACCTCGGGCGGGGTGCCGACCAGCCGCCCGACCAGCAGGATCGCCTGGTCCGGCGCGAGCGCCGACAGGTCGCGCGGATAGATCCGCTCCACCCCCGGCCCCAGGTCCACCGTGGCGCGGAGGAGCGCCGGGCGCTCCGCCGCCTCGAGCACGGCGAGCGCGGCCCGGGCCGCGCTGCCGCCGTCGGTCACCCGCTGCGCGAAGCCGCCCTGCGCGACGCCGTCGAGGAGGGCGAGGTCGGCGCCGTCCCCGGTGGCGAGCGCGAACACACGTGCCGGGCGCGGCGACTTGGCGAGCCGCGCGCGAAGATCGCCGAGCGAGCGCTCGCCCACCGTCGGTGCGCCATCGCCGATGTAGACGACGGCGCCGCGCCGCGCCGGGTCGAGGCGCGCGCTGGCCTCCACCAGGACCGCCCCCAGATCGGTGGCGCCCCCCGGGCGGAGGTCCGAGATCGCACCCTCGATGGCGCGTCGCCGCACGACGTCGACGGCGGTGAACACGTCACTGCCCGGCGCTGCCGGCCGAAGGCGGTCGTCGGCGGCCAGCACCGCGACGCGATCGCCTTCGCCCAGGTGGGCGAGGAGGGATCGGGTCGCCGCGCGCGCCAGCGCGAGCTCGACCTCGTCGGTCGCCGCCGAGGTGTCGACGACGATCGCGAGGTCGAGGCCACCCGCGGGCTCCTTCACCGCCTCGGGGCGGATCGGCACCACGATGTACTCGGGCTCGCTGCCGGCCAGCGCAGGCACGCGGCCGCGATCGGCAGGCGACAGCGCGCTCTCGTCCAGGCGGTGCGGCGCACGCGACGCGCGCGCGCCGGTCACGCCGTCGTCGAAGAGCTCGATGGCGAGGTCGGCGCGCGGCACGAAGTCCTGGCGGCGGACGACGACGCTCTCGCCGATGCGCAGCCCATCCATCCCCGCGCGGATCTCGCGCGCCCCCGCGCGCATCACGTCGACGCTGACCGTCAGCTCCTCGACCAGGGGCAGGGACGCCTCGGCGCCCTCGGCCGCCATGGGGAAGATGTAAAGCCGCCGCTCGCCCTTCGCCCCGCCGCGCGGGAGCCACTCCGTCCACCGCATGACCACCCGGCGCGTGGCCCCGGGGCCCAGCGGGTAGAGCTTCGCCTCGAAGACGCCCGGCTCCATCCACTGGAGAAGCGCCGGGTCCTCGGTCGAGCCCTGGTAGACGTTGGCCTGGTACTGCGCCGCTGCCTGGGCCTTCTCCTTCACGTAGCCCCAGGCGATCGCGCCCAGGCGATCGACGCCGAAGCGCTCCAGCGAGGCGCCACGCGGCAGGCGCATGCGGTAGATGCCCTCCACTGTCTCCGAGGCGGGGTTGAAGAACTCCTGCTCCACCTCGGTCACGGCGAAGTCGCCGTCGACGACCACGCTCACGTCCATCGACTGGATGACGAGCGGCTGTCGCGGCGCGCCGAGGTTGCCCGCCGGTCGGGCGCCGACCGTCCCCACGCCGAAGGGCGCGGGAGCGGCGGTGCGGTCGGTCGTGGCCAGGCCCCCGGTCCAGTCCTCCCACGCAACGACGCGCCGCACGTCGGCCTTCGGCGCGTCGGGCGCGTCGCCGGCGGCGTAGCGCAGCTCCTCCCCGGCGACGGCGGTGGCGGGCGCAATGGCGTCGCCCTTCTTCGTGGCGACCCGCACCTCGCCCTCGAGCACGTAGATCCGCGCCTCGCCGCTGGCGTCGACCTCCACGCTGGCGCGGACGCGCGACAGCTCGATCGGCCCGGCCTTGGTGCGGAGGCGGGTCGGCTCGGCGCCCGGCGCGTCCACGAACACCTTGCCCGACCCGACCTCGATGGCGTCGCGCAGCGCGACGACGCGCGCCGGACCGGCCACCAGGAGGGTCGCGCCCGCGTCGCGCCGCAGCCAGGCCAGGCCGCCAGCGGCGACCTCGACCACGGCGCCGTCGACCAGGCGCTCGCGCGGCACCGGGGGGCGCGCCGACTCCGACGGCTCCGTGACCGTCACCCCTCGCCGCACCACCCGCAGCTCGGCGAAGGTCTGCGTGCGCGGCGCGAGCCGGCGCCCCTCGGGCGGGTTGCAACCGACGGTGGGGAGGGCGAGGAGCGCGAGGAGGACCAGCAGAAGACGCGGGAGGAGCGTGGATCGCGGGCCCGCGGACGGACCGGACCACGACGCGTGGGTGGCGCCAGACATCGACATCGTTGGATCTCCGAGGTTCCGCGCGAGGGCTCTTCGACGCACCCGAGGGTGCCGGTCCTCGCCGGGACGCTCCATGTGGATGGGACTCGCCGGTCTGGGACGAACGATCGCGTCGGAAGTTCCGCGCGCCGCGCCCCCTCGCCGCTCTCTCTCAGGTACGACGACGGTTCAACGCGACCACTGGCCGAGAAACTCGCAGGCGGAGTCGCCGCGCAGGCGGCAGGAGGACTCCACGACGCTGGCCGTCTTCGGGCGGCCGAGGCGGATGGTGCCCAGGCACCACCCGCGGATCGAGTGGCAGTGCGCGCGCGCGGGCAACGGGAAGTCCTCGATGCGAAGGCGCACGCCGCCAGCGTGGACATCCAGCGCCGTCAGGCGCTGGGCCTGAGGCAGGTCCAGCACCGCGATGCGACCGCCGTCGTAGTGGTGGCTCCACAGCTGGCCTGCCAGGCCGAGCACGAAGCCAGGGCTGAGGATGCGGTGCACGGCGGCGCGCCAGGGACCCATGTTCGCCTCTGCCGCGAACATCCCGATGTCGGCGGCCAGCTCGATGTCGCCGTCGGCGAACATGGTGCAGGCCAGCTCGGTCGCCTCGACGAACAGCGCGAAGTCGACCCAGCGGTCCCCGGGGGTCTCGAAGGCGCCGCGGAGCTCGGGTGACGCGGCGCTGCGATAGCGATCGCGCGACGTACGCCCGAAGCGCGCCATGACGAACTGATCCCGGACCTTCACGGCGCTTGCGCGCGCGTGCAGCCCGGGGCGGTTGCCCCCCTCCACGTGGACACTCTAGACGATCGACGCGCCAGATCGATCCGCCGCATTTCGCTCGCGCGAGCCGGTGCCGCGCGAACGCGCGAGCCGGGCTCGCGCGTTCGCACCGGACGGGTCAGGGCTTCTTCGCCTTGGGATCCTCGTCCGGGCAGCCGTCCTCATCCTGGAAGCCGTTCTTCGTCTCCGGCTTGTCGCCGCACTCGTCGGCCTCGTCGAGCACCCCGTCCTTGTCGTTGTCGGGATCGGGGCAACCGTCGGTGTCCTCGAAGCCGTCGGTGTCCTCGGCTCCGTCGTTGCACTTGTCGATCGGATCCGGGACGCCGTCCGAGTCGGTGTCGGCGCAGCCGTAGTGGTCGGGGAGACGCGAGCTGCCCTTGTCGGTCGGGCACTTGTCCTTGGTGTCGGGGACTCCGTCCTCGTCGCTGTCCTTGACGTCGTCGGGGCAGCCGTCGGTGTCCTCGAAGCCGTTGACCTCCTCCATCTTGGCAGGACACTTGTCCGTGTCGTCCGCGACGCCGTCCTTGTCGTTGTCGAGGTCGGGGCAGCCGTCGGTGTCCTCGAAGCCGTCCACGTCCTCGGGCTTGGTCGGGCACTGGTCCGCGGTGTCGCCGACGTCATCGCTGTCCTGGTCGCCGCCCTCGGCATTCCACTGGATGCCGAAGATGCCGCGCGCGACGGGCACGCCGACGCCCTCCGCCACGCCGAACCCGCCGGCGAGCGTGATGGCGAGCCCGGTCTCCAGCGGCGTGATGCGCGGGCCGAGATCGATCTCCAGGGTGTTGGTGCCGTTCTCGCCGGAGAACTGCGTGCTGCCGGTGCCCTCGGCGATCACCCCGAACACGGGAGAGATCTGGTAGCCGGCGCCGACGCCGTAGCGGAACTCGACCGGGCCGACGGTGGTGTTGCCGAGCCGGCTCTCACCCCGGAAGACGCCGCGGAGGTTGGCGCCGAAGGTGAGGTCGTCGACCTTGAAGTCGGCGATGCCGCGCCACCCGACCGCCACCGGCGACGAGTTGCCGATGTACTTGCCCTCCTGCGCGACGGAGCCGAGGCCGAAGCCCAGGTCGATGGCGCCACCGAGCGCGACCACGCCGTCGGGGTCGCCGTAGAAGCGGAACTTGCCCTCGATGTTGGGGTCGCCGGGGCCGAAGCCGTTCAGGTCGGGGCCGACGGTGCCGTCGTCCTCCACCGACTGGCCGCTCACGAAGCTCAGCGGAAAGCGGAGGCCGATCTGGACGAAGTCCGCCGGGGCGAAGGACCCGACCAGGTCCCACGTCATCATGTTGGAGACGATGGCGATGTTCTCGGCGTTGGTCGCGTTGGGGCTGTCGCAGCTGTCGGCGGACTCGCAGCTGACCACCACGAACGGATCGCGGGAGTAGTTGAACCAGAGCCCGGCCGACCAGCCCATGGCCGACTTCATGCGCACGCGCTCGACCGCCAGATAATTGTTGGGACCCGCGGCGGGCTCGAAGCGCTGCACCGAGAACTCGCCGTCGGCGGCGCCGGTGTCCTCCTCTTGCGCGGCCGCATCCCCCGCATGGGTCAGGGCGGCGGTCGCCAGCGCTGTGTGACACAGCGCGGTGAGGCACAGCGCGATCCGGTTTCTCATCGGTCCTCGTCGGAGCACATGATGGTTCATCGTGAAGGTCGGCATGTACGACGTCGCTACGCGTCAGGCCCCACGAGCCGCGGAGGCTAGCCGAGAAGCAACGCGCATTGGGAGGGCGAAATCGACTCCGTGAGGTGTGTGGCGTGCTGGCTCCTCGGCTGCCTCATCGAGGGCTGTTCTCCTGGCGGGCCCGCGGCGTCGCGCCCTGGCGGTCCAGGGGCTCGGCTGCTGGGTTGTCTTGCTTCCATGTCGGTCACGTGAGAGAGGTGCGCCCGCGCATGCTCCCGAAGAAGACGCACGGAAAGCGGCTCCTGGCGACGACGCTGTGCCTCGCGGCTCCGCTCGCGCTCGGCGTGTCCTTCGTCGACGACGCGTGGGCCCAAGCGACGCCGCCCGTCGGTGCACAGCCACCCCCGGTGCAGAACCCGCCCGGGCAGCCGCCCGGCGCCGCCCCGCCCATCTCCGCGCCGCCGCCTGCCTCTCCTCCGCCGGCGCCCGCTCCCGTTGCGCCTCCGCCGGCGCCGTCGCCCGCGCCGACGGACGCCGGTACGCCGCTCCTCCCCGCGGCGCCTCCGCCGGCTGCACCGCCTCCCGCGCCTCCGCCGATGCTGCCTCCGGCCGCCGGTGGCGCGCGCCCGACCGCGCTCGGCGCGTCGGGTGACGCCGGCGTCGACGGCAAGGCCGAGGCGAAGGTCGCCCGCGAGCCTTCAGGCAGCGGCTTCGGTGACAAGGCTTCCGACGTCTACGCGGAGGAGTGGTGGTCGACCGCGCGTCCCACCTTCGAGATCCACGGCTACTACCGCCTGCGCGCCGAGCTCTTCCACCACTTCGCCCTCGGGCGGAGGGACGCGCCCGGCAGCCAGATCTGGGCGAACCCGGCGGACAAGGACTACACGGACATCAGCGGCATCACCCAGCCGGTGAAGCTCTGCGGGGACGACCCGCAGAACCTCGAGCCGTGCGACGGCAACACCAACGCCGGCGCCAACATGCGCTTTCGCCTGAACCCGGAGCTGCACGTCAGCGACAACGTGCGCGTGCTCGCGCAGATCGACCTGCTCGACAACCTGGTGCTGGGCTCGACCCCCGAGGGCTATTCGAACCAGCCCGGCCAGAACGGCGGCTACACCGTGCGCGAGCGCGGCGGCTACGCCCCCACGGGC
>JBKJLX010000544.1:0-8868 GCA_046596645.1 Polyangiaceae bacterium
CCTTGCCCAGCGTGTCGCGCTCGCCCAGCGACTCCGCCGCGGCCTTGTACTTCTGGTACTCGAGCAGCCGGCGCACGAGCGCGGCGCGCGGGTCCTCTTCGACCTCGGCGACGCCGTCGACCGTGGCCTCTTCAGCGGGCGCCGACGGCAAGAGTTGCCGCGACTTGATGTGCGCCAGCGTCGCGGCCATGAGCAGGTACTCCGCGGCGACGTCGAGGTTGAGCGACTGCATCACGCGCATGTACTCGAGGTACCGCTCGGTGATGAACGCCACCGGGATGTCGAAGATGTCGAGCTCGTGCTTCTGGATCAGGTGCAGGAGCAGGTCGAGCGGCCCCTGGAACGTGGGGAGGTCGACGACATACGCGTCGGCCGCGATCTCGGCCGGGGGCGCCTGCATCGCCTGCTGGGCGGCGGACCGGGCGGCGGCCCCCCTCCCGGCGGTGGACGCCCCGCGCGACGACGCGGCGCTGGACTTCCCCTCGCCCTTCCTGCTCACGGCGCCGTCCTAGTACGTCGAGCGCCGGCTGGGTACCAGCCCCGTCTGCTATCGTGCGCGCAGGAATTGCCTCACACGGCCGGCGTCGCCTGCGACTTCGGCCGGGATCGTGAGGCAGCAGAGACACCGCCTGTGCCTTCCACCACGAGGATCTGCGCTTCCTGTGGAGAGCGCTCCGACGACCTCGCGGCGTACTGCCCGCGCGACGGCGCGCCGCTGGTCTCCTCGATCGAGGCGGAGCGCCAGGGCCCCGATCCGCGCCTCGGCGTCGAGGTGGCCGGTGGCGTGCGCATCGAGCGCCTGGCGGGCGTGGGCGCGTCGGCGCGCGTCTATCGAGCGCACCAGGCGGGGGTCGAGCGAACCGTCGCGGTGAAGGTGTTCGCCGCGCGCAGGGCGCCCTTCGGCGGGGCCCCGATCGACGACGGCGCCCTCGCGCGCTTCCACCGCGAGGCGCGCCTCGCCAGCCGCATCGCCCATTCCAACGTCGTCACCGTGCTGCTGACCGGCGAGCTGCCGGAGGCGGCCGGCGAGGCGCGCGGCGAGCCCTTCGCCGTCCTGGAGTGGCTCGACGGCCCCACGCTGGAGGCGGTCCTCTCCGCCGCCCGCGCGGCGGGCGAGGCGCTGGATCTGATCCGCTCGCTTCGCATCGCGCTGGGCGTGGCGGACGCGGCGGCCGAGGCGCACCGGGCCTCGGTCCTCCACCGCGACCTCAAGCCCTCCAACGTGGTCCTGGTCCGGCGCGGGGACGACGTGGACGCGGTGAAGGTCCTCGACTTCGGCCTCGCCGCCCTGCGCGCGGAGGACGGCACCGCGGCGCGCACGCGCGAGGGCGTGGTGGGGACCGCCCGCTACCTCGCGCCGGAAGCCGCGCGCGGCATGGCCAGCGCTGCCTCCGACGTCCACGCCATCGCCGCGATGCTCCACGAGTGCCTCGCCGGCCGCGCTCCCTTCGAGGGAACCAGCGCCGCAGCGGTGCTCGCCGCCCGCGCCGCCCGCGAGCCGGCGGATGTGCGCGAGCACCTGCGCTCGGCCTACGTGCCGGCCCCCATCGCCGCCCTCCTGCAGCGCGCCCTCGCCCGCGACCCCGCGAAGCGCCCCGCCGACGGCGCGGCGCTGGCCCGCGAGATCGTCCACGCCGCGACGGCGTCGGGCCTCGACGCCGGCGTCGTCCTCGGTCGCCGCGGCGACGGCGATCGCCCGATCCGCCTCGCGCCCCAGCAGCGCACGCGGCCGCAGGACCCGCGCGTCGCCCCGACCCCCGGCGCCCGCTCGAGGCGCTCGTGATGCGCCGCGCCGCCCCGATCGCGGTGGCCTCTGCGCTGGTGGCCCTGGTTGCTGCGGCCGACGCCTCGGCGGAGGACATCTCCCGCGCCTCGCAGCGCGCCTCGGCCGCGCGCGAGCTCGACCGCCCCTACACGATGGTCGAGGTCGGCGCGGGCATCTTCGCCCTGCCGGCGGCCGAGGTGTGCCCGACGTCGCTCGACGAGTGCGAGACCGGCGAGGCCAGCCTCGCCCTCGGCATCCGCAACTTTTACCGCACCGGCCCCTTCGCCATCGGTGCCGGCATCATGTGGGGCACCACCGTCGGCCCCGACTCCGCCCGCGGCGACCCTTCGCTGGTCCGCGACCACGCCCGCCGTTACTTCCTGGTGGAGGGGCTGTTCCGCTACGCCTTCTGGCAGCAGGACCCGTGGGAGGCGTGGGTCGGCGCCGGCGCCGGCGGCGTCATCGTCAGCGACTCGTGGAGCGTCCTCGCCGACCGCGAGCCGACGGAGGACGTCGCCTTCGTCGGCCCCCGCTCGACCAACATCGGCACCGAGGGCTTCACCGTGGGCGCCGCCGGCGGCGTCGACTGGATGTTCGCGGACAACTGGTCGGCCGGCTTGACGCTCCGTTACATGAACTGGTTCTTCCCCGGCGATCCGGAGCTGTCGCCCACGGCGGACGTGGCGTCTATCTCGGGCCGGGTGGACACGTTCGAGCTCAGCCTGCTCATGGCCTACCGCATCGCGCTCTGATACTCGGAGGCCCTTCGAAGGGGGGGCGCGCAACGGTGGGGCCGGTTGACACGTCTGGTTCTCGCGCGTACTCGGTGCCGGTCATGGCGCTGGACGTGTCGATCGTGGGCCGCGAGAGCAAGCCCGCGACCCTCTCGTACGACTGGAAGACCCTCGCGACCTACGCGCTGGGCGTGGGCGCGCGGCGCGACGAGCTCGCGTTCCTCTACGAGGGAACGCAGCTTCCCGGTGGCACGCCGGCGGGGATCAAGGTCTTGCCCTCGTTCGCGGTCGTGCCGGCGTACGCCCCGATCATGGACATGCTCGGCGCCTCCGGCGGCGACATGGCGATGGTCGTTCACGGCGCGCAGACGGTGCGGGTCCTCGCCCCGCCCCCCTCCGAGGCCACCGTGGAGACGGTCGCGCGCGTGGACGCGATCTATGACCTGAAGAAGTTCGCGCAGGTGATCCTGAGCACCGAGTCGCGCATCCGCGGCGAGGCGGTGTTCTCGACGACCTGGTCCATCATCTTCCGCAACGCCGGGGGCTTCGGCGGCCCGCGACCGCCGGAGAACGTGGCGCCCTCGCTGCCGAAGGATCGCGAGCCCGACTTCACCCGTCGCGAGGCGACCACCCCCGAGCAGGCCCTTCTCTACCGGCTGTCCGGCGATCCCAACCCGCTGCACGCCGATCCGGCCTTCGCCGAGCGCGTGGGCTTCCCCCAGGGACCGATCCTGCACGGTCTCTGCACCTTCGGGTTCGCGTGCCGCGCCGTGCTCCACGGTGCGTGCGGCGGTGACCCCTCGCGCATGAAGAGCTTCTCGGCACAGTTCCGCCGCCCGGTGTGGCCGGGCGACACGCTGCTGACGCGCGCCTTCGCCGTGGACGGCGATCGCGTCGTGATCGACACGCGTGTCGAGGAGCGCAACGAATCGGTTCTTGCGAACGCCTGGGCGCAGCTCGCGCCAGGCTGACGCTCCGGGAGATCGAGAGACGATGGCGAACAAGGACGTGAAGGCCCGCGACGAGCACGACCGCGAGGACGAGGACGACGACGACCCGGACGCTGGCGTCCCCGTCGCCCAGGCCTCTCCCGCCGAGCGCCGCGCCGCCGCCAAGGGCGCCGCCGCGCGCAGCGCCTCGCCGCTCTCGGCGCGCCGCGCCGCCGCGGCCCTCCCCGGCAAGTCGGCCGCCAAGGTCGCCCACGGCGGAGGTCACGGTCACGGTCACGTGGACGCGACGGAGGACGAGTCGCAGGATCCGACCTGGTGGACGCCCTACGCGGCGCTGGGCGTGCTGGTCCTGGTCGGCGTCCTCGGCTTCTTCGGCACGTTCAACCGCGTGCTCAAGCCGCTGTTCTCGCCGATGCCGCAGCGCTCCGCGCACGACCTCCCCGCGGCCGCCGCCCCCGCAGCGGCGCCGCCCGCGCCGGCCACCCAGGCCGCCGCGCCGGGGCCAGCGCAGCCGCCCACCGACACCTTCGGCGCCAAGCACGTGCTGGTGATGCACAAGGAGTCGAAGCGCGTTCCTCCCGGGATCACCCGCACCAAGGAGGAGGCAATGACCCGCGCCAAGGAGGCGCTGGCCAAGGCCAAGGTCGCCGGCGCCAAGTTCGAGGAGGTCGTCGCGGCCTACTCGGACGAGCCGAACGCGGCGCAGCGCGGTGGCAACCTCGGCAACTTCCGCAAGGGCGCGATGGTGAAGGAGTTCCAGGAAGGCCTGGAGAAGACGAAGGTCGGCGAGATCAGCGACATCGTCGAGACCCCCTTCGGCTACCACGTCATTCTCCGTACCAAGTGATGGGCACCAGGTGACGTCGTGCCGCCAGGGGTGCGCCGCCGGGTGACGGGCGGCGCGCGGAGGGGCGCCCGTCAGAGCAGCTTCTTCAGCTGCTCGATCTTCGCGGCGAGGTCGAGCGACTTCGCCGCGCGCTCGTCGGGGGACTCGCCGGCGCGCATCACGCGGATCTCGTCGCCCACCGCGACGACGCGCGAGCCCTTGCGCGCGAACACCCACTCCGCGGCGAGGCCCTTCGACTCCTCCACGGTGGCGACGACCGCCTCGTCGCCGAGGCCCTTCTCCTTGCGCGCTCCGGGGATGTCGGCGAGAGAGCGCATGACGTCCTTGGCCTGCGCGTCGTCCCCGCGGGCGATGACAGCGACGCGGTGGCGCCGCGCGCCCGCTGCGTAGTAGCCGAGCGCGCCGTCGGCCGCGCCCTTGGCCGGGGCCCACAGCGGGCCGCGCACCCAGCGCACGCCCATCGGCAGCCGCCCCTCGGTCGGCAGGAGGCGCGCCGCCTCCGGCAGCTGCGTCTCGCCGGGCAGCGCGGCGCCGATCTCCTGCACCAGCGGCGGCAGGATCTTCGCGCTCGCGGTGCGGAGCGCCGCCTCCGCCGCAGTGTCGTCGTTCAGCGTGAGCTCGACCAGGTAGGCGCCGCGCCAGAGGAGCGCGTTGCCCACGCCGAGCGCGGCGCCGCCGCCACCGCCGATGGGGGCCGGCGTCGCCGGGTCGGCGGGGTCGCCGTCACCGACGACCCGCTTGGTGAACATGCCGTACGCGTCCTCCGCCGAGGCGAAGCGCGAGACGTACCCGTCGATGGTCGCGCTGCTGCCCGTGCCCGACACCCAGCGCACCTGCGCGACGCGCAGCACCCGGAACCCCTTGTAGACGTCGCACTCGCCATCGAAGAGGTTGCAGATGTCGTCGAGCGGCCGGTCGCCGCTCTCCCCGAACGTGCGCGCCGGCTCGTTGGGGTCGAGGCAGTAGTCGCCCACCTTCCGCGGGATCAGCTTCGCGGTGGCCTCGTCCTTGATGGTGCCCCCGCCCGCCTCGCACACGCCCGCCCGGGCGGACGCGGCCGGCGGTGGCGCGCCTCGGCGACCGACCTCGGTCGTGGCTGCGCTCGTCGAGCCGCGGAGAGCGACGCCCCGATCCTCGGTCCGCTCCCCTCCCCCACACCCGGCGACCAGGAGCACGGCAGCGAGGGCGGCCGAGGGCGTGGAGGAAGGAGGCGAGAAGGTGCTCATCGCAGCGCCCGTGTAACACAACCTGCTGAAACCGCGACGCCGTGAACATTTTTCGTAGCCACGCAAAGAGGTTTCCGCCCGCGGCGGGACCCGGGCAGCACCAGCCGGCGTGGAGCGCAGCCCGGGGGGTCGAGCGGGTGCGGGCACGGGCATTGCTCAGGGAGCCTCCGCCATGGAAACGTCTGCCGCATCTCGAGCCCGGGCCCGGCTGGCGGTCGCGCCGATGGGGGCCGCGGACGTGCGCGCCAGCCGCGCGGCGTCTCGCGGCTTCACCCTCTTCGAGATGCTGGCGGTCCTGGCGGTCATCTCCGTCCTCGCCGCCCTGGCCACGCCGGGCTTCGTCGAGATGATCCGCGAGCGGCGGACGCAGCGCGAGGCCGCGATGTTCTCGGACGTCTTCCGCGTCGCCCGCGCCCGCGCGCTCGGCCGCGGCGCGGCCGTCGCCGTCGTGGTGGACAGCGCGTCCGCCTTCCCCGTCGCCATCATCTACGAGCATGTCGACGCCGTCGGGCTTCCGCTCCCGGGCTGCCGCAACCAGGGAACCTGGCGGCTCGTCGACCGCATCAACGGCAGGCCCGGCAGCTCCAAGTTCGTCATCACCTCCCCCGATGGGACCACGGTCATCGATCAGGTCCAGGTCTGCTACACGCCGCGCGGCCGCACCTTCTGGACGGACAACAACGGCGGCGAGGGCATCGCGGTGGGCACCCTGACCTCGCTGCTCCAGTCGATCCCCGACACCGCAGCGCCCGGCTTTCAGAACCTGGCCGGTGTCGTCAACATCAGCGTCCAGCGCGCGGAGGGTGCGACCGTCGGCCAGACCCGCTCGGTCTTCGTCATGCCCAACGGGCTCACGAGGGTCTCGCTGTGAAGCGCGCTGGCTCACCCTCTGGTTTCCACGCTGGTGGCCGCCGTGCCCTGGGCGTCGCGGCTCGCGGGTACACGATGATCGAGGTGCTGATGGCCCTCGCCATCCTCGCCGTCGGCGCGAGCGGCGTCATCACCCTGCAGAAGATCACCGTCGTCGGCGTCACCAACGGCCGCAACATCAACGTCGCCACGGGCATCGCCCAGGCGCACTTGGAGCGGGTGCGCGTCGACGCGACGCGATGGCAGGGCATCATCGCGGGGGCCACCCCGGCTGGGAACACCGAGGACTACGCCGACGCGACGCTGCTGACCGCGCTGCTGCCTACGTCGTCGAGCGTGGCGGGCGCCTGGACGCTGGCGTCCGCCCCCTTCCCCGACAGCACCGGCCTCGGCCTCGGCGTCTCCGACGTCACGGGTGACACCGACGGCGCTCCGGGCACCAACCCGGTCGGGTATTGCACCCACGTCCGGCTGGTGCCGGTGATGTTCGACCCCAACTCGGAGCGGTACAACACCGGCATCCCGGGCGGTGGGCCGACGCTGCAGGCGCGCGACGCACTCCTCATCCGGGTCGAGGTGCGGACGTTCTGGGCGAAGGCCGGGCGCGAGGTCGACGCCGAGTGCACGGCGGCCAACGTCCCCAACGTGACGGCGATGCTCGCGGGCACCGCGATGACGGTCAACAGCGTGGACTACACCGCCGCCGACTACGGCTGGGTGTTCCTTGCCAGCGCCATCCGCCCCAACGAGTTCAGGAATTGACCCCCATGAGCTCCGTCCTCTCCCGGTCCCGCCGCCGAGCACGCGCTCACAGGCACTCGCGCGGCTTCACCCTGGTGGAGCTGATCGTCGCGCTCACCGCCGGCCTCCTGGTGTCGACCGCTGCCTACGCTCTCGCGCGCAACGCGATGAAGGCGTTCCAGGACGAGTCGCGCATCGCCGGCAGCCAGGTGTCGACGGCGCTCGCTCTGAGCCGCATCAACTCCGACCTCCAGCGGGCGGGCTACATGTCCTCGGCCGACGTCGAGAACGACCCGCGTATCTGCCCCTCCGTCGACAGGGACGCCGCGCAGCTGCGGGCGCTCGAGCTTCGCGAAGGCGGGTCCAACAACGGCAGCTCACTCGACACCAAGGGCTACGACATCAACACCGGGATCGACATGCCCGACGCGGTGGTCATCAGCGGCAACATGACGTCCGCCGAGCAGTTCGAGTATCGCGGCATCAACGGCAGCGTGATGTCGCTGGCGGTGAACCGGGGTCCGACCCAGCGCGCGTTCCTCGACGCCGGCAGGAGCGCCGCCGCGTTCTGCCAGATCTTCCTGCCTCCGGTGAGCGCCACCAACACCGAGCCGAAGCGATTCGTCCGCGTCGTCGAGGCGTCGGGGCTGGAGACCTACCTCAAGGTCACCGCCTGCGACCCGGACCTCGACGGTGCGGGCGGCCTGGAGAAGGTCAGCCTGACCGTGGAGCAGGCCAACGGCGCCGCCGTCAACACCTCCGGTCAGACCTGCGGGGCTCGTCCCGGCGGCGGTCTGGTCAACCCGGTCTCGATCATCCGTTACCGCATCGGCCCTCTCTGCACGACGGCCGCGGCCTGCGCCCCCTACGCCGCAGTGATGGCCCCGACCGGGCCTGACAGCGTCACCGGCGAGGGCAACCGCGTCGAGCTGCTGCGCGAGGAGATCCACCCCGACGACGTGGCCGCGCCGTTCGAGGTCGGCGCCACCCTGAACTCCCAGGAGGTGATCGCGGAGTTCGCGGTCGACCTCAGCTTCGGCGTCCTCGTCGCGGCGGCGTCGACCACGACACCCTCGGCGCTGGAGCTCATCCCGTCGGACACGGCCGACATCGACGATGTCCTGCCCAACAGGGCGCGCGGCGTGCGGGTTCGCCTCTCGACGCGTGCCCGCGTCCCGGACCGCGACGCCGCCAGCCCGTCCGCGGCCGTCACCCGCTGGCTGGTGAAGGACGTCCAGACGAAGAACAGGTACGCCCGCATGAGGACGCTCCACTCCGAGGTGCAGTTGCCCAACCTGAGCCAGGTGTCGTGGTGAGCCGGGTTGTTCCTCGGTCCCGACTTCCGGCGGGGCTTCGTGCTCGGCTCTGCGGCGCGCGTCGCGCCGCGCGCGGGCTCACCGTCTACATCGTGCTGCTCGTCATCGCGATGCTCTCCGCCGTGGGCATCTTCGCCACCCGCTCGGCGAGCCTCGCGGTGGCCCAGTCCGGCTACTTCCGCCAGTCGGTGCAGACGCACTACGTCACCGAGTACGCGGTGCTCGCGACCATGGCCGCGCTCGAGACCGACACGCCAGGCTACGTCTCCGAGATGGAGGCGCACACCGAGGAGTACCAGACCACCGGCCTCGGCGGCACCGGGACCTGGCAGGACTGCCGCACGTTCGGCCAGAACCAGCGTTGCTACAAGTTCGCCAAGCAGGGCCTCGAGGCCCGCCTCCCGGGCGACACCGTCCTC
>JBKJLX010000614.1:0-5935 GCA_046596645.1 Polyangiaceae bacterium
GAATGTGCTCGCGTGCTCCGTCCGGGAGGGCTCTTCCCGCTCCACGATCGCGTCCCCACCGCCCCCGGGATGATCGTCCTCGCCCTGAAGGATATGATCGTGGGTCGCCTCGGGGACGGGGTGATCGGCGCGCGCCCGTCCTGCACGCTCGATGGCTGGCGAGCCCTGGCGCGCGCGAGCGGCCTCGGGCTCGCCGTCCTCGACGACCTCACCACGCCCGTCCTCAAACGCCTCGACCTGGTGCGCGACCTGGTCCTCCGCTTCGAGAAGACGGCCGCGCGCGACACCGCCGTCGCCGCCTGAGGATCGGCTATCGTCCCGCCGTGCCTGGGTCGCCCGGGCGGGGGGCGCGTGGACGCGCCGTCGACAAGGAGACCTCTCCCATGAACCGTTCCGCGCTCGTCGCCGTCCTCGCGCTCGCCGCCGCCTCCTCGACCGCCGCGTGCGGGGATCAGGGCGGCACCCACCTCGCCCCGACCGCGTCCGCCCTCGTCGCCGAGAAGAAGGCCGCGACGGCGCAGAAGCTCACCGTCGATCCCGCGCAGAGCAAGGTGACGTTCCTCATGGATGCGCCCGAGGAGAAGATCCGCGGCGTTGCCGACAAGAGCACGTCCGGCTCGATCGAGGTCGATCCCAGGGACTTGATGAAGACGACTGGCGTCATCCAGGTCGACATCGCGAGGCTCGAGCTCTTCCAGACCAAGACCGGCGAGGACGGCGCGCCGGGCACCGAGGAGAAGGTCGAGCTGCAGAACAAGCACGCGCGCGCCTGGCTCGAGATCGACGAGGACGCGCCGGAGGCGGAGCGGAAGAAGAACCAGCGCGTCGACTTCTCGATCCGCAAGATCGACAAGGCCTCCGCCACCGACGTGACCAAGCTCACCGGCGACGAGCGCAAGGTCACGCTCACCGCGACCGGCGACGTGCTCCTCCACCAGCGCAAGTCCACGAAGACGGTCGACCTCGAGGCGACGTTCCGCTTCGAGGGCGACAAGCTGAAGAGCGTTCACGTGAGGACCGTGAAGCCGTTCCCGGTCGGCCTGGCCGAGCACGACGTCCGCCCTCGCGAGGCGTTCGGCAAGCTCGCCCAGAAGACGCTCGACGTGCTGGCCCCCAAGGTCGCGAAGGACGCTCCCATCGAGCTCGACTTCGTCGCCTTTGCCGGGGACGTGCCGCCGCCCGCTGCGACGCCCGCTGCGGTGGAGGCCGCTCCGCCCGGAAGCGCCGACCCCGCGGCCTCGGCGAGCGCCGCGGCCGCCGGCAGCGCGGCGCCCGCGGCCAGCGCCGCCCCGGCGGGGAGCGCGGCCCCCAGCGCACCGCCCAAGGGTAAGGGGAAGTCGTACTGAGTCCTCCCCGGTTTGAAACCAGATGCGCGCTGAGCCGTAGCCAACGCGGAGAGCGTCGGACAAGGCGTAATCTCTCGTGCCTCATCGCTGGCCCGACGTGCCGGAGGAAAATCGGATGCTGAGCCTCAAGTCGATCACCGAGACCCTCGCCGCTCTGAGCGGCGGCGCCGTCCTCCTCGCCGGAAGCGGCCTGCTCGCTGGCTGTGGCGGCTCGCCGGACTCGGCCGAGGTCCCCTCGCAGCCCGCCGTGGCGGCCCCGGCAGACAGCAAGGGAGCCGCCGGCTCGTGCGCCGCCGGCAGCTGTGGCGGTCACGACAAGGCTGCGGGCACCCACGCCGCGGAGCCGACCGCGGCCCCCGACGCCGCGACGACGACGGCCGCCCCCGCCACCGACACCGCGACCGCTCCTGCGGCCGGTGGGGCGCCCGCATCCCCCGCCTCGGCGGCCGTGCCGCCCAAGGCGCCCCCCAAGACGGGGACGGCGCCGGCGAAGAAGCCGGGCACCACCGCGGGCACGCCCGCCAAGAAGGGCGCCCAGGGCGCCTGCGGTGAAGGCACCTGCGGGTAGCCGGCGGCTGCCGCTGAAGGCACGGGCCGAGGCGAGCATGCAGCAGGTTCCCCCGGCACGCGTGGGTCTGGGGCTCCGCTGGGAGCACCTGGAGGACGTCCTCGACGCGCTCGCCTCGGCGGGTCGCATCGAGGGCGTCGATCATTTCGAGATCGGTCCCGAGAATTACGCGCGTCGCGGCGGCTACATCCCGGAGGCGCTGGAGACCATCCGCGCCCGGATCCCCATCCTCTGTCATGGGCTGACGCTCGACGTCGGCGGCCTCGACCCCTTCGACCCGCAGTTCTTCGCCGAGGTGCGGGACTTCCTGCGCCACGTGCGCGCGCCCTTCTTCAGTGACCACCTCTGCGTGAGCGGGTTCGACGGCGGCGTCACCCACGACCTCCTGCCGCTGCCGCTGACGCGCGGCGCGCTCCGCCACGTGGTCGCCCGCGTGAAGGAGGTGCAGGCGAGGCTCGAGATCCCGTTCGCGCTGGAGAACGTGTCTCACTACCTGGAGCTGGGGCGCGCCGACATCCCCGAGGCCGAGTTCATCACCGAGGTGCTGGACCGCACCGGCGCCGGGCTCCTCCTCGACGTGAACAACGTCTTCGTCAACGCGAAGAATCACGGCTTCGACGCCGAGGCGTTCCTCGACGCCCTGCCGCTCGAGCGCACCGTCCAGATCCACGTCGCCGGCCACCGATGGTCGGAGGAGCACGGCGTCGTCATCGACACCCACGGGGCGGACGTGATCGATCCCGTCCTCGCTCTGCTCGAGCGTGCCGCCGTGCGGACCGGGGCGGTGCCGGTCGTCCTCGAGCGCGATCACGGCGTGCCGCCGCTCCCCGAGCTGGTGGAGGAGGCGGGGCGCATCCGCGCCGCCTTCGAGCGCGGCCTCGCGCGGCGCGGCGCGTCTTGAGCACGACGGTCGAGGGTGCGACCGGCGCGCCGTCGGTGGAGGACGCCGCGGAGGACGCGCGCTTCCGGGGCCTGGTCGGCGCCCTGCGGAGGACGGTCACCGATCCCGACGCCGAGACCGCGCTGCGCGCCGACGCGCGCGGGTGGCTCGCGGCGCAGGGGCTCGACGGCGAGGACGTCGAGGCGCTCGCGCGCTACGCGCCGTCGCGCCTGGTCGTCTACCGCAAGCTCGTCCACCGCGGCCTCGCCGCCGCCGCCCGCATCCAGATGCCGCGCACCGTGCGTCGCCTCGGCGCGAGGCTGGAAGGGGAGATCGCGCGCATGTGCGGGGACGCGCTCCCGCGGTCGCACTACCTGCGCGACGCGCCGCGGGAGATGATCGAGCGCCTCGCGCCGCGGTGGGCGGCCGACCCGACGCTGCCGGCGTTCCTCGCCGAGCTCGCGCGCCACGAGCTCTCGCTCTACGAGATCGGTGCCGCGCCACCGCAACCGGCGCGCGTCGACGCCGCGGCGCTCGATCTGGCGCGACCGGTGGTGTTCGACGCCGCCGCGCGCCTGCTCCGCTACCGGTACCCCGTGCATCGTCTGCGCGATGACGACGTGGCCCTGGCGCCGGAGCCCGCGGTCCTCCTCGGCTACCGCGACGCGGAGCACGACGTCCGCTACCTCGAGCTGACGCCGTTCGGTGCGGAGCTCGTCGAGCGCCTCCTCGGCGGCGCCACCCTGGCCGACGCCGTCCGCTCTGCCTGCGAGAGGGCCGGCCTGGCGGTCGACGCGACGGCCATCGGGCGCGCGTCGACGCTGCTCGCCGACCTGGCGGGACGCGGGACTCTCCTCGGTGCCGCTCGCTGAGCCGTCGGGAGCGCGCGGGCCGGCTTTTCGCCGTCGAGGGTCCGAACCGCAACCATCGGCGCGGCGTATTGCTGGGGCCTTGCTGGACGCTGCTATCGTTCCGCCCGACGACATGACCGCCAACCCGGACCCGCTCGGCATCACCGGGACCGTTCTCGCCGACAAGTATCGGATGGAGAAGGTCGTGGGTGAAGGTGGGTTCGCCGTCGTCTACCGCGCAGAGCACCTGATCTGGAAGCAGCCGGTCGCCATCAAGTGCTTCCGTGTCCTCTCCAGTGCGCCCGAGCACCAGCGGCAGGAGCTGCTCGACGGCTTCATCCAGGAGGGCAAGCTCATGACGTCGCTCTCCAGCCGCACGGCCGCCATCGTGCAGGCCCGCGACGTCGGCACCTTCACCGCGCCCAACGGCGACTGGGTGCCGTACATGGTGCTCGAGTGGCTGGAGGGGAAGTCGCTCGAGCAGGTGCTGTGGTTCGAGCGCACATCGCGCCTGCCGACCCGCACCCTGCAGGAGGCGATGGAGCTGCTGGAGCCCGCCGCGCAGGCGCTGGACGTCGTCCACGGGATGAACATCGCCCACCGCGACATCAAGCCGGCGAACTTCTTCGTCATCGGGGACCCGCGCCGCGAGGGCTGCCAGGTGAAGCTCCTCGACTTCGGCATCGCCAAGGTGATGGCCGAGCACGCGCACCTGGCGACCAGCCTCGCCCAGACCGGCTCCACGGTCACCGCGTTCACGCCCAACTACGGGGCCCCCGAGCAGTTCAGTCGCTCGCACGGCGCCACCGGCCCGTGGACCGACGTCTTCGCGATGGCGCTGGTGCTGATCGAGATCCTCCGCGGGACGGCGGCGCTGGAGGGGGACGACTATCTGCAGCTGGCCATCGCCGCGCGCGACGAGTCGCGTCGCCCGAGCCCGCGCGCCCTCGGCGTGCCGGTGAGCGACGCGGTGGAGGCGGTGTTCCTCCGCGCGCTCGCCGTCTCCCCCCGCGACCGCTACCGGTCGATGGGGGAGTTCTGGACCGACCTCTACGCCGTCGCCTTCGAGGGACACCTCTGGCAGGGCTCCACCACGACGCGCCAGCCTTCGCACACCGTGAACCTCGCGCAGGTCGCTGCAGGCGGCGCGCGGATGTCGGCCGAGACCGTTCCCGGCCCCATCACCGGGGGCAGCACCACGACCGGCGGCATGCTCGCCGCCACGACCGGCGGGCCGCCACCCGCAGCTCCCAGTGCGGGGCCGCTCAAGCTGATCGCCGCCGTGCTCGGCGTGCTCGCCCTGGGCGCGGTCGGCGCCTTCTTCGGGCTGCGCGGTGACTCGGGTCCGGCGTCGCCGAGCTCGTCCCCGAGTGCGACGCCCTCCGCGGCCGCCGTCGCCCAGCCGACGGACGCGACGACCTGCCCCGAGGGCATGGCGACCGTGGAGGGTGGCAGCTTCTTCCGCGGGTCGGACGACGAGGGCTTCGCGCCCTGGAAGCCCGCGCACCGGGTGACGCTGGGCAGCTTCTGCATGGACCTCACCGAGGTCACGGTCGGCGACTACCGGAAGTGCTCCGACAAGGGCCGCTGCAAGCGTCCGGACAGGGTGCCCTCGTACCCCAAGCCGAAGGAGCGCTCGGAGGGCGACCACCAGAAGGTGCAGGAGAAGCAGGCCGAGCTCTGCAACTTCCAGGCGCGCGATCGCGAGGTCCACCCGGTCAACTGCGTCGACTGGCAGCAGGCCAACAACTACTGCAAGGAGCGCGGCGCGCGCCTCCCCACCGAGGCGGAGTGGGAGTTCGCGGCGCGCGGAAGCGACGGCCGCAAGTTCCCCTGGGGCGACGAGGCCGCCTCGGACGGCAAGCACATGAACGCCTGCGGCAAGGAGTGCACGGCCTGGGAAAAGGCGAAGGACCTGCCGGAGAGCGGACGCATGTACGAGGCCGACGACGGGTATCCCGGCACCGCACCGGTGGGGTCGTTCCCGCCGGGAAAGACGACGCACGGCCTCCTCGACATGGTCGGCAACGTCTGGGAGTGGACCTCCGACTACTGGAGCCCCTACGAGGCCAAGGAGCTGACCGACCCCAGGGGGCCGGACGCCGGCGACGCGCGCGTCATCCGCGGTGGCGCCTTCAACGGGGGCAGCGCGCTCTGGCTCAACCCGGCCTTCCGGTACAACCAGAGCCCGGCTGCGCGCGCGCCGGGCATCGGCTTCCGCTGCGCGACCGAGCTGTAGCGGCGCCGCCTCGTGTCCGGTAAAGCCTCCTCGATGAAGAGCGTCTGTGTC
>JBKJLX010000141.1:0-10869 GCA_046596645.1 Polyangiaceae bacterium
GCGTGCGCCGAAGCGCGCAGAGGTCGCCCGGAGGTCCGCCTCGGCCGGGCTGGCCACCATCGAGGGGACGGTCCCCGCGGGGCGCGTCCCGCTGGCCCAGGCAGCTTGCAGGGCCGAGAGGAGGTCCGACTGCCGCGCCGGTTTGAGCAGGTACGCAGAGAAGCCAAGCTCGCGCAGCCGTGGGGCGTCCTCGTCCCGCGCCAGCGAGGTCAGCATCACCAGGACGACGTCGCCGATCTGCGGGTCGGCCTTGATCTTCCGCCCCAGCTCCTCGCCGACCATGTCCGGCATCTGGAAGTCGACGATCGCGACCTGGTAGGGCTCGTGCGCGGCGTGCGCGGCGCGCAAGGCCTGCACCGCCTCCTCTCCCGAGGCCGCGCTGCCTGCGCGCATCCCCCAGGCGGTCGTCTGCTCGAGCAGGAGCCGCCGGTTGATCGCGCTGTCGTCGATGATGAGGACCCTCAAGCCTGCGACGGCGGCCTCCTGCGGGACCACCTCGGCGAGGCGGGGCAAGCGGATCTCGAACCAGAAGACCGAGCCCTTGCCGACGTGGCTCTCGGCGCCGATCGTCCCGCCCATCAGCTCGACCAGCTGCTTGCTGATGGCGAGGCCCAGGCCCGTCCCACCATGGCGTCGGGTGGTCGACGCGTCCGCCTGGGTGAACTTCTCGAACAGCAAGGACAGCGTGCGCTCGGGGATCCCGATGCCGGTGTCCTCCACCCGGAGGCGGAGCGCCACCTCGCCGTCGGTGATCTCCTCCGCGGCGACCTCGAGCAGGACGTGGCCGCGCTCGGTGAACTTGATGGCGTTGCTGCACAGGTTGGTGAGGATCTGCCGGACGCGGCCGACGTCGCCGACGACGTGGCGTGGCACGCCGACGGGGTAACGGACGACGAGGTCGATGCCCTTGTCCGCAGCCCGCGACGCGATCAGGCTGGCGACCGCCTCGACCGAGAGGAGGAGATCGAAGGGCTGAGGGTCGATCACCAGCTTGCCGGCCTCGATCTTCGAGAAATCGAGGATGTCGTCGATGATGGTGAGGAGGGTCTCGCCGCTGCCACGGGCGAGACCCGCGAGATCGCGCTGGGTCGCCGAGAGCGGCGTGTCGAGGAGCAGGCCCACCGCGCCGAGCACGCCGTTCATCGGCGTCCGGATCTCGTGGCTCATGTTGGCCAAGAACTCGCTCTTGGCCTTGTTGGCGTGCTCCGCGGCTTCCTTGGCGCGCTGCAGATCGCGGGCCGCCTGTTCCTGCTCGGTGATGTCGCTGCTGATCTCCAGCACGGCGCTGGGCTGGCCTGCCGCATCGCGCTGGAGGGCCTGGCGCGTGGCCACGACGACGTGCGTGCCGTCGCGTCGCCGCCGCGTGGCCTTGCCCTCCCAGCGGCCGGTGGTGAGCAGCGTCGTCTCCGCCTCCTCGGCGGGAGCGCCCGGCGGAACGGCGAGCAGCTCGTCGATGTCTCGCCCATCGACCTGATCGCGGGTCCAGCCGTAGATCTTCTCCGCACCCTGGTTCCAGACGCGGATGGAGCCGGCAGGATCGCGGACCACGATGGCGTCGTGGGCGAGCTCCAGGAGATCGGCCTGGCGCTGCCGCTCCGCGATCCGATGCTCGAGGTCGGCGGCGTTCGCGACGAGCCGACCTTCCTTCTCGGCGATGGCCGCGGCCATCGCGTTGAACTCGGCGGCCAGCTCGCCGAGCTCGTCGTCGGCGACGTCCACCAGCGATGGGTCGAGCTCACCGCGGCCGAAGCGCGCGACCCCGGCCCGCAGGCTGTGCACCGGCAGGGTGATCGTCCGCGCCAGGAACACCGCCACGCCCGAGGCGAGAAGGAGCATGGCGCCGCCCATGACGGCGAGCACGTTGCCGAACTCGTCTGCGGATTCCAGCGCCTCGCTCTCGCTGATCTCGCTGATCAGCGCCAGCTTCCGCGAGGGCAGCCATCGGTACACCGTGATCACAGGGGTCCCGCGGTAGTCGGGTCCGAAGAAGACCCCGCTGTTGCCCTGCAGGCAGCGACGCACGGCCTCGGTGTCGACGTGGTCCTTCAGCACGACCGACGGCGCGGCGAAGCGAGGCTGCGACACGAACACGCCGTCCAGGTTCACGAGGTAGGCCTCGTCCGACCGGCGCAGCCCGCTCCGCTGCTGGACGATCGCGCCGAGCGCCGCGGGGTCGATCCAGATGGCCAGGACGCCGACGAGGCGGCCGTCGGCCGCGCGAAGCGGCGTGGCGGCCGTCGACGCGGCCCGCCCCAGGATCGCGGAGAGGTGCGGGTTCTGGAGGATGGGGCCGGCCTTGCCGCCCGCGAAGAAGGGCTCGTCGGCCACCGTGCGGCCCTCGACGGTGCGATCGGTGGCGGCGAGGATGGTGCCGGCGATGGGGTCGACGACCGCCATCATCAGGAGGCCTTCACGGTGCGCGTCCATCCACGGACGCATCTCGCTCACCAGCGCCTCGCGTGCGATGCCGGTCGCCGCCGCGGCGCTCGGCGCAGCAGTGAGGGCCTCAGCCGCGGCGCGTACCGCGGGGGAGAGCGACACCTCCTCCAGCAGGCCGAGCCGACGGTCGGACAAGCGGTCGATCTCGCTCTGCTTCTGGAGCGTCGTGGCGAGGAGCTCCGCCACCGCCGCCTCGCGAAGGAGGCTGTGCCCGCTCCGGTAGGCGAGCGTGCCGATGCAAGCGAGGAGCACGCCGGCGAAGAGGACGAACACGACGGCGATGCGGAGCGTGAGGCCGAGCCGTCGCCTCATGGCTCCGCTCCGGCCTCTCCGGCGACCGCCGCTGCGGCGGCCCGCTGCGGGCGTGTCCGTCGCCGCAGGATGCCCAGCCCGGCGCCGACCATCGCGACCACGCCGAGCAACAGCAGCCCGATCGGCAGCCAGGTGCCGACGAAGAGGGACCGCCAGCGCTCGGCCGTCGCCTGCGCCAGCTTTGTGGAGCGCGTGGCGGGGGTGTAGCGAGCCTCCCAGACGTAGGCATCGCCGACCCGGGTGCCGGAGGCGGGCTCTACGAAGCCGCTCCGCCCTCGCTCCTCGTAGTCCACGACGACGCCCGAGGTCGGCTCGATCCAGAGCGTTCCTTCCCCGTCGCTGTGCATGCGATAGCGCTGCGGCACGTCGGGCAGGTGCAGATACCCGTCGGTCTCGTCGAGACCGCGCACCAGGAAGCGAAACACGTGGACCGGGACGCCCTCCAGCGTGTCCCGGCGCTCGAAATGAGCCTCGCGAGTGCCGACCCACATCGGGTCCCAGTAGGAATAGGTCGCGGCTTCGGTGGGCGCTGGAAACAGGAACTGCCCCGCGCGGTCGACGTTGCCGTAGCCGGCGAGGTTCGCCCGCGTGCCACGGTCGACCCCGAACACCGCGGAGGTCTCGAACAGGATCTCGCCGGTCAGGCTGGTCCAGTGGAGATCGCCCTGCACGAGCAGGCGCTGCGCCGACGCCAGGAGCGTCTGGTCGACCCGCCGGGCGATCAGCGCGTGCTCCTCCCACGGGGCGTCGAGGGTGGGCCGGAATCGCGAGGTGGCGGCGTACGCAGTCTCCTCCGCGTAGTCCGCCGGCAGCTGCCCGAGCAGCGGCGCGATCCCCCAGCGCGCGACCGGGGCGAGGAGGCTGACGAGGACACCCAGCAGGAACGTCCAGCGCACCTTGCTCGAGCGTTCCACCGAGATCGTCGCGACGATACGCTCGTCACCAGCGCATCGCCAGCGGTCCAAGTAAAGGCGCCCGTCGTCTGACGTGGCCGCACCTTGACGCCTCGCCGCGGCGCCAGCACCTCTCGGTGCGTCCCGGCGACGTCCCGTCCCTGAAGCAACGAGCTCGCGTGCCAGGACGAATCACCGCGCCCGAGCCGAGCATGCCATGAGCCTCGAGCGCCACGCCCCCTCGGTCCGCGGCGACGCCCGAGCGCGCGGGTCACGGCGAGGGGGCATCGACATCGAGGTCGGCACCGCGGTCGTGGGCATGGTCGCCGTGGCCGCCGTCCTCTACGCGATGTCGGTCACGTCCTCGAGCTTCGAACAGCAGACGGCGCAGCTCCTCGCCAGCGAGCACATGGAGCTCCAGACGACGATCTCCCACCTGTGGCTCGAGGAGGCCATCGCGGGAGATGAAAGCATCGATCTCGACCGGGACGTCCACGCCAAGCTCGACGAGGCGTCCGCGCTGGCCCGGGCCCTCCTCGACGGGGGCGAGACCAAGTTCGGCCCGCTCGCGCCGCTCGAGGAAGGCGAGGCGCGCACCGCACTGGTCGCCGTCGAGCGCGATCTCGCCGAGCTCCGGCGGCTCGCAGGCGTCCGCTGGGTGCACCGTCGCGACAGCCAGCCGGGAACCGCCACCGACCAGGCGTACGACGCCCTCTTCAACGTCATCCTGAAGCAGAGCGACGCGAGCAAGGTGGCCTTGAGCCGGCACCGCGCGGGCGCCAGGGCGACCTCGACCGCACTCCTGACCGCGGTCTACGTCTTCCTCGGCGTCCTGTTCGCCGGCATCGTGGTGGCCGTTCGCCGGACGCGTGGGGTCATGGCCCGGCGCGCCGAGGAGCTCCTTCGCGCCAAGGAGGCCGCCGAGGCCGGAAACCGGGCCAAGTCGGAGTTCCTCGCCACGATGAGCCACGAGATCCGCACGCCGATGAACGGGATCATCGGCATGACCGAGCTCCTGCTCGCCACGCCGCTGACCGCCGAGCAGACCTCGTACGCCGAGGCGGTGAACGCCTCCGGCGAGGCGCTCATGCGGATCATCGGCGACATCCTCGATTTCTCGAAGATCGAGGCGGGAGCCCTCCGTCTCGAGAGCGTGCGCTTCGATCTGCTTGCGATGGTCGAGGAGGTGGCGGGGCTCCTCGCTCGCCGGGCCCAGGTGAAGGGGCTCGAGCTGATGACGTTCGTCGAGCCCGCCGTCCCGGCGGCGCTCGAGGGCGATCCGTTCCGGATGCGGCAGGTGATCACCAACCTGGTCGGCAACGCCATCAAGTTCACCGACCGCGGCGAGGTGGGCTTGCGGGTCGCCGTCGCCGAGCAGACCGAGGACGGCATCCTCCTCCGCTTCGAGGTTCGCGACACCGGCATCGGACTCGCCGCGGAGGAGCAAGCGGCACTCTTCCAGCCCTTCACGCAGGCCGACGCGTCGACGACCAGGCGCTACGGAGGCACCGGGCTCGGCCTCGCGATCTCGAAGCAGCTCGTGGAGCGGATGGGCGGCGGCATCGGCGTGGACAGCACGCCCGGCGCTGGCAGCACCTTCTGGTTCACCGCGCGCTTCGGCGTGTCTGCATCGGCCGAGATCGCGCGGCCGTCTGCAGACCTTCATGGCCTCCGCCTCCTGGTCGTCGACGACAACGCGACCAACCGCCACATCGTGGAGTCGCAGGTGCTCTCCTGGGGAATGAAGCCGGAGAGTGCGGCGGACGGTCCCGCCGCGCTGCGCATCCTCCGCGCCGCAGCTGCCCGCGGCGAGCCGTTCGACCTCGTGGTGCTCGACATGCACATGCCGGACATGAACGGCCTGGAGCTGGCGCGCGCCATCGTGGCAGCGCCTGCCATCGCAGGAGCGCGGATCGTCCTCCTGTCTTCCATCGGCGACGATCTCGGTGCCGAAGCTCGCGCGGCCGGCGTCCAGGCGACCCTTTCCAAGCCGGTCCGCCAGTCGCAGCTCCTCGAATGTCTCGTCACCGTCCTGGACGTGTCGGGCGGAAGACGACCGGCCGCGACAGCCACCGCGACGACGGCGCCCAGCACGGTGGTCGCGACCCTGGGGAAGGTGCTCCTGGCGGAGGACAACGCCACCAACCAGGCGGTGGCGTCCGCGATGCTGCGCAAGCTCGGCTACCAGGTGACGGTGGCGGCCAACGGGCGGGAGGCGGTCGAGGTGACGGCGCGGGAAAGCTTCGTCGCCATCCTGATGGACTGCCAGATGCCGGAGCTCGACGGCTTCGCGGCGACCTCTGCGATCCGCGCGCGCGAGGGCGCAGGGAAGCGGACCCCCATCCTGGCCCTGACCGCCAACGCCACGGCGGGCGACCGCGATCGCTGCCTCGCCGCAGGGATGGACGACTACCTCGCCAAGCCGATCAAGGGGCCGGCGCTCGCGGCGCTCCTGGTGCGCTGGGTGCCGGTGGCGGTGGAGACGGCGCGGGAAGGCACCTCGACCGGACCATCGGCAGCGCCCGCCGAGGTCCTCGATCCCGCAGCGACGGCGACGACGACGGTCAGACGCTGAGCAGGACCGCCCCGGCGACCGCTCAGGTGTCGTCGGGGAAGTGAGCCTCGAGACAGGTCTCGCAGACGGCGTGCGAGATGGAGGCGTCCGTGTGCGTGACGAGGTAACGGTCCAGCGGGCCCCACGACCCGTCGTCGTCGCGGATCTTCTTGCAGTAGCAACACATCGACAGGAGAGACTGGAGCTGAAGCATCTCGCCCTGTAGCGCGAGCACCCGCTCCGCAACGTGGAGCCGAGCCCGGAGTTGCTCGCGATCGAGCGGCTTGGTGATGAAGTCATCGGCGCCGGCGTCGAGGCCTTCGATGAGCTTGCCGGTCCCGGAGAGGACCGTCAGGAGAACGATGTACGTGTAGCGCTTGCGGGGCGCTGCGCGGATGCGCCGGATGAGGTCTGGCCCCTCGAGTCCCGGCATGATCCAGTCCGTGACCACCAGGGGCGGCTCCTGGGCGGCGAAGATCTTCCACGCCTCCTGTCCATCCCGGGCGCCGAGCACCTCGTGGCCGAGCATCTCGAGCGCTCGCGTCAGCGTGAGCGCGGTGCTCGCGTCGTCCTCGGCCACCAGGATCTTCATCGTCACCGAAGTCTAGCGCCGCCCCGACTCGGCCGACGAGCCGCGACCTCGTGACGGCGGAGCATCTCGTCGACCGTACCGCCGGGCAGGGCGCTCAGCCGTTGGCTCCAGGCGCTCGCGGAGGGTGACGCGCGCTCGGTCTTGGGCGACCAGTAATTCCCGCTCTTCCCGAGCCTGAAGACCCGCAAACCCCTCGTCGATCCGCCGACGAGCTAAGAGTACCGCCGTGAGCCGCGAACACGAGCCTCTCTACAAGGCCAGGCCGCCGACCATCCTGATGGTGGACGATCGGCCGGCCAACCTGATCGCGCTCGGCGCCGTCCTGGCTCCGCTCGAGTGTCCCCTGGTGTCCGCCAGCTCGGGTGAGGCGGCGCTGAAGCACCTGCTGGACGCGGAGTTCGCGGTGATCCTGCTGGACGTCCAGATGCCGGGCATGGACGGGTTCGAGACGGCCAAGCTCATCCGCGCGCGCGAGCGGACGCGCCACATCCCGATCATCTTCGTGACCGCGATCAACCGCGACGCAGCTCACGTGTTCCGGGGCTATCAGGAGGGCGCCGTCGACTATCTCACCAAGCCATTCGACCCGGACATCCTCCGCTCCAAGGTGAAGGTCTTCGTCCAGCTCTTCGCCAGGGGTGAAAGTATCCGCGAGAAGGACGCATTGCTCCACCGTCGCGCGGAGGAGGCCTGGAAGGACGACCTCCTCGGCGCGATGTCTCACGAGCTGCGCACGCCGCTGAACGCCATCCTGGGCTGGATCCAGCTGCTCCGCGGAGGCGGTCTGGCGGAGGCCCAGCAGCGGCGCGGCCTGGAGGTGGTCGAGCGCAACGCTCTCGCGCAGGCGCAGCTGATCAGCGACGTCCTCGATGCCTCGCGGATCGTCACCGGAACGTTGCACCTCGACGTCGCCCCCGTGGACCTCGGCGCGATCACCGGGGCGTCGGTCGAGGCGGCCCGTTCGAGGGCCGAGGAGAAAGGCGTGACGCTCACCGCCGACATCGAGGAGACGGCCGCGATCCCCTACGAAGGGGACCCGGAGCGCCTCGCGCAGATCGTGGGCAAGCTGCTCGCGAATGCGATCCAGTTCACCCCGACGGGCGGCTCGATCACGGTGCGGCTGCGCTGCGCGCCGACCGAGGTCGTGATCACGGTGGCCGACACCGGCCAGGGGATCCGGCGCGAGCTCCTCCCGGAGGTCTTCGATCGCTTCCGCGCCGCGCAGTCGACGGTCAGGGCGCGGCCAGGCCTCGGCCTCGGCCTGTTCATCACCCAGCGGCTCAGCGCCCTGCACCGCGGCCGCGTCATCGTGGACAGCCCCGGCGAGGGCCAGGGCGCGACCTTCCGGGTGCATCTGCCCCGAGGAGGGCCGGCGCCGCGCTCGACGCTCTCCTCCGACCGGCCCCGGGGGCGGTAAACGCCCCCCCTCGAGGCGTGCTAGACCCGCCCGGGTGGAGGTGCTCTGGCTCGCTGCGGACTCGGTGATCGACGGCACGTACCGTGTGGTGCGCCCGCTCGGGCGCGGAGCGATGGGTGAGGTGGTCCTCGCGTGGGACGAGCGGCTCGAGCGCCTCGTCGCGATCAAGCTGATCCGGCCGCGGCTGCTCGACAGCCCCGCGCTCCGCGAGCGCTTCGTCGCCGAGGCGCGCGCGATGGCGCGCGTGAACCACCCGAACGTTCTGCAGGTCCACGCGTTCGGCGAGCACCAGAGCGCCCCCTACTTCGTGATGGAGTACGTGGAGGGTGAGACGGCGGAGGAGTGGCTGACGAGCCGGCCCGGCGTGCTCCCCGACCGTCAGATCGCGCTCCGGGTGCTCGACGAGGCATGTCGCGGGGCTGCTGCGATCCACGCGGCGCACACGGTGCACCGCGATCTCAAGCCCGGCAACATCCTCCTCGACAAGGACCTGCGGGCCCGCGTGGCCGATCTGGGGCTTGCCAACGTGCTCCACCACGCTGTGCCCCGCAACGATGGCGGCAGCGATGCAGAGATCGTGGGAACCCCGGCCTACATGGCCCCGGAGGTCACGCTCCAGAGCGACGTGCCGGCCGGCATGGCGCACCGCGCCGACGTCTACGCGCTCGGGTGCATCGCGTTCGAGCTCCTCACCGGCAGGCTGCCGTTCGAGGCGGTCGGTGACCTGGCCTTGATGGTGAAGCACACGACGCACATGCCGCCCGCGCCGAGCTCGCTCTGCCCCGGGCTGCCCTCGTCGTTCGACGCCCCGATCCTCGGCGCACTCCGGAAGGACCCGAGGGAGCGCACGCCGAGCGCCGAGGTGTTCCGGCGCGGGCTGGCCGCCGCTGCCGAGGGCACACGCGAACCGGTGCGGATCCTCGTCGCCGAGGACGACGAGGACTTCCGCGACGCGCTGGGGATCGCGCTCACCAACGAGTTCCCGTGCGCGGTGATCGAGTGCGTCGGCGACGGCGCCGCCGCACTCGACGCCTTCGATCGAATGCCCCACTCGGTCGCGATCATCGACCTCCAGATGCCACACCTCGACGGGCTCGAGCTCACCGGGCTGCTCCGCGCGCGCGCGGCGTCCAAGGCGATGCCGATCATCGTCCTCACGGCGTCCGGTGGGCCGCAGGAGTGGAAGCGGCTCTCGGCGATGGGGGCGGACGGCTTCCTGGTGAAGCCCGTCAACCTGAAGGACGTGGCCACGCTGGTGCGCCGGACCCTCCGCGAACGCTCCGCGTGAAGGAATGCCCGGACGCCGCCCTCCTGCGCGGCGCCTGACGCTCAGCCGCGACTCTCGAGGGCCCGGAGAAGGCCGGCGAGCGCCGCGGCCGGATCGCCGGGGAGCTGTACCGCGACGTTGGCCGCGCCGGCTCGGGCCTTGAACTCGCCGAACTTCAGCCCGTGCGCCGTGGAGACGACGACCACGGTGTCCGTCTTGCCGATGGTGCCGTGCGCGACGAGCTTCTCCAGGCATGCGAGGGCCACGCCAGTGTGCGGATCGTGGAAGAAGCCAGCGCGGTCGGAGGCGACCACGGCCGCGGTGAGCTCGGCCTCGCTCGCCTGCTCGACGAGGCCGTCGGTGGCGAGCAGGGCGCGCACCGCGCGGGGCGCGGACACCGGCGCCCCGATGCGGATGGCGCTCGCGTCCGTCGCACCTGCGATGACGTCCTCCACGTCGGAGAGGACCAGCGGCCGGCCGGCGATCCGCGCCCTGTCGAAGGCGCGGTAGAGCGGGTTCGCCGCCTCCACCTGGCAAGCCACCAGGCGCGGGACGCGGTCGACGAGACCGGCCTCCTTCGCCTCCAGGAAGCCCTTGGCGATGGCGGCCACGTTGCCGAGGTTGCCGCTCGGCACCAGGACCCAGTCGGGCGCCCTCCAGCCGAGCTGCATCGCGATCTCGATGGCGATCGTCTTCTGGCCCTCGACGCGCAGGCTGTTCATCGAGTTCGCGAGGTAGATGGTCGGCTCCTCGGTGAGCCGCTTCACGACGCGCATGCAGCCGTCGAAGTCAGTGTCGAGCGCCGCGACCAGGGCGCCGTGGGCGATGGGCTGCACCAGCTGCGCCGGCGACACCTTGCCTGCGGGAAGCAGGACCACGACGGGGATGCCTGCGGCGGCGCCGTACGCGGCGAGCGCGGCGGACGTGTCCCCGGTGGACGCGCATGCGATGGCGCGGATCGGCCGCCCCTCGGCGATGGCCTGCTTCACGCTGGAGACGAGCACCGTCATCCCCAGGTCCTTGAAGGAACCGGTGTGGCTGGTGCCGCACTGCTTGATGAAGAGCCGCTCCAGGCCGAGTCCCCGGCCGTAGGTGCGCCCCGGCAGCAACGGGCTGTGCCCCTCGCCGAGGGAGATCACGTTCTCCGCCGCGACGTGAGGCTGCACCCACTCGCGCTGCGCCCACACGCCGCTGTCGCGCCGGGAAGCGAAGAGCTCGCGCCACGCTTGTGGCGTGCGGGTCTTCCACGCCGCGGTGTCGTGGGCGACCTCGAGGAGGCCGCCCCGGCGGTCCCGGTAGACGACCTCGGTGAGAGCGTAGGTCTCCGAGGGATCCTCGAGGCTGCGGAACCGCGCGGAGAAGGGGGAAGCGGAACCGGAACCGGAACCGGAACCG
>JBKJLX010000706.1:0-6362 GCA_046596645.1 Polyangiaceae bacterium
CGCCTCCGGAGGACCCGTGGTACCTCCGCATGGCCGCCTCGGTGCGCGACTACTTCGTGGAGGAGGAGCCGGACCTCATCCTCGCGATGGTCCCCTTCTGCTTTCTCGCGCTCCTCCTCTTCACTCGGCACCCGTACCAGACCAACTTCATCTTCGACGAGCAGGAGGCGCTGCTCGCGAACCCGTTCGTCCGCTCCGTCGCCGACCCTGCCTCGAAGCTCCACTGGGTGGACGCGTTCCGCCGCGACTTCTGGGGCCTCACCCCGGAGCGCACGATCGGCTCGTACCGCCCGCTGCCGGATCTCGTATGGCGCCTCCTCTGGTGGATCGGCGCGCGGGAGACCCCGTTCTTCCATCACTGGGTGAACGTCATGCTGCACGGCCTGAACGGCGGGCTGATGACGCTCATCGTCCTCCGGCTGACGAAGGATCGCCTGGTCGCGTGGCTCGCCGGCGGGCTCTTCACCGGCGCGGCGATCCTGACCGAGGCGGTGAGCGGGGTGGTCGGCATCGCCGACGTGCTGGGCGGCCTGGGCGCGCTGCTCGCGCTCCATGCGCTACGCCAGCCGGGCGCGGCGATGCCCCTGGGGGTGGCCGCCGGGATCACCATCGGCCTCTTCTCCAAGGAGAGCGCGCTGGTGTGCGTGCCCCTGGTGCCGCTGGCCGCGCTCCTCTTCGCGCCGTACCTCCACCCCGAGCGCCCGATGCGCGCGCTGCGGACACTGGTCGCCGCTGCGGCGACGGTCGCGGCGTTCGTGCTCTACGTCGAGCTGCGCAAGGTGTGGTTCCCCTCGCCGCTCCCGCAGGAGCTGGAGATCGCGCCGCCCGACGGAGCCCCGATGCTGAAGCGCATCGCGCACGACTTCCTGGTCTGGTTCCACCAGGCGCCGCTGCCGAAGGACCCGCTCAACAACCCGCTCGCCACCGCGGAGACGCCGCTGCGCATCGCAGGGGCGCTGCGCGTCTATGCGCGCGGCCTCGGCCAGGTGCTGTTCCCGTGGACGCTCAGCGGCGACTACTCCTTCCCCCAGGAGCCGGTCCCCGACCGCCGCGTCTTCGCGGAGAGCGTCCTCGGGGCGTTGCTCACCGTGGTCCCGCCGCTGGCGTCGATCGGTCTCTGGATCGCGGCCCTGGTGCGGAGCCGGCGCCTGCTGCGTCCGCTGCGCCGGCCCGAGCGCGACCCCGCCTCGTGGTGGGTCCTGGGCATCGCGACGCTGCTCCTGGCCGCGGCGATCGCGGGCATCTCCTGGGACGCCGAGCGGCGACGGGTGGGGCTGCCCCCCCTGCGCTTTGACGGAGCGTGGCTGGTGCTGGTCCCCTTTGCCGCCATCGACCTGGTGCGCGCGGTCGCCAGCGGCCTCGCGGCGCGCCCTTGGGGCTTCCTCGCCGCGTCGGTGGCGTTCTTCGTCGACGTCATCTTCCTCGGCGAGGCGACGAACGGGCTGCCCTTCTGGATCCTGGCCGCGGGGTGCGCGCTCGCCTCCATCTCCGGCATCGTCGAGTCGCTGGGGAGCCCGGCCCCCGCCGCGGCCCCGGTGGGGACCGCGCCGCTCGCGATGGTCGCGCTCGCCGCCACCTGGGTGGTCGTCAGCTACTTCCCGCACTCGAACATCCCGGTGGTGCTGCCGACGGTGCGCGCAGAGCGCTTCTGGTACTTCCCCGCCATCGGGACCTCGATCATCGTCGGCCTGGCCCTGGCACGTATCGCGAGGTTCCGCCCGGCGCGCGCGCCGCTCGCAGGCGCCGCCCTCGCCGGCGCCTTCCTCGCGTTCCAGGCCGGTCGTGCCTACGCGCATGCCATGGACTACCGCGATGATCTGGTCTTCTGGCGGGCGACCAAGAACGCGGTCCCCCGCAGCGCCAAGGCCCACCTCAACTACTCGATCATGGTCGGTGCCCGCGGGGACCTGACCACGCGCTTGCTCGAGAGCCAGGAGGCCATCCGTCTCGCGCCCGACTGGGCGATGGCGCACATCTACACCGGCGACGTCCTCTGCCGGATGGTGCGCATCGACGACGCCTGGCCCTACTACGAGGAAGGCTTCCGGAAGGGGCCCAACGACCCCAGCCTCATCGCCCTCGCGCTCCAGTGCCTGTGGGACGCCAAGCGTCTGAAGGACTTCGAGGTGCCCCTGCGCAAACTCGCCGACGAGGCGCCCGGCTCGTGGATCGCCTACCTCGCCACCGATACCCTTCAGAACGGCGAGACGCACGGCGGGGTCGACCCGCAGTATCGACCCCGCGGCTACAACGAGAAGGCCAAGGACGAGGAGTAGGGCTCAGCGCCTGGGTCGGATGCGCGCGATGGGGACGACGTCACCGCCCGCCGCCTGCTTCGGGGACACCAGCGGCGCCACGGCGCGCGGCTCGGTGAGGAGGAGCACCATCGCCTCCAGCCGCAGGCCGACCGCCTCTCGACGAACCCCCTCCCCCGAGGCGACGCCCTCGCGGGCTGCGCCGACGACGAGGCGGATTCGCCCCGCGAGATCCCGCAGGCGGCGGGCTCGCGCCAGGTCGAGCTGCTGGATGTTCTTCTCGCTGCTCAGCGCGCTCTGCTCCACCTCACGCGCCAGGGCGAGAAGGTCGTCCGCCTCTTCGTCCGTCATGCGCGGCTCGTCATGCAACCCCATGATCGGTCATCGTCGCCCGAGACGCACGAAACTTCGCGAGCGTCAGGCACGCATTGGGCTGCCCAAGTGACAGTACGCTGAGGCGCTCTCGCCAGCCTGGTGTTACACGGTGGCGTCACCACGCGCGTGCGACGACGTCGCTCCCTGCGCCGTACACCACCGCGTCGAGCAGCTCGTCGTCCCCGACCAGCGCCAGATCGGGGTGATCGCGCACGATCTCGACCTCGCCGCCGACGCCTTCGAATCCGCACGCGGCTGCCGTCTCCATCGAGGCGATGTGCCACAGCACCTCGGCCGGTGTCTGCCCGGGAGAGGGTGGGAGGACGACCCTCCTCCCGGTGCGGAGGCGCTCGCCGAGCTCGACGCCGCGCAGGTCCTCCAGCGGCTGCGTCACCACGTGGCTGTCGATCCCGACGGCGAGCCGCGCGCCGGCCGCCAGCAGCGACCCCACGTCGGGCAGCCCGTCGCCCAGATCGCGCTCGGTGGTCGGGCACAGGCAGGCGAAGCCGCGCGCCGCGCCGAGGAGCGTCGCCTCCGCCGGCACGAGGTGCGTCGCGTGCACGGCGACGAAGCGCGGCCCCAGGACGCCGTGCTGGTCGAGAAGCTCCATCGGCCGGCGCCCGGTCTCGGCCAGGCACTCCTCGATCTCCCGCGGCTGCTCGGCGACGTGCATGTGTAGCGGCATGTCGTGCTCCCGGGCAAAGGCGGCGATCGGCGAGAGCCATGCCGGCGGCACCGCGCGGACGCTGTGCGGTGCGATCCCGACGACGACCCCCTCGGTGCCGCGCCAGCGTCGGGCGAGGGCGAGGGTGTCCTCGAGCGCGTCCTCCAGCCGGGCGTCGCAGAAGCGTCGCTGTGCGCCGGCGGGCGGTCGGCCCGGCCCACCGCGCGCGTACACCACGCGCAGGAGCGCGACGCGGAGGCCGGCGGCCAGCGCCTCCTCGACGCAGACGTCGGCGAGGATGGTGCGGTCGTCGTAGGGCGTGCCGTCGGCCTGGTGGTGGAGGTAGTGGAACTCGCCGACCGTGCGCACGCCCCGCCGCGCCAGGTCGCCGAACGCGACGCGCGCCACCTCGCGCAGGCGCTCCGGGGTCACCCGCCCAGCCTCGTCGTACATCGCCGTGCGCCAGCTCCAGAAGTCGTCCGCGCCCGCGGGACCAGGGCGCTGCGCGAGCCCTCGCATGGCGCGCTGGAAGCAGTGCGAGTGCGCGGTCGCGAGCGCGGGGAGGAAGGCGCGCGCGCCGTCGAGGCGGAGGAGGGTCACCGGATCACTTTCCCCAGTCGACCTGCGGTCGCCCGGGCGGGGAGAGGTTGGGCATCACGTGGAAGGTCTGCCGCGCGATGTGGGGCAGCGGTGCGCAGCGGGCCTCGCCGAGGTCGGTCGACTCGCTCGGATCGAGCGAGGTGTCGAAGCAATGAAACGCGCCGTCCCACTCGCGCGCCTCGATCTTGCGCGCGCCCTGCATCATCCCCCAGTTGCGGAAGCTGCACTCCCAGACGCCGGTGCAGTTGGTCATGGGCACCGGCTGCACCGTGCGCTCGGGGCGGGTGATGGGGTGGCCGATCATGCGCGCGCGAAAGGGCGAAAGCGCGGGGTCGTCCCACACGCCCAGCAGGTCGAGGAACGTCGGGGCGAGATCGAGGTGCCAGACATGCTCGTCGGCCGCTGCGCGGATCGAGGCCTCCTCCTCGGGGGCGAGCGTGCCCGGCGGCGCGTCGATCCACGTGGGGACCATGACCTCCTCGTCGTAGAGCGAGCTGGTGTGCCCCATCTGCCAGTGCTCGCGGAAGCTCTCCCCGTGGTCGGCGGTGAAGAGGACCACCGTGCGCTCCGCGGCGGCCGAGGTCTTGATGGTGCGCAGCACCTCGGCGACGGCGAGGTCCGAGCGGTAGACGACGTTCTTGTAGAACCGGAGAAATTCCTCGTTCTTGCCGGGGCTCTTGTCGAAGGCCCACGGGTGGAAGGGCGCCAGCGCCTCCTCGTGCACGTAGGGGTAGTGGACGTTGGAGTAGTGGATGACCGCGAAGAACGGCTCCTTCAGGTCGCCCAGCTCCTCGGCCACGCGCCGCGTGACCAGCTCGTCGTGAGCGCCGAAGTCGAGATCGGCCGCCGGGTCGAGGTGGGTGGCCACGCAGGATCGGGAGAGCGGCAGGTCCTGAACGTAGACGCGGGCGTTGCCGAACATCAGGTTCTGGCTCGTCCAGTAGGCGGTGTCGTAGCCGGCGGCGGTGGCGTACTCCCAGAGGAGCGGCACCCGATGCAGCAGCTCGCGCGGGGCGGTGGGGACGACGCCGCTCCAGATGTTGCTGACGCTGATCGCGGTGGTGGAGGCGTTCGCGCGCATCTGCCGGAGCGGCATGCGTCGGGGGACCACCGCGTTGCTCCAGGCGTTGGCGCGGTCGCAGGCGGGGTCATGGTCGACACAGCTCACGTCGGAGCGCAGGCTCTCCTGCAGGATCAGGATCACGTTCCGCGGCCGCGCCGGCGCCCTCGTCAGCGGCGGCACCGGCTCCGGGTCGCGCCGCTGCACCCGCAGATCGGGCGACTCGTTGGTGATGCCGACCGTCTCCTTCATCAGGCCCACCATGCCGTGCAGGTAGAGCGCGTCGGGCGGTGACGCCTGGTGGACGGCGTACGACGTCGGGATGAACAGGACGCCTACCATGGCGACCGCCGCCACAAGGGCCGCACCGCGCGCGCGCCAGCGCGACGGCCGCAGCGTGTGGCGCGCCATCCACACCGCGAGCACGGCCACGATCGTCGCCAGCAGGTAGTGGAGCGCGACCACCGACCGCGACAGCGGCAACATGCCGACGATCGACTGCACCGGGTGCTTGGAGTGCAGCTGGCCATCGATCGACAGGTAGACGTTCCAGAAGGCGTGGAACGCGGCCTGGGTGCCCATGGTCGCGACGTAGAGGACGACGAAGATCACCCCCGCCGCCGCGGGGAGCGCTCCGCGGCGCCGTGACGCCGCCCACAGGAGGGGCGTCCACAGCGCGAGCGACTCGAGGACGCCCGCCACCCAGTACAGCGGGAACAGCCCGGGCAGCTGCACCAGGCGCGGCGCGCGGCGCACCAGCTCGCCGTAGATCATCCACCCGGTGGGGAGGAGCAGTACCAGCGTCCCCGCAGTGCGGCGCGCCGACCGCGCGCGCACCCGCGCCGAGCGGGCGGCGCGACCGCTCGCCTGGCGCAGGAGGCCTCGGTAAGCGCTGCGCTTCACGTTCACGGCTGGCTCGGCAAGCCGCCGTGCGCCCGCGCCGCGAAGTCGACGAGCTCGGCGCAGGCCTCTCGCCCGAGGTCGTTCTTCTCCAGCGGGTCACGCGCGACGTCCCAGCAATGCCAGTCCGCGTCCCACTCGCGCGCCTCGAGCTTGAGGGTGCCCTTCATTGCGCCCCAGTTGCGAAAGGCGCACCCCCACACGCCGCTGCAGTTGGTGAGGGCCAGCGCCGGCTGCGGGGTGGCGGGCCGCAGCCAGCTCTGCCCCGGCATGCGGGCGCGGAAGGGCGACACCGCGGGCGCGTCCCACAGACCGAGGAGATCGAGGATGGTGGGCGTGACGTCGGTGTGGAACGTGGGGATGGCGCGGCGCTCCACGAGGCCCGCCTCCTCCGCGTCGTCGAGCGTCTCCTCCGGCGCGGCGATCCATCCCGGCACGTGGATCTCCTCCTCGTAGACGGACCCGGTGTGGCCCAGCTGGTCGTGCTCGCGAAACGCCTCGCCGTGGT
>JBKJLX010000747.1:0-19573 GCA_046596645.1 Polyangiaceae bacterium
GTGCGCACGCCCGGGCCGCTCGTACGCGCACTTCCGAAGGAGGCCGTCGCCGCGAATCAGGCCCGCCAGATAGCCGCGCCGGTAGCCGGCGGTTTCCTCCGGAGACGGACCGAAGCCGCCCGTCCCCTGCAGTTCGTCCCTGGTCGTCAGGTGAGGGCGTCGGTCTCGGCCCTGTTCACTGCCGGTGACGTGCTTCCATCCGCGCGTGGTGAGGAAGCGGTGATCACCGCTCGCAACGAGCCGCGTCCCATCGGAGAGCGACACGCGGTACGCGGGCTTGAGGGTCTGCCACTTCGCTTGCACGGTGGAGCGCACGTAGCGGCGGTGCGCGCCGCGCATCTCGGTGCCATAGACGACCTCGCCGACCTCTACCGAGCGGAGCGGCCTCTGGCTGCCGTCGGCCATCAGGATCGGCGTGTCGCCGTCGAGGCAGTAGGCGCAAGCATGCATGCATCCTCTGTACGGGTTCACGCTCCAGTCGAAGCCGATGTCGGGGCTGTCGTTGGAGGCGAGGATGGTGCGGGTCGCATCCTCGATCACCTGGAGGCGAGCGAAGGGGGTGGCGCGCTCCGGGCCGTCCTCGCCCATGACCTCGTCGAGGTACTCGACGTCCGTGCTGGCGAAGGGATTGGGCGGGTTGGCGACCCGCTTGAGACCGGGGGGGAGGTGCTGCGGGGCCATGAGACTCGCGCCATGATATAACTGAACCGATGCGCAGCTAGCGGCGGCGTCACCGACGCCGCGAAGAGTGGAGGACACAGGTCGGGGCGTTGACCAGCAAGGTCGCGCTTCCCCATCACCCCCGAACCGACCTGGCCCGCGTCGCGCAAGGCACCCATTGGACCTCCAACGTTTCGTAGCGCTCGCGCTCGCGCTGTCACCGCAGGATGCCGGCGCGCCCACCCACGGCGGCGCGCCGGGGGCGGGCGCGAACGCACCCTTCACCTGCCCGGTCGACATGAAGCCGGTGTGGGGCCAGCACCTGGAGCAGCTGCAGCGCATCTGCACCGACTGGCGGCAGCTCCAGTGCTGGAGCTGGTTCCCCGACGCTCACGCCGGCGAGGGCCGGCGTACGCCCATCGCCACTTGCATGGACGAGCTCGAGTGGCCGAACCGCCGAGGTGAGGAGCCGTTCGTCATGGTCCGCTTCATCGAGGCCAAGGCGGCGTGCGAGGGTGTCGGCAAGCGCCTCTGCACCGAGTTCGAGTGGGAGACCGCGTGCGAGGGGCCCGAGGTGCGCGCGTTCCCCTACGGGAACAAGCACGAGCCCGGGGCCTGCAACAACGACAAGATCTACCGCTCCTACTCGGGGCGCGCGCTGGAGAGCCGGGACACGGCGACGCGCGACAAGGAGGTCCGCCGCCTCTTCCAGGGCGAGCCCTCGGGCTCGCGCCCGCGCTGCAGCAGCGCGTTCGGCGTCGTCGACCTGATCGGCAACGCCGAGGAGTGGGTGGCCACCTCACGCCCCGAGTGGCCGCACCCGTCTTCGCTGAAGGGTGGCTACTGGTCGAAGCCCTGGTCCGGATGCCGCGGCACCAACGACTCTCACGGGCCGCTGTTCCGCTTCTACGAGACCGGCTTCCGCTGCTGCGCCGAACCCGTGCTGCCCGAGCCCTGACCCGGAAGGAAGGTCGGCCGTGCCTACGAGCGCCGGGGATACGGCCCCGAGCGGGTCGCCGCCGTCATCGTCGATGCCATTGCCGAGGGCCGGGCGGTGGTGCCGGTCACCGACCGGCTGCTCTCTCTGGCCGCACCACGCGAGAAGCTGATCTTCGTCCACGATCTCGGCGCGCTCACCGGTAACGAGAGCGAGGCGCGTCGCATCCTCACCGACAGGGGGTGTCGGTGCGGGACCGGGTCGCGACCTTGATCGTGATCCCTCCCCCGCAGACGCGGAAGATCGTCATCATGGGGCTGGCCGCGGCGTCCGCGAGCCTCAGCCTGTTCGGGGTCCGCATGACGCTGGAGCCGTCGCTGATGACGGTGGTGCCCCGCCTCGGCCTGGTACGGCGGGACGACGTGTAGCGGCGCGACGCGCGCGTGGCGGGTCGTCACCCGGCGCGGTTCACCTGCCGCTGGAGGTCTGCCACCACCAGCGCGAGGTAGTCGATCGAGTAGTGCAGGTGCTGCCCGTCCCAGTGGGCGCGCACCGCCTGCTCCGCGGTCTCGCCGAGGAAAGTCGCCCGGTCGGGGAGGCACTCGACGGCGTCCCGGCGGGCGCGCATGCGGGCGTCCCCAATGTCGTTTGTACTCCAATCACCGAGCCGGTAGGTGGCTGTGCTGGCGGCGGTCATGGTGTTCGGGGGAAGGTAGCGCACTCGCGAGACGGCGCCGCTCCCGGCGCAGCCGTGTCATGGCTCCTGCGTCGACTGCCGACGGCCGCGGGGCGCGCTAACATCTCGGTCGATGCTCGCTTTCCTGGAGAAGGTCTCGCACGGCTTCCTGCGCGGCTCCGGCGCCAAGAGCCTGTGGCTACCCACCTCCATCGGTCGCGTGCACGTCTACGCGATCGAGGGCACCGGCCACGGCACCTTCGTCCTCATCCACGGGATGGGGGCGACCGCGACCGCATACACCCAGCTGGCCATGCGGCTGCGCCGCCAAGCGCGTCGCGTGCTGCTCGTCGATCTCCCCGGGCACGGCCGCAGCAGCGAGCCGCCCGGGTTCGACGTCACGGTGCTCGGCATCGCCCTGCGCGAGGCCCTCGACGCCGCGCTGGAGCCGGGCGAGCGCGCGGTGGTCCTCGGCAACTCGCTGGGGGGCGCCGCGGCGCTCCGCTACGGGCTGAGCTCGCCCGAGCGCGTGGGTGCGCTGGTGCTGACCTCGCCCGCGGGCGCGCCGCTGAGCGAGGAGGAGCAGGCGGAGATCCGCGCGGTCTTCGACCTGAAGAGCCGCGGAGACGCGCGGCGGTTCCTGGCGCGCCTGCTCCACGCCCCGCCCTGGTACTTGCGCGCCATCGAGGCGAGCCTGGTCGACCAGCTGGGCCGGCCGTTCATCCAGTCGTTGCTGACCGCGGTGCGGCCGGAGGACTTCTTCTCCCCCGAGGAGCTGGCGCCCCTCCAGCCGCCGGTGACGCTCCTCTGGGGTCGGAGCGATCGCATCCTCCCCCGCAGCGCCCTCGAGTTCTACCGGCGCAACCTGCCCAAGGTGCGGCTGGAGGAGATCGACGACGTCGGCCACAGCCTCCACCTGGAGCGGCCCGGTCTCCTCCTCCGCCGCCTCCTCGAGGCGCGCGACGGCGGCAACGGCTGAGGTCCGCGAGGCGCAGGTGTCGCCGACCACGCGCATCGTCAGGGATCGAACCAGGCCTCGGGAACCCGGCTGCGCAGGAAGTGCGTGGTGTTCGGCGCCGAGAGCGATGAGCCGCGGGCGACGCGAGGCCGCTCCGCGGTCCCGTCGCGGATGCCCTCGTCGGGCGACCAGTGGGGGCGCGTGCCCGGCCGCAGCCCGTGCAGGCCGCTCTGCAGCGCGCCGATCACGTGGGTATGCCCCGCCACGCGGGCGCCCAGCCTCTCCGACAGGCGGGTCGCGAAGTCGTGGCCGCGGTGCGCTCCGAAGGTCTCGCAGGTTCGGAGCCATACCAGCGAGCTCGCGTCGGGGAGCATGCGCCGACCGAGGGCCTCGAGGTCGGCCCCATGCGCGCCGGCGCGACCGAGGGATGCGGCGTCGAGGACGTCACCCCCGATGAGGACGTGACCCCACCGGCCGTGGCCCCAGAACTGGATCTCGGCGATCGGCTCGTCGCCGCGGAACGTCGTCAGCCAGGCGAGGGCGTCGTCCCACGACGTCGCGCCGTGGGCCGCGTCGACGTGGCCGAGGGTCTCGTAGATGCGCGCGCCGGCCGCCCACGTGGATCGCAGAGCCCTCTGCGACGCCTCGGAGGAGGCCTCGAAGCACGCGTCGTGGACGAGCAGTCGCACGCCCGGACCTGGGCTCGTCACCGCGGGTCGCGGTTCTGCCAGGACACCATCCACCCCGGGTACTCCGGAGCGAGCGCGCTGGCCTCGTCGAGCGCGGCGAGCTGCTCTCCGGTGAGGGTCAACTCGGTGGCGGCGAGGTTGTCGGCGAGCTGCGTCTCGTCCTTGGCGCCGATGATGATGCTGGTCACGTGGGGCTTCGCGAGCATCCACGCCAGGGCGACGCGCGCGACGCTGGTGCCGTGCGCCTCGGCGACCGGTCGCATCGCGCGGAGGCACGCTGCCGCGCGGCTGCGGTCGACCGGCGGGAAGTCGAAGCTCGCCCGGCGCGCGCCGGCAGGGCCACCCTTGTCGTCGCCCTCCAGGTCGAATTTGCCCGAGAGGAGCCCGCCGGCAAGCGGGCTCCAGGGGAGGATGCCGAGGCCCTGGTCGAGCGCCAGCGGGACGACCTCGCGCTCGATGTCGCGCCCGGCGATCGAGTAGTAGACCTGCGCGCTGACGAAGCGCGCGAGGCGGCGCTGGTCCTGCAGGCCGAGTGCTTTCATCGCCATCCACGCCGGGAGGTTCGACCAGCCGAGGTAGCGGACCTTGCCGCAGCGCACGACGGCGTCGAGCGCGTCCAGCGTCTCGTCGAGCGGCGTCCCCTGATCGACGCCGTGGATCTGCAGCAGATCGATGTGGTCGAGGCCCAGGCGCTGGAGGCTGTCGTCGACCGAGGTGAGGATGTGACCGCGCGAGAGACCGGTCTGGTTGGGGCCGGGGCCCATGCGCCCGCGGACCTTGGTGGCGACCACCACCTGATCGCGCGGCCGCGCCAGGCGTCCCAGCGACTCGCCGAGCAGGCGCTCGCTCTCGCCCTCGGAGTAGACGTTGGCGGTGTCGATGAAGTTCACGCCCGCGTCGAGCGCGTGACCGACGATGCGATCCACGGCGCTGGCGCCCAGCTCGCCGACCACCTTCCAGAACCCCTTGCCCCCGAAGGTCATCGTCCCGAGGCAGATCTCGGAGACGTACAGACCCGAGCGACCGAGCGGCCTCGTCTTCATGGCCTCGAGGCTACGCCCCGCCGTCCCCCCGGGCACGCCCGCCTCTGGACAACGCGGTGTTGCGTGCCGAGCCGTGGCACGCGACCACGAAGCCGCAGCGGAGCGCGTCGCACCGGGCCTTGGGCACCCCGTCCCAGCGATCGGCCCAGCGGGCGGCGGCGAAGCGAGCGGCGAGGGCGGAGAGCTCGCGCCGGTGCGCCTCGTGCTCGGCCTCGGAGAGCGCGCCGCCGTCACCCCCCGCGAGCCACCGCGGCTCGGCCGAGCCACCCCGCAGGAACACGACCCCGGCGTGGACCCGTGCGACGCCCGGCCGGGCGCGCGCGGCGAGGGCGTAGGTGCGGAGCTGAAAATCCCAGGCGACGAGGTCCTTGGCAGGCGATGCGAGCTTGTAGTCGATGACGAAGGCCGAGCCGTCGTCGACCACCAGCAGATCCACCGCGCCCCGCACCTCGAGCGCCGCGCGCTGCCCGTCGCCGGGGACGCAAAGCACGAAGGCGTGCTCACGCGCGACGGAAGCCGCCGCCGCCGCCGCGCGCGCCGCGAACGAGCCGCCCAGGAACGCGGCGAGGCCGGGGACGAGCTGCTCCGCCGCCGCCGGCGCGAGCCCCTCGCCCACCAGGCGCTGGGCGAGCCGCGCGGTGTCGGCCGCCGTGCCCCAGCGGGCGAGTGGCCAGGTCTCGAGCACTCGGTGCGCAGCGCGGCCGAGCGCGCGCGGATCGGGACCGCGCGCCGTCGTGCCCTCGCCTCCCTCTTCCGCGTCGAGCGCGGCGCCGCCCTCCAGCGGATCGGGCGCCGGGTCGTCGCCCGGCAGCTCGAAGAGATCGAGCTGGCTCGACGCGACCGGCTCGTCGAACCCGAGCAGATGGCGGAGCCGGAAGCGCCGCGCGCACTCTCGGAACGTCCCCAGCGGCGTCGTCGCGAGGCCGATGGTGGCGATCGTCGCCGTCGCGACCTTCTGCGGCGCCGCGATGCCGTCGTTCGCGGGCTGCGTGACCGAACGATCGGGGCCGCTCGCCGTCTCCAGCAGCGTCGCCGCGTCGAGGGTGCGCGCGACCAGCGGCAGGAGCGCCTCGCCCAGGGTGCCGAGCGTCGCGTGCAGCGAGCCGCTCTTCGGCTTCCTTTCCTCGCCCTCCACCGGCATCACCAGCACCAGACGGTCGCGGGCTCGCGTGAGGCCGACATAGGAGAGGCGTCGCCGCTCGGCCTGCTCGCGAGCGCGCATCTCCTCCTCCACCTCGGAGAAGACGGGAGATGCGATGCGGCTGCCGCCCGTGCCGCGATGGCGGACCAGCAGGCGCAAGCGGGGGCCGACGCGGCCCAGGCCCAGGCCGGGGGCGCGCAGGGCCGTCGACGCGTCGAGATCCAGCAGGACCACCGCGTCGAAGTCGAGGCCCTTGCTGGCGTGGATGGTCGTGACGCGCACCGCGTCGTCGTCGTCCGAGAAGACAACGGCCTCCTCGCCGTCCGTCTCGCTCGCGATCTGCGCCTCCAGGTGCCGCGAGAAGGCGGAGAGGCCCCCACCGCGCCCGCGCGCCAGGGCCTCGATGCGCTCGAGGTTCCCCAGGCGTGCGGCGGCGCGGGGCAGCGCGGCCATGGCCACGTCGATCTCGAAGGCGCGCACCGCCTCGCGCACCGCGTCCGCCGGGGGCATGCGGAGGAGGGCCGGGCGCGCGGAGGCGAAGCGCCCCCGGAACGCGATCAGCCGCGCGCGATCGTCGTCGGCCAGCAGAGCGTCGTTCTCCACCGCGGCGCCGCGGCCGAAGACCAGGTCGGCGTCGAGCCCGCGACCGGGAAGCGACAGGGCGACGAGCGCGTCATCCGACAGTGAGCCGGCCGGCCCGCGCAGCACGGTGGCGAGCGCGCGACGCTCTCGCGGGTCGAGGAGGAGGCGGAGAAGCGCCGCCAGATCCCGGACCTCGATGGCGTCGAACAGCGCGCGTCCGGCGACCACGTAGGGGATGCCGCGGCGCTGCAGCGCCAGCTCGACCAGCGGGATGGAGCTGCGGCGTCGGCAGAGGACGGCCACGCCGCGCGCCCCGTGCGCGGCGAGGAGCTCGCCGTCGACCAAGGCGGCGGCGGTGAGGGCAGCGCGCAGCGGCCCGCGCGCCGCGGCGGCGAACGCGTCGTCGGTGGTGAGATCGCGACCGTCGTCGCGCGCCAGGAGGACCTCGTCGTGCGGGCGCTCCACCGCGCTCATAAGCCTCTCGGCGGCGCCGTAGCGCACCTCGAAGTCCCGCGACGCGGCGCCCTCGCCGAAGTCGGCGGCGGCCACCTGGTTCACGAACGCGCACAGGCGTTCGCCGCTCCGGTGGCTCGCGCGCAGCGACACGAAGTCGGCGACCGCGGGCTCTCGCGCGAGCTCGCGCGGAAGGTCGAGCGCGCTGGCCGCGGCCACACCCGCCAGCTCCGCGCAGAGCCGCGCGAAGACCGCCACGTCCGCGCCGCGGAAGCCGTAGATCGACTGCTTGCGGTCGCCGACCAGGAAGAGGCCCGCTGGCAGGACGCCCGAAGTCTCCGGTGGGGCGTGTCCGCGCGCCCGCGCCGCCTCCGGCCGCTCGCGGAGGAGCAGCACCAGATCGCGCTGCACCGGGCTGGTGTCCTGGAACTCGTCGACCAGGAGGGCGTCGAGCGAAGCCCGGGCGCGCCCCGCGATCGACGGGCGGTCACGGAGCCCGTCGCGCGCGAGGCGGAGCACGTCGCCGAAGGAGAGGGCGCGCCGGGCGTCGCGCTCGCGCCGCAGGCGGACCCGCGCGCCTTCGAGCAGGCCGACGATCTGCGCCTCGCGCGCGACCAGCTCCGGCGCGTGCACCAGGAGCTGCGCGAGCACGCGGCCGCGCTCGGCGTTGGTTCCCTTGCCCACCTGCTCGCGGAGCTCGATCAGCGCCTCGTCGGCGGGCTTGCCGCGGCGCACGGTGATCGAGAACCAGGCGATGAGCGCCTGCTCCAGCGCCGCGGGATCCGGTGCGCCCAGCCCCGCGCGCGCGAGCTGGGCGAGCGCGGCGCCTGCGGGGGCACGCAGCCGCTCGCTGCCCTCGCGCTCCACGCGCGCCGCCACCTCGCGCGCGTCGCGGAGGAGCCGCGCCGCTGCCCCGAGGTGATCGCCGCGCTCGAGATCCTCAGGCGCCGCGCCCTCCTCGTCGAGGCGCGCCAGGAGCGCGGCAACCTCGGTGCGCGCCGGGGCCAGCCCGCCGCACGTGTCGAGGAGCGCGCGCGCGGCGTCGGCGCTGGCCCCGCCGGCGTCGAGCGCGGCGTGCAGGGTCTCGTCCACCACCAGCGCGTCGAGCTCGGCGCTCTCGCCCTCGTCCAGGATGCGCGCGGCGGGTGGCAGCCCCAGATCGACCGCGTGCTCCGCGACCATGCGCGCCGCCAGGCCGTGGACGGTGTCGATGCGCGCCGTCAGCATGTCGCCGAGCGCTCGGCGAGCTCGCGTCCGCAGCTCCTCGCGCGAGGGCGGGTCGTGGAGCCTGGCGAGGCGCGATCGGATCGCCGCGTCGTGGCGACCGAGCCCGTCGCCTGCCGCGGCGACCCCCTCCAGCGAGGAGGCTGCTCGGTCCGCGATCTCACGCGCTGCCGCCCGCGAGAACGTGGTGGCGACGATGCGTGAGGGAGCGACCGCGCCGGTCGCCTCCTCGTCGCTGGAGCGGCCGCTCGAGGACAGCCCGAGCACGAGCATGGCGTAGAGACCGGTGAGGCGGTGCGTCTTTCCGGTGCCGGCGCTGGCCGCGACCACGAGGTTGCGACGGAAGGCGTAGACCAGCTCGTCGGCGCGATCATCGGTGCTCATCGCCCCGCCTCCCCCCCGGCGTCGACGTCGTCGTCGACCGCGCCCACCGCTGGCTTGCGGCACACGTCGCGCGCGTCGCACCGACGGCACATGCGCCCGTCCACCACGCGCGGGGCGATGTCGCCGGACCAGAGGCGGAGCACGACGCGACGTGTGCTGCCGCGCGCGCTGTCGAGCGCCTCGACGTCGATCGTCACGTCCTTGATGCGCGCCGTGCCGCGACGCGTCTCCACGTAGCGTGCCGCGATCTCGACCGGCCGTGTCGGGTCGCCCCCGGCGGCGAAGCGTCGCGCCGCGTCGGCGTACAGGGCGAGCTGCAGCGACCGGACGTGCTCGTCCCGCTTGAGAGGCAGCTTGCCGGTCTTGTAGTCGACGACGCGGACCCAGCGGCCGTCGGTCGGGACGTCGATGCGGTCTATCTGCCCGTCGACCCAGATCGGAGGGCCGTCCTCACCCGGCGCGGGGTCGAGGCGCAGCGCTCCCCATGGCGGCGCGTGCCCGGCGCCGAAGCGCTGCTCGGCGAGCCGGAAGGCCGCGGCGTCGCCGCTCGCCAGGTCGAGGTCCACGATGGCGAGCGCGTCGCGCACCGCGGCGAGGATCGCCTCGCGGCGCAGCGGCGTCGCCCCTCCGACACCGGCGCGGCGGAGCGCCGCGGCCTCGGCGACGGTGCGCTGCTCCTCGATCGTCGAGGCCGGCGACGCGGCGCGGATCGCGAGGAAGGCGTCCTCCAGCGCGGCGTGCACGAGGATGCCGCGCTCGCGCGCGGTGGCCGCCTCCACCGCGTCCTCCACCCGTCGCGTGCGGAGGACACGCGACGCGAAGGCCGCGAAGCCGCAGCGCGCGCCGCGCTCGACGGCGGTGACGGGCACCGGCCGCTCGGCGGCGTCGCCCCCGAAGCGCGCGGCGACGTCTCCCGCGAGGCGCGGCGCGAGGCGACCGGAGCGCCGCCCCGCCGGGGCGCGCGGATCGAGGAAGAAGCGTGTCCTCTCGTCCTCCGCCGCGCGGGCCGCGAGGGCGATCGCGGGGGCGCCGTACAGCCGGTCCGCGGCGAGGCGGGCCAGCACCTCCTCGCGCGGGGCCGCGAGGCGCGCGCCTGGGAGCAATGCCGAGGCGGGGGCGCGACGCGGCCGGCGCAGCTCATCGGGGCTCGCCGCACCCGCTGCGCTGGCGAACAGGGGGTGCGGCGCCTCGTCGTGCCCTCCGGCCAGACCGGCCCGTCGCGTGAGGAGGAGCTCGGCCGCGCCGTCCACCACCCACGCGAGCTCCGCTGTGCGCGCTGCGCGGCGCACCACCAGCGGCGGAGGCCGCAGCACCGCGGGGAGGGCCGAGAGCGCGTCCTCGTCGATCAGCCCCCGGATCTCCGAAGCCGCGTAGGCGCTGGCGCCAAGGCCCGCCACGACCACCAGATCGTGCGTCAGGCCGGCGAGGTCGCGCGCGGTCGCGACGCGCACGCTGCCGGCGCGCGGAGCGCCGCCACCCGGCGCCGTCGACCCGGCGCGTACCAGCTCGCGGACCTCGGCCAGGAGGTCGCCCGGCGCGAGCGGGGGAGGCGCGACCGCGAGGCGGACCTCGGCGGCGGCGAGCGCCTGCGCCGCCTCCACCAGCGCCGCCACACCGCGCGCGCCGGCCGCGATGGCGGCGAGGCGGACCGCCGCGGTGCGCGACGTCGCCGCGCCGCTCGCCGCCTCGGCGCGAAGCGCGGCGCCGATCTCGCCCGCCGAGGGGCGACCGAGGCGCAGGCGCTCGACCAGGCTGCACCACGCCAGGGTGACGTCGCGCCGCCCGCGTGTCGCGCCCAGCGCCCGCAGCGCGCCGACCGCCCGAGCGACGACCGCCCCTGCGGTCGCGTCCTTCGTCGACATCGCCTCGATGAGGCGGGCGCCGCCGCTGCGATCGACGGCGACGGGGATCTCGCGGAGGCGGTGGGCGACCTGACCGGCGATGCGGGCGGCGTCGACCTCATGGGCGGCGCCGACCCAGCTGCCCGCGTGGAGGCCGGGCGCGCGCAGCACGTCGGCGAGGCCGTCGCGCGTCAGCCGGCCGTCCGCCATCGCCAGCAGATCGAGGGCGACCGCGGCCTCAGGGGCCTCCAGTACCGGATCACCGCCCTCGCGCGAGGTCGGGATCCCCGCGTCGGCGAGCGCCACCACCAGGGGGCGCACCACCGGGTCGTCGCTGCGTGGGACCACCACTGCGACGCGCTCCGGCGGCGTGCCCTGCGCGAGCGCGCGCGCGATGGCGAAGGCGATCTCTCGCGCCTCGGCGGCGGGCGTCGGCGCCTCGATGCGGCTGACGAGGCGACCCCCACGCGGCGTCGGGGACAGCCACTCGATCTCGGGCGCGTCCTCGAGATCGCCCCAGCGCTTCTCGATCCAGTCGGCCAGGCTCGACTCGGTCGCGGCCTCCCCGTCGGGCCGCGGGAGGAGGAGCCGCGCGCGGCCGCCCCGACGTCGCGCCGCAGCGTGGAGCGCCTCGATCGCGTGGAGCGCCTCGATCTCGCCGGGGACGACGCCCACCACGTCGACCTCGGTCAGCTCGGCGGTGACAGCAGCCGCTCCCTCGCGCGCGCGGCGCGAGGCGAGCGCGGGCACCGAGCGGGCGTCGACGAGACCGGCCCCGGCGAGGCTGGCGGCGACGCGCACGGCGACGCCCGCGACCGACGCCGCGGCGTCCCCCGCCGCGCGCCCCGCCAGGCCCGCGGCTCCCGTGCGGTGGAGCCAGCCCACGGCGACATCGAAGGCCGCGACGGTCGCCGCGCGCCGCTCGGCGGTCGCCTCGGGCCCGGGCAGGGCACCCTCGCGCTCCACCGCCTCGCGCGTCGCGACCCACACCTCGGCGCGGCTCGCGACGCGCGGCGCCGACTCGTCACCGAGCGCGATCGTCTGGACGGCGCGGGCGAGGGGCCGCGTGGCGGCGTGGTCTCCGGCGACGCGCTCCGCCTGGTGCGGCGTGCGGACGACGACGGTGGCCTTCCGGTTCATGACGCTCTCACCGCAGCGTGGCGCGCGGCGCCTCGCGGTGAAAGCGAGGTCGGACGCCGTTCGTCACACCTCGCGCGCCGCGGTGGGCGCGTCGAGGTCGCTCTCGTCGGCCGGCGGCGTCGCAGGGGGACCGTCGAGCGGAGCCATCGTGCACGAGCCCTCGAACTTCACGCCCCGGTCGATGAAGATCGCTGGCGCGTGGAGCGAGCCGACGACGATCGCCGAGGGGTAGAGCTCGATCGCGTCGCGCGCGCGGATGTCGGCGCGGACCTCGCCCGCGGTGACGATGCAGGTGGCGACCTCGATCGTCCCCTCGACGACCGCGCCCTCGCCGATCACGAGCACGTCGTCGCCGCGGATGTCGCCCTTGAACGAGCCGTCGATGCGAACGCGACCCTCGAAGTGAAGCTTGCCCTCGAAGTGGGTCCCGTGACCGAGGAGGGCGGTGATCTCCGTGGGGCGCCGGACGCGGTCCGGGCTGCTGGAGCGGCCGGATCCGTCCCCGTCGTGCGCGTCGAGGTGTCCCTCGCGCGGGCCGGGTCCGCTCGGCTCCATGACGAAGACTCCTACCTCAGGCGCGGTGCGGTCGTAAGCATCGCGACGGGGGGCCGCGTCAGCCGGCTAACGGGCGCCGACGTGCGGCTTCCCCGACGGGGGTTCACCCACCGGAAGCTGCACCCAGAGGACGACCTGAAAGTGGCATGTTTCATGCTGAACGCCGCCTTGCGTCCGTTGACGCCCGTGTCGCTTCGTGCGATTCGGTCCCTGGAACCGAGGTCGGTCTAGCACCGACCTCGGCCCGCCGTTGCCCGCAGCCAGCTCGAGGAATGCCAGTGCCCCAGCACCCCTCCGTCGCCCGACTTTCACTCGACAGGCACATGGCCCGCCAGCTGATCGCCACCGTCCTCCTGGCGGCCGGCCTGCTCGCCTACGCGCCCGACGCGAGCGCGCAGGAGCCGGCGCCGGCCCCCGCGCCGCCTCCCGACCCCGCTGCCCCCGCGGCCGCACCTCCGGTGGACGCGCCTCCGCCGGCCGCGCCGCCGCCGGCTGCCGAGGGCAGCTTCACCGCCTCCTTCGGGACCGGCCCTGCCCCCACCGCGGACGCGACGGCGAGCGCGAACCCGGCACCGGCCGAGGGTGAGCCGAAGCCGCTGCCCTGGCGCGGCACCACGCTGACCTGGAACCAGGCAGCGACCACCACGGCCGTCGGCGTCGGCCGCGACAACATCGGCAGCGAGGACGAGTACTACGGGTGGGAGTTCGTCCTCTTCCCCAACCTCTACGTCGTCGACGAGGAGTACCACAAGGTCACCGTCTTCGCGGAGGCGGGCGTCGGCGTGGAGTGGACGAACTCCGCCGAGACCACGACGAGGAACGAGCCCTACTTCAAGGACCTGCAGGTCGGCGCCGGCTACTCGCCGACGTTCTGGCAGTCGGACGACAAGGAGTGGAAGACCGGCGGCAGCCTCCGCCTCCGGCTGATCTTCCCGACCTCCCCCATCTCCAGCGCGCAGAGCCGCATCCTCACCACGTCGATCGGCGCCGGGCTCAACCAGAAGATCAAGCTCCTGGGGAAGGACGCGGACGGCCTCAACAACCTCACCGTCCGCGCCGGGTTGACCTGGTCGCACCTCTTCGCGAAGAGCTTCAACGCGGTCAACTCCGGGCTGGAGCGCGAGCGGCAGAACGCCTCCGGCGAGGGCATCACCGACGATCAGCTCACGAGCTACTCGATGGACCAGGACCGCTTGATCCCTTCGCTCGGCTTCGACCTGCCGGTATTCGGTGACCTGAGCTTCTCCACCAACTTCCGGCTGATCGGCCGCTTCCGGCACGAGTTCGAGGGCACCGGCTGCGACGTCAACCAGCCGGGGACCGGCTGCGTCGACGCGTCGGCCCAGGGCGACGACGTCGGGTTCGAGAACGAGAGCTACCTCGTCAACACCGGCTTCGACGCATCGCTGAGCTACCCCATCTTCGGCGTCGTCGACGTCTCGCTCGGCTACTACAACGAGACGGGCAGCCTCGCGCCGGACGGCACGCGGCGCGACATCTTCTACAGCCCCGACGCACAGTTCTACGTCGACGTCGTGGCGAACCTCGACGTCATCTACGAGAGGGCGTCGGGGCGCGGCGAGAAGGCGAGCGCACAGGCGACGCCGTCGCCTGCGGCCGCGGCGCCCGCGGCGATGGCGCTGGGCTCCTCGACGGGTCCCTCCTTCTGACGAACGGCGACGCGTCCGACGAACGGCCGCCGGGCACCTCCCCCGAGAAGGGGGACTCGGGCCCGCCGGGCGAGCTCGCGGCGGACGGGTCGCGAGATCGAGCACGCATCGGCCTCGGGGACGACGAGCGCCTCGGGCGCGAGTCGCTGGCGCTGGTCCTGAGGGACGCCGGCCACGAGGTCGAGGTGTTCGACGGAGCGCCGCGCCTCCTGGAGCGCGCGGCGGAGGCGCGCTTCGACCTCGTCCTGCTCGACGTGATGATGCCGCGCATGTCCGGCCTCGAGGCGTGCCGCCTGCTCAAGGGCACGACCCAGGCGGCGGGCCTGTTCGTGCCGGTGGTGCTGCTCTCCGGCCGCGGGGATGCGCGCGCGAGGACCGAGGGACTGCGCATGGGGGCCGACGACTTCCTCGCCAAGCCGTACGACGCGCACGAACTGCTCGCGCGCATCGGCGCGCTCCTCCGCATCAAGCGTCAGTACGACGAGGTCGCGGCCCACCGCGATCGCCTGGCGCGCCTCGCCGTGCACGATGAGCTCTCCGAGCTCTATGGCGCGCGCTATCTGCGCAGCCGCCTGGGCGAGGAGTTCCATCGCGCCGAGCGCTACCACGACCCGCTCGCCTACCTGCTGCTCGACATCGACGGCCTCAGCGCCCACAACGAGGCGCTGGGGCGCGCGGCCGGCGACTCGGTGTTGAAAATGGTGGCCAAGCTGGTCAAGTCCAGCGTGCGCGACGTGGACGTGGTCGCGCGATCGGGCGGGGACGAGTTCGCGGTCCTGCTCCCCAGTACCCACTTCGCCGGCGCGGCGACGGCCGCCGAGCGCATCGTGACCTCCGTCGCCAGCCACTCCTTCGCCTTCAACGGTCGCCGCTTCGCGGCCACGGTGTCGGTGGGCGTGGGGCTCTTTCCCTCGCGCGACGTCCGCACGAAGGACGCGCTGCAGCGCGCCGCCGAGAGCGCGCTCCGCCACGCCAAGCGCGAGGGTCTGGGTCGGGTGTGCGTCTTCCAGCAGCAGGGTTTCCTCTACGTGCCCAACCCGCCGACTGGGGGAGTCAACACCGCTGCGGTGGTGCCTAACCCGCCGCCGCGCGCCGGTCGGGGGCCGTGACCGCGGACGGCGTTGCGCTGATCCTCGTCGCCGACGTCGCCGCGCGTCGCGCGCTGGCACGGGCGCTGGGCTCGCACCTGGTGGTGCACACCGCGGAGGACGTCGAGAGCGCGGCCAGCGTCCTCGCCGCGCACAGCATCGACGTCGCCCTGGTCGACGCCGCGACGCTCGAGGCCCTGCTCGCGCACCTCTCGTTCTCCGGCGAGCATGGCGCGGTGGTTGCCGTCGTCACCACCGCGGCGGAGGCGGCGCGCGCCCTCGACGCTGGCGCGGCGCTGGCCCTGCCCACGCCGATCGACCCGGGGTGGGCGCTCGCCGCGGCCCGCCGCGTCGCGGCGGCGGCGCGCGCGTCGCAGCGGAGCCGAGCCGCCGAGGACGACCTGCGCGTGCGCACCGCAGACGATGACGTGGTCGCGAACAGCCCCGCGATGCGCGCGCTCGAGCGCAGCGTGCGACGAGGCGCCAGCGCGGCCGGCAACGCGCTGGTGGTCGGTGAAGCGGGGAGCGGCGTGTCGCTGGTCGCGCGCCGCCTCCACGCGCTGGGTGCGTTCTCCGACCGGCAGGTGGTCGAGATCGCGGCGGCGTCCTTCGCGGAAGGAGATGGTCGGGATCTGATCGCCGCCCTGGAGGCGCCGGGGCACGCGATCATCCTCGATGGGGTCGAAGCGCTGGGCCGAGCCGCGCAGGACGCGCTGGTCCAGCTGCTCGAGGCGCGGGCCCGCGCGCGGCGCCGCGCCGCGCCGCGCCTCATCGCCACCGCCGAGCCCACGATCCGCGAGCGCGCTCACGACGGCGCGTTCCGGCGCGACCTCCTCGCCGCGCTGTCGACGGTCCTTCTGGAGGTCCCGCCGCTGCGACGGCGGGTGGAGGACGTTCCGCTCCTCGCGCAGGCGATGCTGGCGCGGGCGGCGCGCCGCCTCGGGCGCCCCGACGTTCGCCGGCTGGGGACCGAGGCGATCCGCGCGCTGCGCAAGGAGGCGTGGCCGGGAAACGTGCGCGAGCTGGCCGAGGTCATCGAGCGCGCCGTCCTCGAGGCCTCGGGGGACGTGCTTCTTCCGTCCCACTTTCCGTTCGCCCGCGGGCCTCGCTCGCCCGAGGCGCGGAAGGAGGTCGCCGACCTCGCCGAGATCGCCCCCTCCGAGCTGCTCGACCTGCCCCACGCCGACGCGAAGGAGCGCGCGATCGCGGCCTTCGATCGGGCCTATGCGGAGGCGATGCTGCGACGCACTGGCGGCAACACCAGCCAGGCCGCACGCGCGGCGGGGATGGACCGGAGCAACTTCAAGCGGCTCCTTCGCCGGTCTCGGCGCGCCGTCGCTCCGGTTGCGGTCGTCCGTCCTGGTTCCGACGCCGAGTCGAAGTAACATCCCCCCGCCCATGACGCGCCGCCCGTGGCCTGCGCTCGTCGCCGTCGCCGTCGTCACGGTCGCCGCGACCGCCGCGCGTGCGCAGAGCGAGCCCGACGGCGCGCCCCCCGAGGCGCCGCCGGTCACCGCGCCCGGCCCTCGACCCGCACCCCCCGAGGCGCCGCGTAGGGCACCGCCGCTGCGGCGGCTCCACTACGACCTCTCGCACGCGCTGGCGCTCGCCGACCGCAACCACCCCAACGTGGCCGAGGCGCGCGCGCGGCTCCGCTACGTCCGCGCGCAGCTCGACGAGGCGCACACCGCGCCCTTCAGCCAGTTCAAGATGACTGGCGGCTTCGCGCTGGCGCCCGAGATCATGGGCAGCCACGTCTACAGTCCCAACACCGACGTCTCGCTGACCTCGAGCCTCGGCGTCGCCTGGCAGGCGACGATCGACGGCGTCATCCCCCTGTGGACGTTCGGCAAGATCGGTCACCTGTGGGAGGCGGCCGAGGCCAACGTGAAGGTTCACCAGCACGGCGTGGAGCTGCAGCGGGATCTGGTACGCCTCGAGGTCCGCCGCGCGTACTACGGGCTCCAGCTGGCTCGAGACGGCAAGGCCCTCCTCGGTGACGCCCGCAATCAGCTGGGGGACGCGGAGAAGAAGCTCCAGGAGAAGATCGATCTGTCGGAGGCCGACCCCATCGATCTTCTCAAGCTGCAGACCTTCGCCGCCGAGCTCTCCGTGCGCGAGTCGGAGGCGGACCGCTACGTGTCGGTCGCATTGGCCGGCCTGCGGTTCTTCACCGGCGTGCGCGACCTCGACATCCCCGACGCACCGCTGGAGAAGCCGGGGCACCAGCTGGGGGCGCTCGACAAATACCTCGCGGCGGCGCGGCTCTACCGGCCGGAGGTGGCGCAGGCCGCCGCGGGGCTGGAGGCGCGAACCGCGCTGGTCGGCCTGGCACAGTCGAACCTCTTCCCCGACGTCGGGCTGGGAATGAGCGTAGGCGTGAGCGCAGCGCCCGAGATCGCTGATCAGCTCAACCCCTTCGTGCAGGACCCGGCCAACTACTTTCGCTACGGCGCGGCGCTGGTCTTCCAGTGGAAGCTCGATCTGCTCCCCCGGGCGGCGCAGCTGCGCCAGGCCGAGGCCCAGCTGGAGGAGATGCGGGCGACGCAGCGCTACGCGCTGGGCGGCGTCGGCGCCGAGGTCGAGATCGCGTACGCCGAGGTGGTCGACTGGTCACGCCGCCTGGAGGCCCACGAGAAGAGCGTGCAGACCGCGCGCAAGTGGCTCATTCGCGCGCAGCAGGGCGTCGACGTGGGCACGCTGGAGGCGAAGGAGATCCTCGAGCCGGCCAAGTCCTACGCGCTGGCTCGCTTCAACGTGCTCTCGGCGACGATGGAGCTCGATCTGGCGATGGCCAAGCTGGCGCGCGCCACCGGCTGGGACGCGATCGCGCCCGACGGGAAGTGACGCGTGGGCCGCGCAGCGTCGGCTCCTGTCCTCTGATCAGCGGATCCAGAGGATGAAGAGCATCACCACGATGACGAAGCCGAGCACGCTGCCGGCGACGAACGCGATCTGTTCGTTGGGCTGCAGGGCGCGGTACCAGCCGAGGAATCGCCCCGTCGCCTCGATCCCCTGCGCCGTCACCGCCTTGATGCCCTGATCGACCTTCGTCTGCCACTCCGGCTTGCCGGTGGGCGGCATGACCGCGGTCGGCGCGCCGGCGTGGAGAAGGGGCGTGGTCGGCGCCCCCGAAGCGTGAGGCAGCGCGGGGCGCGCCTGCACCGCGGTCTCCAGCGCGTCGGGCGCCTTGGCGCCGGGCGCGTCGACGAGCGCGACGCGCGAGGGATCGAAGACCTCGCCCATCTTCTCGGTCGTCCTCCCGATGTTCGGGCGCGGCGTCGTACCGGTGATGCCGTCGAGGTCGAGCCGCATCGTGTCGCTCGCGCCGGGCGGTAACCCGTGGAGGCCCGGCGTGCCCAGCGCGGGCGCACCCAGCGCCGGCGTGCCCAGCGTCTGCGTGCCCGGCGGACCCATCCTCGGGCCCGGCGCTGGGTCGAGGTCAGGCAGGCCGATTCCCGACGCCCCGATGGGCGGAGGCGGCGTGGTGGCGCCCGGCCCGGCCTGCGCCTTGCGCCGCTGCTCCTGCTGCTCGTTCAGCGCGTCGAGGTCGAGGATGCTGGTCGGGTTGTCGTCGTCGGCGCCGGAGGCCGGGTAGCTCGGCCTGGGCGGCGGCTCCGGCTTCGCCACCGCAGGGCTTCCCGCGGCGGGCGGGCCGGCGATGCCGGTGCGCGGGTCGTCGTCGTCGTCGAGCGGTCGTGCGACGCTGGTGCGCCCGCCGTCGTCGTCGTCGTCGTCGAGGGAGGTGCCGTGCACCTCCTGCACGAACATCTCGGTCGGCGTGTCCTGGCGCTTGACCGGCGGCGGGCGTCGGTCGGCGGCCGCGTTGCTCGTCGCAAGATCGTTGATCGTGTCGGCGGCCGCCCCCTCGGACTCGGTCGTGGGCAGCGCGGCTGTCGGCAGCTCGCGACCCTGGCGCGCGAGCGGGTGCGTCGGAGGAGGCAGCGCGGTGAGGGCGCTGTGCTCGCCCGCGGTGTGCTCGGGAGGTCGCGGTCGCGGCGGGACCGGTGCCGGCGGACCGGCGGGTCGGGGCGGGGGTCGCAAGCCTGCCGGGGCGCCCATGCCCACCGGCGGCGAAGGCGGCGTCGGCCCCGGTACCGGCGGCGCTAGGCCCGCCGACGCCGTCGGCAAGCTCCCCGGAGACATCAGGGTCGCCGGAGCGCGAGGGCCGGGTACAGGCGGAGGCGCCCCGGTCGGGAACGGTGTCCCCATCGCGGCGGCACGCGGCGGCGACGGCGGCGCCATGGGAGGTGCCATGGGAGGTGCCATCAGCGGTTCCATCGGGGGCGCGAGCGGAGGCGACATCGGGGGCGCGGCCGGCGGCGGCGGCGCCGGCGGGGGACCGGAGGCCGCCGGAGGCGCGGGCTGCGGTGCGGGCATGACCCCGGCGAGCATCGGCTGCGCACCGGAGAGGCCGAGCGCGGGCTGCGCACCGGTCGACCCCAGCGCCACCTGCGCGCCCGTGGTGCCCAGCGCGCCGTTGCCCGAGGCGCGCGACGGGGGCACGCGGAGCCAGAGCGCGTACGCCGAGT
>JBKJLX010000122.1:0-3927 GCA_046596645.1 Polyangiaceae bacterium
GGCGCCAGCCGACTCGGCCCTGTCGCCGAACTCGACCTCGGGCACCGTCGAGGTGTCGATGGGGCTGGAGCCGAGAGCCTCGCCGGTCTCCTCGTCGTAGAACGTCTGCTCGGTGCGGACGCGGCCCAGGGCGTCGAAGTTCTCGGTGGAGAAGCCGAGCGGGTTGATGACCGACGCGTGGCACGCCGCGCAGATGCCGTCGCCGGTCAGCTCCTCCACCACCTCGCGCGTGGTGAGATCCTCGCTGAGCATCGGCGGGTTCGCGGCCGCCTCTGCCGGCGGGGCCTCGATGACGTCGCAGAGCAGCGCCTTGCGCAGGAAGACACCCTTCATGATCGGCCGGGTGCTGGCGGAGCCGGTGGCGACGAACGCGGCGCGCGTGATGAGCCCCGCTCGCGCCGGGTCCGGCATCTCCGGCGGGTCGTCGCCCGGGGACCAGGTCGGCACGCCGTAGATCGCGGCCAGGTCCTCGGTGCGCGCGAAGGAGCGGCGGCTGAGCAGCAGGTCGTCCCACGAGCCGCCGGCGTCGAGCGCGTAGTGCACGGCGGCGTCGGCGACCTCCTCCAGCATGTGCTCGCGCAGATCGGGACCGGGCTCGAAGTCGCCGCGGAACGCGTCGAAGACGGTGTTGCCCAGGCGCGAGTCGAGCTCCTCCAGCGTGGAGTTCTCCAGCCACTCGCCGAAGAACGAGCCCAGCGAGGCGCGCGTGCGCGGGTCGGCGAAGACGCGATCGACCTGCGCCGTCCAGACGTCGTCCTCGGCCAGCGTGCCGTCGCGGGCCAGCGTGAGGAGCTCGTCGTCCGGCATGGTCTGCCAGAAGTGATAGGAGAGCCGCGCCGCCAGCTCGTAGGGGCCGAGCGGCGCCGAGACGTCGTCCCCACCGACGCCGTGCTCCACCAGGTAGAGCGCGTGCGGCGCGTTGACGAGGAGCGCGATGACGTCGATCCAGTCGGCGGCCTCGAAGGGCGCTGCGCCGGCGACGTCGGCGTAGAACGCGACGTCGTCGTCGCTCACCGCCTTGCGGAGCGCGCGCTCGCCGAAGCTGCGGATGAAGGCGTCGAGACAGGCCGCGTCGTCGCCGTCGCCTCCGTTGGTCGCGCAGTCCCCGGCCACCGCGGCGAGGCGCTCGGGGTCGCCGGCGATGGCGCCACCCAGCGCGCGGCCGAGGGCGTACGCCGCATCGACGTGCTCCTGCTGCAGCGCCTGGTCGAGGCGCGAGAAGCGCGCGTAGTGCTTGTCGAGGCCGATGCGCTGATCGACCGGGATCTGGGCGAACGTCGGCTCCACCGCGGCCAGCACGTCCTCCACGTCGCCCGCCGGGACGGCCCAGCGGACCAGATCGCGGATGGTGCTCTCGCGCTGCACCCGGGAGAGGCGGCGCAGTGGCAGCTGGGGTGGGACGACCGCGGGGTCGCACTCGAACGAGACCGTGTTCCCCGGGGTGCCGCCGCCGGCGCCACCCGAGCCCGACGCGCCGCCGCCGGGGCCGGTTGCGGAGGACGGCGGAGAGGAAGAGGAGCCGTCCTCCAGCCCGTCGATCATCCCGGTGCAGGCCGCGCCAGCGGTAGCGACGATCAGGGCGATCAGCGGCGACCCGCGCATGGCCGGCATGTTCACCCGTCGGGCGCCGCGCGAGAAGAACTACCGCTCCCGGCGGATGGTGACGATGCGCCTGTACGCCTCGGCGAGCGCGAAGTCCTTGCCGGTGGTGGGATTCACCGGGATGTCGGCGACGCGGCCGAAGGGCTCGTCCCCCTTGGGGGCGAGCACCACCGCCTGCGCGGCGCTGGGGCGGGCTCCCTGGTCGCCTGGCAGGTGGCCCTCGAGGCTCGACTCGCGAAAGGCGGTCGCCTCGTCGCCTCCCTCGGGGCGGATCCACACGTCGGGGGCGATCCCCTCAGCCTGGATCGTGCGACCGCTCGGGGTGTAGTAGCGCATGGTGGTGAGGCGCAGGCCGCCGCCGTCCGGCAGGTCGAAGATGGTCTGCACGCTGCCCTTGCCGAAGCTGCGCGCGCCGATCAGCGTGGCGCGCCCGTTGTCGCGGAGCGCCCCCGCCAGCAGCTCGCTCGAGCTGGCGGAGTACTCGTTCATGAGCACCACCATGGGCACGTCGCTGGCGGCGCCGCCGTCGCTCGCTCTCACCTCGTCCACCACGCGGCCGCGGTGGCGCGTGGTGTAGACGACGCCCCCGTCGAGGAACTCGTCGGCGATGGCCTCTGCTTCGTCGACCAGGCCGCCAGGGTCGTTGCGCAGGTCGAGGACCAGCCCCGCCATCTCGTTCTTGCCGGCGTCGCGCAGGCGGCCCAGCTCGTCGAGGAGCTCGTCGTGGCTCCCCGCCTGGAACTGCTTCAGGCGCAGGTACCCGATGTCGCCGTCGAGCCGCTTGCCCTCGACGCTGGCCACCTGGACCACCTCGCGCATCAGCTGGAACTTGATCACCTCCGGCGCGCCGGCGCGCAGCACGTCGATGGTGACGCGGGTGCCGGGCTCGCCGCGCATCGCCGTCACCAGCTTGTCGGCGGTGACGCCGCGTGTGGGCTTGCCGTCGATGGCGACGATCTTGTCGCCCGGCTTGATGCCCGCCCGCGACGCGGGCGACCCCTCGATGGGGGCGATGACGGTGACCACCTCCTCGCGGAAGTCCACCTCGACGCCGATCCCGCCGAAGCGCCCCTCGGTGTCGCCCTGGAACTCGGCATACTCGGCACGGTTCATGTAAGCGGAGTGCGGGTCGAGCTCGGCCACCATGCCCTTGAGCGCCCCCTCGACCAGGCGGTCGCGCGAGGTCGGCTCGACGTAGGCGTTCTCCACCACGACCAGGACCCTCGCCAGCTGGTCGAGGAGAGCGAACGGACTTGCTGCCGCGGGGGTGGCGTCGGCGGACCGGCCGGCCACGGCCCCCCCCGCAAACGCGGCGAGGACAAGGAGCGACGTCTTGATTCCAGCCTTCATCGGGCCCCGAGGTTAGTCCTCCCAAGGAGCTGGTGGTTCGATTGTCCAACCCAGGGTGTTCGGTTATCGTCCTCTGTCGCTGACGGACCTTCAGGGGCCTCCGGGCTGTGGTTTCCCGCGGAGCGCATGGCATCCCCTTCGGACCGAGACCTCGTCGATCGCGCACGCAGCGGTGACTCCGACGCGTTCGGGCTCCTCGTCAGGCGACACCAGAAGCGGATCTATCGCCTCGCCTTGCACCTGGTCCGCACCGGGGCGGAGGCGGAAGACGTGACCCAGGAGACCTTCGTCCGGTCCTACCAGGCGCTCGACCGGTTCGACGGTCGGAGCGAGCCGTTCACCTGGCTCTACCGGATCTGCGTGAACCTCTCGCTGAACCACCTGCGCTCGCGCAAATCGCAGCGCATCTCGACGCCGGTGGACGACACCCGGATCGAGTCGTTCCTCCAGGAGGAACGGCCGAGCCACGGGCGCGATCCGGCGGCGGCGGCGCAGGACCGTCAGCTGGCCGTCGCCCTGGCCGAAGGGATCGACGCGCTCAGCGAGACGCTGCGCACGACGCTGATCCTGGTCTGCATCGAAGGCGTGGGCCACGAGGAGGCCTCGCGAGTGCTGGGCTGCCCCGAGGGAACCGTGGCCTGGCGTGTGCACGAGGCTCGACGCAAGCTGCGGGAACACCTGCGCGCGCGTGGTTTCGGAGGCGAGTCGTGACGGAACGCGAGACCACGATCGACGCTGCGGTCGACGCCCTGTTCGCCCGCGCTGCCGCGGCGCCGCCTGCTTCCGCGTCCGACGGCTCGGACGAGCGGGCGGCGGCGATCGTCCAGCGGGCGCTCGCGGCCCCTCCCCGATCCGCGGCAGAGGCTTCGGTCGACGCGCTCCTCGACCCCCTGCTGGCGGCCCCCACCCTGGCCGCCGGGCCGGGCGAACCATCGAACGTTGCTGGTGATTTGTCGCGAGCCGAGTCCGTGCCCA
>JBKJLX010000159.1:0-2844 GCA_046596645.1 Polyangiaceae bacterium
CCACGTGCCGTTGACGCGACCAGCGCCGAACGCGTCGGTGGTGACGCGGTCGATCATCTCCACCTTGGTCTTGTGGAGCGGCGTGACGGCGACGTTGGAGCATGGAGCCACGAAGCAGTTGATCTGCGGATCGCGCGCCGCGACGGCGTAATAGGTCGAGTTGGGCTGCACGACGGCGCCTGGCATGCCGCGCCAAGCCGCGGAGACGCGGAAGACCTTCATCGCCGGGTCGTCCCACTCGGCGAGGTCGGCGAGCTTGCCGTACAGCACGACCTCGCCCCCGCCCGCCTCGGCTTGCCCGCGGATGGCGTCCGCGTCGGGACCCGAGAACTCGAGGGCGGAGACGTACCGCTCGCTGGGGTTCTTGCGGTTGACGTCCTGCACGAACCAGCCGCCGCACATCGGCCAGCTGCACTTCCGGAAATCGCGGCGGATGGTGACGTACGAGCGCTGCGAGGAGCCGAGGTTGTCCTCCTCGCTGTCGACCGAGTCCGGCCCGGAGACATCCCCGCCGGGAGGGGCACAGGCGGTCAGGGAGCCGCCGAGCACCGTCGCGAGGGAGAGGGCAGTGAGGAGCCGGATCGTCATGAGGGGCGCGTGTAGTACAAGGTGTTCTGCCCTGCAATGACCATCGTCGCGGCCGCAGCTACGATGCCCGCCCCATGGTGGAGGCGGCCTTCCGGAGCGACGACGCAGCGCTGCTCGCGCGGCTCGAGGACGACCTCGTGCTCCACGCGGTGTGGGCCCGTCAGGTCGGCCCTGCCGCAGGCGCCCCCTCCGCGCGCGCCGCGGGGATGATCGCGATGGTGCGCGCGCGCCCCGGCGGCGCGGCGGCGATCGAGCGCGCCCTGCAGGGCGATCTGTCCGAGGTGCTCGCGGCGATGGCGCCCGATCGCCTGGCCGGCGAGGCGCCGCCTTATCTCCACCACCTCGCGGTGCACTTCGGCCGCCTCGCGCATGCGCTCGACGCGCGCGACACCGAGGCCGCGGACGAGGCGCGGCTGAGGTCGATCGCCGCCTGGCTCGCCCTCGCCGAGGAGCGGAAGTACCTCGACGCGCTCGCCCGCCGCGTCGCCGGCGGCGCCCTGGGACCGGGCGAGGCAGAGACCGCGGGCCGCGCCGCCGCGCGGAAGCCGCTGGAGGAGCTCGGTCGCGTTGCGCGCGAGGGCGCGCGCGATCGGACGGTGGACGCGCGCCGCGCCCTCGCCGCGCTCAACCGCGTCCATCGCGCCGCGCACATCGCCGGGCTGGAAGGCAACGCCGCGACCAGCGTGAGGCGACGCGCCGACGCCATGCGCGCCGGCGCCATCGCCGCTGCGCTCGCGCCGGCCCTCGACGCCCTCGCGGAGGCCGCCCACCGCGACACGTCGCTGCGCGATGCGCCCTCGATCTTCGACCGCGTGCGCGCAACCTGGGAGTGGGCCGAGCACGACGCCCAGGTCGAGCGCTTCGCGGTCGACGAGGCGTCGAGCGTCGCCTGGGTCGCGTACCGCGCGACCGGGTGGGACCCGCTGCGCGCGATCGTGACGCCGCTCGCGTCCCTCGTCGATCGCATGGCCGAGCGCTGCGAGCAGGACCCGCGTCAGAACCTCGCCTACGCCGCCAAATGCGCCCAGTTCCTGATCTTCCGTGCCGAGTGCGAGACCGCCGAGCCGGCTCGCTGGCCGCTGGTCGAGCGCGCGCTGGCGATCTGCCCGACCCACCGCAACGGTCGGGTCGTGGCGTGCAACTTCCTGTGCGACCGCGCGGAGGTGCTCCTCGGCGCCGGCGCTCTCTTCCAGGCGAGCGCCGTCGTCGCCGCCGAGCAGGCGATCGCCCGCGCCGAGCTGCTGTGGCCGCAGGGCCGCCGGCTGGCCGACGTGAAGAAGCGCCTCGCCGACGTGCACGCGATGCGCGGCAGCACGCCGGGAGGCAGAGCGTGAGCGAAGTAGCTCAGCACGCGAAGAGGTACACCGTGAGCGAAAGAGGCACACCGTGAGCGAAAGAGGCACACCGTGAGCGACAATCTCTACGATCGCTGGGACCTCGATCCCGCGGCGGCACCGCAGCAGATCACCGAGCGCCTCCGCGAGCTGCTGGAGGCGGCCGACCCGCGCGAGCAGGCGGAGCTGCGCCGCGCCTGGGAGGAGCTCACGGTCCACCCGCGCCGCAGGATCGTCGAGGCGCTGGGGGCTCACCCCGAGACTCGCGCGCCGATGGGCCGCCCCCCGCTCCCGCCACGCCCGTCGGCCCTCGCGCCGCGCGTCGGCGACTCGGCGCGCCTCGCCCACGCGCCCGTCGCCGCGGCGCTGGGCGCGCTCCCCCCCATGCCCGCCGCGCTGCCGCCGATCGACGCCGATCCGCGCCTGGCGGCGCGCCCCACGCTCGCGTCAGGGCTGCGCGGCTCCGTGTCCCGTGAAGGAGGCTCCTCGTGATCGTCGATCGACCCGTCGGCATCGACCTCGGCACCACCAACTCCGAGATCGCCATGCTCCTGCCCAGCGAGCGCGAGGTGCTCGTCTACCAGGACCGGTTCGGGCGGAAGACCGTGCCCTCCGCGGTGGCGTGGGATCCGAAGAAGGAGGAGTGGCTGGTCGGCCGGCCGGCGCGCCAGCGGCGCGGGCAGGACCCGGCGCCGGTCGAGTCGATCAAGCGCCGCATGGGGCGCACCGACCGCGTCGCGGTCGGCCCCCACGAGCTCCTCCCCGAGGAGATCAGCGCGAAGATCCTGGTCGAGCTGCGTGCGTCGATGGAGCGCTTCCTCGCCGACCGCGCGGGGGAAGGCGTCACCATGCCGGCGCGCCGCGCGGTGGTCACCGTCCCCGCGTACTTCGACGCGCCGCAGGTCGAGGCCACCCGCAAGGC
>JBKJLX010000413.1:0-8136 GCA_046596645.1 Polyangiaceae bacterium
GTCGCAATGCGGGACGCCACAGCGGGGAGCCCTGCCGCCAGGGCCTCCATCAGCGCGATGCCGAGCCCCTCGTAGTGCGACGCGAACACGAACACATCCGCCGCTTGCAGGAGCTGGGGCACGTCGCGCCTCGCACCCAGCAGCCGGACGCGCCCCTCGAGGCCGCGCCGGCAGATCCGGTCACGGAGCTCGGACTCCAGCTGCCCGATGCCAGCAATGAGCAGGACCGCGTCCGGTCGACGCCGGACGACCTCCTCCATCGCGTCGATGGCGACGTCGTGCGCCTTCTGGTCGACGAGCCGCCCCACCGAGAGGAGGAACGGCGCACCCTCGGGGACGCCGAGGTCGGCGCGCACCCGCGCCCGCTCCGCAGCGTCGAGGTGCACGATCCGATCGGGTTCGATGGCGTTGTAGACGACGGTGACCCGGTCGCGCCTCACGCCCAGCTTCTTCGCGTTGTAGTCGGCGACCTGCTCGGAGACGGCGATGAAGTGTCGGTCTGCGATGCCGGTGGCCGCGTCGAGCGCCCGCGTGACCTCGCGGAGGATGGGGCGTCGCCACCCGAGCTCCAGGTACATTCGCTCGTTGTAGCTGACGCACTCCCAGGTGGTGACGACGGGCACACCGCCCGCGAGGCGCGCCGCGATCCTCACCACCAGCTGGGCGCGGATGAGCTTGGCGTGGATGACGTCCGGGCGGTCGCGGCGCAGGTGCTCGGCGAGCCTGCGGGCGGCCGCGAGCAGGCCGACACCGCGTGTCGCCCGCAGGTCGATCAACCTCGTCACGTGGGGCCGGAACTGCTCGATCATCCGCAGGTCATCGTAGAGGTGAGCGACCTGGTGCTCGCACCGCGGCGGCGGCAGGCGCCGCACGAGCGTGAGGAGGTTCTGCTCGGCGCCACCCTCTCCCAGGGAGTCCATGACGTGCAGGATGCGGAATGGGCGACCGGGGGTCGCCGTGGGGGACTGGTTCGCTGTCGTCATGAGGGCACCACGGACGCGAGCACCGCGTCCCACTTGCGGGCCAGGGCGGCCTCACCATGCTCGGTCTCCGCGAACGTCCGACCGCGCGCTGCCGCGTCTCGACGCCCATCCTCGTCGCCGGCCCATCGCTCCAGCGCCTCCTCCCAGTCGGCCTCGCTGGAGCAGGCCATGGGCACGCCCGCATCCTTCATCGTGCGGACATAGGCTGGTGTGTCCTCGGTCAACGTGGGGAGGCCCATGCGCCAGAAGAGGAGGAGCTTGTTCTCCGCCTTCATCCACGCGAGCGGCATGTCGCGCACCATGGGGATGACCGCGAGATCGCACGCGGTTGCGATGACCGGCAGCATCGCCTCGTTGTGCTCGTACAGGTACGCGCGAACGCCGGGCAGCAGCCTCGCCACCGTGCGCTTGGCGTCGTAGGGGGGGATGGGCGCGTTCAGCGTCTTGTAGTGCAGGTCGGTGATCAGGTGCAGCGCGAGCTTGCGCCGCTTCGCCACTCGCCTCAGGGCGCCCGCGATCGAGCCGAAGCCGAACAGGTTCCTCCCCTGTCCCTCCCAGACGAGGTGCAGGGTGTCGCCCGAGGCGAAGTCGGTCTTCACCCGGGAGGCGGCGCCCCCCTGGAAGTCGAGGACCGGGTGGACGTTCCCATTGAAGGGGACGATGCGATCGCGCTGCTCCGGCGTGCTGCACATGACCGCGTCGGCGCGACGGCACATGCGCTCCAGCGACTCGTGGTACCGCCACTCGAGGTGCCGGTGGTGCCGCAGCGCGAACTTCGCCGGGCCACGGATGCGGGCGACCAGCTCGCCGGGATCGACGTGGAGGTAGGAGTCGGAGAGGTCGTAGACGATCCGCGCGCCGCCGCGCGGGGCGCGGCTCCAGTGTGTGATGTCCGCCAGCGACGAGAGGAAGACGACGTCGTAGCGGCCGCCCTCGCGGCAGGGTTCGGCGGTCAGGCCACGGAGCCGCGCGTACTGGAGCAGCCGCCGGCGGTCGCTGGGGCCGCTCATGTCCGGCGTGTACGGCACGAACCCGACGCGGAGCTTCGTCGGAGCGGTGGTCATGAGGCCTCGCTCCGCCAATGACGGACGCTGTCGGCGATGCCGTCCTCGAAGCTCCAGCGCGGCACGAAGCCGACCTCGTCACGCAGGCGCCGCACGTCGGCGACCAGGAACGGTGGCTCGCGCGGCGACGGCTCGAGATCGCCGAAGCGCGCGAGCTGCGACGCTCCTGCGGCGGTGGTGACGGCGTGGACGACGTCGCGCAGCCGGCGCGGCTCGCCGGAGGCGATGTTCACCGGCCCCTCGACGCTGGTGTCGACGAGGGCCGCGAATGCGCCCGCCACGTCCTCGACGTGAAGGAAGTCGCGCACCTGCAGGCCGTGCGTGGTGCGCGTCGCCTGACCGGAGAGCACGGCGCGCGCGACCGCAGGGACCAGACGATCGGGGTGCTCGCCGGGCCCGTGGAGGAAGAAGACGCGTCCCCACGCCCAGGAGAGCCCTGCTGCGGGCGCCCAGGCCGCGATGGTTCGCCGGAGGGCATCCTTCGCGCTTCCATAGAGCGTGTCGGGGGCCAGCGCCGACGAACGCTCGGAGCACCAGCCGGCCGCGGGGTCGTACTCGGCGCAGCTGCCGGCGAATACCGCCCGCTCGCCACCTCGGTCGCGGAACGCCCGCACCAGCTCCAGGCTCGCCGCGACCCACCCCAGATTCTCGGGCGCGCTCCAGAAGAGGCGGTGGGTCGCGAACCACGCGAGGTGGAGCAGGTGGCTGGGACGGATGATGTCGAGCAGCGACGAGGTCGCGGCGCGGTCGAGCAGGTCGACGCGGTGGAACACCACGCCGTCGCGCAGCGGCGGCGGTCGCACGTCGGCGACGTGCACCTCGTAGCCGCGGGCGGCGAGCGGCCCCAGGGCCGCCCGGCCCACGAACCCGGAGCCACCGGTGACCAGGACGCGCCTCATCGCGAGAAGGGGGGAAACGCGAGGTCCCCGGGGGTGATCGTCGAGATCGGCTCCGGCCACACGACGCCGAACGCGGGATCGTCCCAGCGCACGCCGGACGCGCTGCCCGGTGCGTAGAAGTCGCCCATGAGATAGAGCAGCTCGGCGTCGTCGGTGAGCGTCTGGAAGCCGTGGGCGAAGCCGAGCGGCACGTAGAGGCTTCGGTGATTGTCGGCGCTCAGCTCGATGCCGATCCACTGGCAGTAGGTCGGCGAGCCCACCCGAAGGTCGACGATCACATCGTGCACCGCACCGCGGATCACCCGCACCACCTTGCTCTCGCCGTGGGGCGCGCGCTGGAAGTGGAGCCCCCGCACCGTCCCTCGCTTCGCGTTGGACGAGACGTTCACCTGCGCGACGCGCGCATTCATCCCCCTGGCTTCCATCTCCCGGGCGCAGAATGCGCGCGCGAACCACCCGCGGTCGTCGACGCGCCGATCCAGCTCGAGGAGGAAGGCGCCGTCGAGGCGCGTCGGCTCGATGATCATTCCAGGATCTCGAGGCGCGGGATGGGGACGACGAGCTTGCCGCCCCACTCCTTGACGTGCTGCAGCTGCGCCGCGATCTCGTTCTTCAGGTTCCAGGGCAGGATGAGGACGTAGTCTGGGCGCACCTCGTCGATCTTCGACGGTGCGAAGATCGGGATGTGCGTCCCCGGCAGGAACAGCCCCTGCTTGTGCGGGCTGCGGTCGACGGTGAAGTCGATGAAGTCCTCGCGCACGCCGCAGTAGTTGAGCAGCGTGTTGCCCTTGGCAGGCGCGCCATAGCCGACGACGCGCTTGCCGGCCCGCCTGGCTCCGATCAGGAACTCCAGCAGGTCGCGCTTCACCGTCTCCACCTTGGGGCGGAACTGGAGGTACGTCTCCAGGCGGTCGAAGCCCGCCGCCGCCTCGCGCCGCTCCAGCTCCCGCACGCGATCGGTGACCGGCTTGCTCGCGTCCTCGGCGTGGCGCGCGAAGACCCGCAGCGAGCCGCCGTGCGTGGGCAGATCCTCCACGTCGAAGACGGTGAGGCCGTGCTCGGCGAAGGCGCGGCTCGCGGTGAGGAAGGACAGGTAGCTGAAGTGCTCGTGGTACACGGTGTCGAACTGGTTCTCCGCCACCAGGCGCATCAGGTGCGGGAACTCCACGGTGACCACGCCGGTCGGCTTGAGGAGGATCTTCATCCCGCCGACGAAATCGTGCAGATCGGGCACGTGCGCGAGCACGTTGTTGCCGATGATCAGATCGGCCGACTTTCCAGCGCGCTTCTGCGCCGTCGCCGTGTCCTCGCCGAAGAAGCGGACCACGGTGGGGATCCCGCGCTTCTCCACGGCGACGATGGCGACGTTTCCCGCCGGCTCGATCCCGAGCACCGGCACGCCGCGCGCCTTGAAGTACTGCAGGAGGTAACCGTCGTTCGACGCCACCTCGACCACCAGGCTGTCCTTCCCGTAGCCGAAGCGGTCCACCATCATCTCGGTGTACGCCTCGCAGTGCTTCAGCCACGACTCGGAGAAGGAGGAAAAGTAGAGGTACTCGCCTCCGAAGATGTTCTCCGCCTTCTCCATCTCCGGCACCTGCACCAGGAGGCAGCCCGCGCACGCGTAGACGCGGAGCGGGTAGAACGGCTCCATCCCGTGGAGGTGCTCCTCGCGCAGGTACGAGTTCGACAGGGGGGACATGCCCAGGTCGACGAACACGTTCGTCAGCGCGCTGCCGCAAAGGCGGCACGTCGGCATTCTCATGACGGCAGGGCCTCGTAGCGTGCGATGTCACGCTCGGTCAGTGTTCGGGCGTCCTCCCCCCGTGCGTGCCCGTCGTACCACTCGACGACCCACGCAAGAGCGGTGTCGAGGTCGAGCTTGCCCCGCCAGCCGAGCTCGACGCGCGCCCTGGAGCAGTCGAGGCGGAGGCTGTGCGCCTCGTGCGGCTGCTGCCCAGACTCCAGGTCCCAGCCGGCGCCGCGACCCCACACCCGAGCCAGGGTGTCGACCACCTCGCCCACGGGCCGCGCGTCCTCCTCACGAGGGCCGAAGTTCCAGCCGCTCGCGTACCGCGGGCCCGCCTCCATCAGCTTCTCGGCCAGTCCGAGGTAGCCATCGATCGGCTCCAGGACGTGCTGCCACGGCCGCGTCGCTCGCGGGTTGCGCAGGACCACCCGCTTGCCCGCGGTGAACGCGCGCATCGCATCGGGTACCAGGCGGTCGCTGGCCCAGTCGCCTCCGCCGATCACGTTGCCGGCGCGGACGCTGCCCACCGCGACACCATGTCGCTCGTGCGCCTCCGGGGGGAAGAACGAGCGGCGGTAGGCGGAGACCACGAGCTCCGCGCAGCCCTTGCTGCTCGAGTAGGGGTCGTACCCGCCCATCGCGTCAGTCTCCCGGTAGCCCCAGATCTGCTCGCGGTTCTCGTAGCACTTGTCGCTGGTCACCACGACCACCGCGCGCACGCCGCCCACCTGGCGCACCGCCTCCAGGACGTTCACCGTGCCCATGACGTTGGTGGCGAAGGTGTCCGCCGGCGTCGCGTACGACTCGCGCACCAGGCTCTGTGCCGCCATGTGAATGACGACCTCGGGGCGCGCGCGGCGAACTGCAGCCGTGACCGCCGCGAGATCGCGGACGTCGCCCCCCAGCGCGTCGGCGACCTCGCCGACGCGACCCAGCTCGAAGAGGCTGGGCGAGGAGGGCGGCGCCAGCGAGAAGCCGTGGACCTGTGCGCCCGCCCGGGCGAGCCACAGCGCCGTCCAGCTGCCCTTGAAGCCGGTGTGCCCCGTGAGGAGGACGCGCCGGCCGCGCCAGAGCTCCGGCTTCACCGGTCCCAGACCTTCCAGGGCGCCTTGCCGGTCCGCCACACGTCCTCCAGCAGCGTCCTCTCCCGCAGGGTGTCCAGCGGCTGCCAGAAGCCTTGGTGCTGATAGGCGGAGAGCTGCCCTTTCGCGCTGAGGTGCTCGAGCGGGTCGCGCTCCCACACCGTGGAGTCGCCGGCGATCAGCTCCAGCACCTTCGGATGCAGCACGAAGAAGCCGCCGTTGATCCAGCCCCCGTCCCCCACCGGCTTCTCCTTGAAAGAGGTGATGCGGTGGCCGTCGAAGTCGATCTGTCCGAAGCGCCCGCCCGGCTGCACCGCGGTGAGCGTGGCCAGCGTGCCCTGGGCCTTGGCAAAGGCGACCAGCGCCCGCACGTCGACGTCGGCGACGCCGTCGCCGTACGTCATGCAGAAGGGCTCGTCCGGATCCAGGTACCGCGCGACGCGCTTCAGCCGGCCGCCGGTCATCGTCTCTGCGCCGGTGTCGACCAGGGTGACCTTCCACGGCTCCGACGCGCTGGTGTGGACCTCGGTCGAGTTGTTCGCGAGGTCGATCGTGACGTCGGCGGTGTGGAGGAAGTAGTTCGCGAAGAACTCCTTGATGAGGTAGCCCTTGTAACCGAGGCAGATCACGAAATCGTTCAGCCCGTGGGCCGAGTAGATCTTCATGATGTGCCAGAGGATCGGCTTGCCGCCGATCTCGACCATCGGCTTCGGGCGGACGCCCGTCTCCTCGCTGATCCGGGTGCCCAGGCCTCCGGCCAGAATGACGACCTTCATCAATTCCTCGACTCGATGTCCCGCGGAGCGCTCGTCTAGTGCCGCAGGGCTCCGCGGCTCGGGAGGCCCTGTTGCGGCGGGGAGTTATACAGTTCATGCGCGCGGCCGCCAGGCCTCGCGGGCAGCGCTGTGCGCCGAGCGCGCCGTTGATCGGCCCCGGGTGCCGTGATAGCCACCCGCGTCCGCTGCGACCGCAGTGGAGCCGGCGGCGCCCCCTGAATGCCGTTGTGGCGCCGCGCAACAAGACCCGCCCCGAAGGGACGAGCCGATGGACCTCCTGGAGAGCCACGCCAAGGCCTCGCGCCATCCCTGGGAGACGACGCGGTTCGATTTCTTCTCCCGCACGGTTCGCGACGCTCCGAGCGGCGCGTCGGCGATGACCGTGCTTGACGTCGGTTCAGGCGATGCATGGTTCGCCTCGCGCCTTGCCGGTCAGCTGCCGGTCGGCGCGAGGGTCACGTGCTGGGACACCGGCTACGAGGAGGCGGTGGTGGCACGGCTCGAGGCCGCGCGCGACGCGCGGGTGGCGCTGGTCCGCGATCGGCCGGGCGCCACGTTCGACCTGGTGCTCATGCTCGATGTGCTCGAGCACGTGGAGGACGACCTCGGGTTCCTCGCCGCGATCGTCGCCGAGAACATGCACGCCGGGTCCTCCTTGCTGTTCAGCGTGCCGGCCTGGCAGAGCCTGTGGTCGCGTCACGACGAGCACCTCCGTCACGTCCGCCGGTACAGCCCAGCGGTCGCCCGGGCGATGCTGGAGCGCGCTGGTCTACGCGTGGTGGCGTCGGGCGGCCTCTTCCACTCGCTCGTCCTCCCACGTGCCCTCTCTGTCGCGCTCGAGCGGCTCGCGCCGCGCCGCTCGCCGCCCGACGGCGCAGCGTGGGGCGGCGGGCCCTGGGTGACGAGCGCCGTGCGGACGGCGCTGAAGCTCGACACCGTCGTCTCGCGTGTGGCGAGCTCGCGCGGGATCGAGCTGCCGGGGCTGAGCTGGTGGGCAAGATGCGAACGAGCGTGATCGTCATCCCCTGTTACAACGAGGGCGAGCGTCTGGAGGCCACCCGCGTCGCCGAGCTGATCGCCGACCCGGAGATCGAGGTCCTCCTGGTGGACGATGGGTCCTCCGACGGAACGCACGCGCTGCTCGCCCGGATCGCGGCGGACCTGGGGCCCTACGTCCGCAGCATGTCGCTCGAGCGCAACATGGGAAAAGCGGAGGCCGTGCGCCGCGGGCTGAAGGACGCCATCGATCGGGGCGCTCGTCAGGTCGGCTACGCCGACGCTGACTTCGCCACCGCGCCAGATGAGCTCCTGCGACTCCGGCGCGAGCTGGAGGTGCAGCGGCTCGACGTCGTCGTCGGGTCGCGCGTCGCAAGGATGGGTGCGGTCATCGATCGCTCGCCATTGCGCCACGTCGGCGGGAGGGTGTTTGCCACCATGGCGGCACTGACGCTGGGCTTGCCGGTGTACGACACCCAGTGCGGCGCGAAGTGGTTCCGCGTCGACGCGCGCTTCTCACGGGCTCTCGAGGCTCCTTTCGCCACGCGGTGGGCCTTCGACGTCGAGCTGCTCGGCCGCCTCCTCG
>JBKJLX010000416.1:0-5493 GCA_046596645.1 Polyangiaceae bacterium
CTGGCGCTCGATCTCTGGCTCTTCGATCTGCCCTTCGGCAAGGACGTCTACGGAAGCGCGCACGGGCCGGTGCTGGAGACCGACCAGGGCTTCTTCGCCATCCGCTTCTCCGGCGTCGAGGGCCTGGTGAGCGCCTCCGAGCAGTGGCTACGCATGAACAAGGCTCGCACCTTCGCCGAGTGGAATAGCGCGATGGAGATGCTCGCGGTTCCGATGTTCAACATCGTCTACGCCGACCGCGACACCATCGCCTACGTCTACAACGCGCGCCTGCCCGACCGCGCCGAGGGCTTCGACTACCGGAGCGTGCTGCCGGGGGACGCCTCGGCGCCGATCTGGAGGGACTACCTCGCCTTCGATCGCCTCCCCAGCGTGACGAACCCACCGTCGGGCTTCCTCCAGGCGTGCAACTCGACGCCCTTCTCGGCGACCGCGGGCGAGGGCAACCCGCGCCCGGCGGACTACCCGCTCACGGCGTCGATCGAGACCTTCGAGACCAACCGCGCGCAGCGATCGCTCTCGCTCCTCGGCGGGTCGGAGAAGATCTCGCGCCCGGCCTTCCTCGCCATGAAGTGGGATCGCCGCTTCGCGGCGGAGTCGGAGGAGCGCCAGGCGCTCTCGAAGCTGGCCGCGACCCACGAGCCGCGGACGCAGGGCGAGGCGCGCGGCATCGAGCTGCTGCGCGGCTGGGAGGGCGGCACCGAGGAGGCGGACCCGGCGGCGTCCGTCGCGATCCTCACCCTGCGGCCGCTCTTCTACACCGTCACCGACGTGGACGGCGTGGCGACGCAGACCAAGGACCCCGTCGTCGCGTTCCGCGAGGCGGTGCAGTGGCTGGAGCACCACTTCGGTCGCGTCGACGTCCCGCTGGGCCAGCTGCAGCGCCTTCGCCGCGGGTCGGTCGACCTCCCCCTGGGTGGCGGACCGGACATCATGAACGCAACCTACGCCAAGAAGCTGGCAGGTCGCCTGGTCGGCATCCAGGGCGACTCGTACGTGATGATCGTCGACTTCACGGCCGAGGGTCCTCGCTCGGAGTCGGTGCACGTCTTCGGCAGCAGCTCGCGCCCCGGCTCAGCGCACTTCGCCGATCAGTCCCCGCTCTTCGCCGCGCGGCGACTGAAGGACACGTGCTTCCGCGAGGCGGATCTGCGCGCCCATCTGGAGCGCGAGTACCGACCGGGTCTCGCGCGCTGATCAGCGGGCCCCTCCTGCCGTAGCGAGCTACTCTCGAGCGCGTGAGCGCAGACCCGATGGATCGCGCGCGTGCGCTCGTCGACGCGCTCGGCGATCGGCACTCGGAGGCACGCCTCGTGGGTGGCCTGGCCGTCCGGTCGTGGGTGGGCAAGCTCGCTCGTACGTCCCTCGATGTCGATCTCGTGGCCCTCTCCCCCGAGGTGCACCAAGCATTGCTGGATCAGCTTCGTCTGCAGGGGTTCCGGCTCGGAGAATCCGGAGGTTGGTGGCGAGCCGTGCGGAGCAGCGCATCGGGCCGCGAGGTCGTCGACGTCGCGCGCCACCCCGTCGTGCACCCCCGGACGTTCGACACGATGTCGCTGCGCGCGCCACCCAGGGTCGACGACTACGGGCTCTCGATCGCGGGCGTGGATGACCTCGTCTACCTGAAGCTGTGCGCCGGTCGCGATCAGGACCTGGTCGACGTGTGTCTCCTCGCAGCGCACTGCGCTCCGGATGCGGCGAAGATCGCCGCGTCAGCACGCGCGGACGACGTCGAGCGGCTCGTGGCGCGGAGCACGCTCGAGGGGCGGCAAGCTTTGTCGAGGGGATGGCTCGACGCGACGTTCGAGGAGCTGCTCGGACGTGCTCCGCAGCGCGACGAGCTCGCGGCGTTCGACGCACTGCTGGGCCGGCTGGTGGAGGAGGAGGCGCTGTGAGCCTGCATCGCTACGTCGTCCTTGCCGATCGCGTGCGCGGCTTCGACACCCTCGAGGAGTCGGAGCGCTACGCCCGCGCCAACTATCCGTCCGTGATCTGCGAGCGGCGAAGCGCGGAGGACGGTTCGTCGGTGCTCGTCGAGGTCGCACGGCACGACTTCCTCTTCGACGAGGAGCACGGCGAGTTCCGCATCCTGCTCGGCTGACGTGCTTGTCGACGCGCCGCCTGCGGCGCGGCACCGACGTCACCAGACGTAGCGGTCGCCCTTCCAGTTGAGGAACTCACCGGAGTCGGCGAGCGTCGCGCGCTCGACCTCACGGAGGATGCCGCGAACCGAGTCGGCCACCGGGGTCGGTGCCCGGTCGCCGCCCATGTCGGTCTGGACCCAGCCGGGGTTGATGACGACCGAGGTGATGCCCTCGGGGCGGAGATCGGCGGCGAGCGAGCGCGACATCATGTTCAGGGCGGCCTTCGACATCCGGTAGGCGTAGTAGCCGCCGCTCGTGTTGTCGCCAATCGAGCCCATGCCGCTCGTCACGTGGACGAGCTTCTTCGCCATGCCGCGGCGCACGTGGGGAAGGAGAGCGACGGTGAGTCTCAGGGGCCCCATCGCGTTGACGTCGAAGGTGCTCGCGACGTCGGGCAGCGCCAGGTCCTCCGTCATCTGCCCCAGGCTCTGCGCCTTGCCCCCGTAGATGCCGGCCACGTTGAACACCACGTCGATGGCCGCGTCACCGAGGGCGTGAGCGAACGCACGCACCGCGTCCGGATCGGTCACCTCGAGCGCGTGCAGCCGCACGCGCTCGCCCGCCAGCGCCGACAGCTCGCGGGCCGACTCCGGGTGGCGAGCGCAGGCCTCGACCTCGTCGCCCCTCGCAGCGAGCTGGCGCACCAGCTCCAGCCCGATCCCTCGGTTCGCCCCGGTGACGACGGTCCTCATGGGGGAACCGTGGCCGGCCGGGGCGGCCGACGCAACGCCGGCACGCGGCTGCACACCGGCTACCACTCCCCCTGGTTGGGCATCGACGCCCACGGCTCCTTGGGCGGAAGGCGCTCGCCCTTCTGCAGCAGCTCGACCGAGACCTGGTCGGGCGACCGCACGAACGCCATGTACCCGTCGCGCGGCGGGCGCAGGATGGCGACGCCGATCGACTGCAGGCGCTCGCACACCGCGTAGATGTCGTCGACCTGGTAGGCGACGTGGCCGAAGTTGCGGCCGCCGCCGTAGGGCTCGGTCTGGTCCCAGTTGTGGGTCAGCTCGAGCTCGGGCTCGCCCTTCGCCGTGGCCAGGAACACCAGGGTGAAGCGCCCCTTCTCGCTGGGGGACCGGCGCGTCTCCACCAGGCCCAGGCCCTCGGTGAAGAAGCGAACCGCGGCCTCAAGATCGAGGACGCGGATCATGGTGTGGAGGTACTTCAGGGCGCCGCCCTCCCCAGCTCGCGGACCGACATGTAGAAGCGATCGAGCGTCGCCTCGACGCGGCCGAACACCGTGTCCTGCGCGAAGCGCACGCCGGGGTGGGGCACGACGCTGCGGTCGACCGGCTGGTGCTGCACCGCGTCCGAGTAGCCGGCGGCGACGCCGGAGAGCAGCTCGATCCCCTCCTCGATGGTGGCGATGGCGTAGACGTGAAACTTCCCCGCAGCAACCGCCTCCACCAGGTCGCTGCGCAGCATCAGCGCGTCGACGTCGGAGGCGGGGACGAGCACACCCTGGGTGCCGGTGAGGCCGCCCTTGGCCACGCACACGTCGTAGAAGCTCTCGATCTTGTCGTTCAGGCCGCCGACCGACTGCACGTTGCCGCGCTGGTCGACGCTGCCGGTGACCGCCAGGTCCTGGCGGAGCGGCAGGCCGGAGAGCGCGGACAGCAGCGCGTAGAGCTCGCTGGAGCTGGCGCTGTCGCCGTCGATCGCCTCGTAGGTCTGCTCGAAGACCAGCGAGGCGCTGAAGCACAGCGTGCGCGCCTGCGCGAAGCGCGAGGCCAGGTAGCCGGTGAGCACCAGCACGCCCTTGGCGTGGATGGGCCCGCTCATCTCCACCTCGCGCGCGATGTTCACCGGCCCGAGGAGGCCGGGGTAGACGACCGCGGTGACGCGGCACGGTCGGCCGAAGGAGATGGGCCCGTCGGACAGCACGCTGATCGCGTTGACCTGCCCCAGGCTCTTGCCCTGCGTCTCGATGCGGATGGTGCCCCGCTGCAAGAGCTCGTGGATCTGGTCGCGGAAGTGGCTTCCACGCCGGCGCTGCTCGGCGAGGGCGAGGGTGATCATGTCCGCGTCGACCACTCCCTTCCCCTGGCGCTGGGCGAGGTAGCAGGCCTCGGTCACGATCTCGGCGAGGACGCCGAGGCGGGCGGTGACCTTGGTCTGACTCTCTGCCAGGCGGCCGCCCCAGAACAACAGCTCCGCCACCGCCTCGCGCGAGAGGGGAAGGAGGTTGCGGTCGCGCACGAAGCCGGCGAGGAACGAGGGGTAGGTGCTGCTGGCCTCGGCCTTGGAGAGCGTCGGCTCGAAGCGCGCCTGCACCTTGAAGAGCTGGGAGAACTCGGGGTCGGCGTCGTGAAGGTCCTGGAACAGGCCGGGGCTCGCGACCAGGATGACCTTCACGTCCAGCTTCATCGGTGGGAACAGCAGCTCCTGCGCGGTGCCGCGGTAGTAGGAGGGGTTCTGCTCCGGCACCAGGAAGCGGCCGGCGAGCAGGCAGGCCTTGAGGTGCTCGTAGAGCTGCTCGTTCTTGAGCAGCGCCATCGCCGGCAGGATGAGAAAGCCGCCGTTCGCCTCGTGGATGGCGCCGGCCACCGCGTAGCCCGGCTCGGGGGGAAACCCCTCGTCTGGCGGGGAGTAGCTGCGCCCGAAGAGCGAGGCGACCGTCGGGTACGGCAGCTCGACCACCGGCGCGCCGGCACCGACCTCGTGCTCGGTGAGCAGCGTCGGCACCACGAAGCCGCGGGGGACGCTCGGCCCCTCCTCGCCGCGCGGCTCGTCCACCAGAAGGCGAAGCTTGCGCGCGACCGCGACCTCCAGCTCCTCCAGGAAAGAGGCGACCTCGGTCTTGGTGCTGAACCGCTTCTTGGAGGGACCGAAGCTCCCGGCGACCGCCTCCTGCAGCTGCGTCTTCACCTCGGCCCGCAGCTCCGCCTCGGCCTGCTCTTGCAGGTCGATCATGGCATGCTCGAACTCCTCGATGTGCGTGGCGACGCTCTCCAGCGCTTGCTTCGACGGCTCCTCGCCCTCGGTCAGCGAGGCGAGCTGCACCTCGTCCGACGAGCGGGTCAGCTCGAGGCCCAGCTCGGCGGCGGCGGCCTTCAGCTTCCCCTCGAGGTGGTTCTCCTCCCGGGTGACCCGGCGGTGCACGCGGCCCTGGGACTGCTTGAAGCGCTCACCCTCGGTCGCGTTGCGGACACCCTCCACGATCTTGGCGTAGAGGTCCTCCATCGCGTCGACGAACGCCTTGCCCTCGCCGGCGGGGAGCCAGAGCGCGCGCGGCTCGCTGGGGCGTGCCGGGTTGGGGAGCAGCAGCAGATCGTCGGGCGTGGGCCGGGTGCGGGCCAGCGCGCGCGCCATGCTGCGGGCGACGAAGGTGCGGCCGGTCCCCGAG
>JBKJLX010000439.1:0-6533 GCA_046596645.1 Polyangiaceae bacterium
GGCGCCCTCGAGCCGACGGCGACGCTCGGGGTAGCCGGCGCCGTCGAGGTCTTCGAGGACCAGCAGCGTCTCTCCGTCGCCCGGGCCGCTGCGGGACCCGAGGTGGCGCGGCGTGCGAGCGCCCGCGGCGCGCGGCGCGAAGTCCCGGTACCAGGTGGCCTCCACCTGGTAGGAGCGCCGCTTCCGCGCGTCGGAGATCGAGCCCCCCTCACCTGCCCCGCCGCGCGTCGACGGTGGCGGCCGTGACCACTTGAGGATGGCCGACTCCGAGGGCGCGCCGTCGAGGTGCACGCGCAGGAGCTCTCCGTAGCCGCTCCACAGCGACTGGATGCGCGCGCCGCGCCACGCCGTGTGGGCCCCGGTGACCTCGGCGACCCACGCGAGGTCCGGCTCCGGCAACGGCGCGATCACCGCGGCGCAGGGTAGCGCGGCGAGGCTTCGCAGCTGCTCATGGTGGTCCGATGAGCGATCCCTTTTCTCTGGTCGGAAGCTCGAACGAGGGCCGTTACCGGATCGATGCGATCATCGGCGAGGGCGGGTTCGGCGTCGCGGTGGAGAACCTGTTCTTCGATCGCAGCAGCACCACGCCCATCGCGAAGGTCGACCGCCGGGACGCCGAGAAGGCCTGCGTGCGCTGAAACGCGGGCGCGGTTGACCGGGTCCTGCCGGGATGGGAGGTTGCCAGCATGTTGCTCGATCAGATCAAGGCGAAGATGTTCGAGGCCATGAAGGCCGGTGACACGATCGCCAAGGAGATCCTCCGCGTCGCCGTCGGCGAGATCACGACCGAGGCCGCGCGCGCCGGCCGCAAGGGGGACGACGAGGAATCGCAGGCCATCCTCCGCAAGCTGATGAAGTCGAACGACGAGACGCTGGCCAGCAACGTCGACGAGGAGCGGCGCGTCGCGCTGGAGAAGGAGAACGCGATCCTCGCGGGGTTTCTCCCGAAGTCGCTCGACGAGGGCGCGATCGCCCTTGCGCTGGCGGGCGTGGCCGACGCCATCAAGGCAGCGGGCAACGACGGTGCGGCGACCGGCGTCGCCATGAAGGAGCTGAAGAAGTCCGGCGCCGTGGTGAACGGGAAGGACGTCTCCGCCGCGGTGAAGAAGCTCCGCGGTGGGTGATCCTCGACGTCAGTCGTTGGTGTCGACCTTGTCCAGGTCGAGGCCGCCCGGGTACCAGTAGCTCGTGTACTGGCCGTAGCCGTAGACGCTGATGCCGAACGCGTCGGCCGACGACGCGCGGTGGTTGCCGTCTCCCGCGTTGCTGAGGCCGACGCGGGCGATGGCGTAGCCGCTGCCCCCGATGGGCGTGAAGCCCGACACCGCGACGCCGTCCAGCATGACGGTTGCGCCGGTCGGCGCGGTGATGTTGACGTAGTTGGTGCTGTAGTTGGTCGGCGCGTGGAACAGGTAGTCGCTGCGGTACTGCTCGGTGGCGACCGCGAGCGCCATCGCCGGGTCGCCGGACCCGCCGCCCGCGTCCTGCCCCTGCATGTACTGGGCGACCAGGATCCGCTTGTCGGCGCTGATCAGGAAGTCCGCCGCAGTCTGCGCGATCTCCAAGTAGTCGCCGGCGTTGGTGAGGGTGGTCGGCGCGCCGCTCTGCGGCGGATCGTAGGTGATGGTGGTCGCGGCCTCCACGGCGATGACCCGCACCATCTGCGCCTTGGGCGTCGTGCCACCGGTGGGGATCAGGGGCGGGGTCACCAGGTACTCGGTGGCCAGCGTCTCCACCGGGAGCATCGACTCCTCCAGGTGGTCGCAGGCGGAGACGGTCGCCGGGACGTTGGTGCAGTCGTGTCCGGCGACGACCTGGATCGGCTTGTCGGCGGTGACGAGCGTGCCAGTCAGATCGACGGGGTCGACGTTGAAGCCGCTCATGGTCGACAACACCTGCAGCACGTCGCCCTCGTCGAGCGTCACCGTGCCGGCGCCGCTGGCCGGCAGAGCGCTGCCGCCGAGCACGGAGCCGCCGGTCGCGGAGGGAGCGAGCGTCACGGTCGTCCCGTCCTGGGTCGCGGTCACCGTGTAGAAGCCGGGGGTGTCGCTGTCGCCTTCGTCGAAGTGCCAGGCGTTGCGGGAGGCCACGCGGTAGGTGCCGGTGAGCGCGTTCACGGGGAGGAGCAGCGACGCGTCGTTGGTGTAGGTGCTGCCGTTGGGCGTCGTGTACTGGATGGGGTTGTACTGGTAGACGGTCACCGGCCGGTTGGTGCGCAGGCGGTACGCGCCGTCGACGAGCACCTGCGAAGACGTCGCGTTCTTCAGCTCGTACACCCAGGGCAGGATGATGACCTGCACGCTGTCCGCCGCGACGGCGACCGTCGTCACCAGGGTCGCGCCGCGGTGGACCTGGACGTTCGTCGCCTCCTGCGCGGTGTTGGCGACGGCTACAGCGAAGTTTCCCTCGCTGGACTGAAAGAAGAAGTTGTCGAAGTTCTGGAGCTGGGTGTTGACCGTCACCGTGGGGAAGTAGTCGCAGCCGATGTAGCTGGTGCCCAGCTGCTGCGGCGCGCAGGCCCCCTCGCAGTTGCCGCTGGCAGCGTTGCAAGTGACGCCCTGCTCCGGATCGCACACGTAGGTGTCGAAGCCGGTGCCGATGCCGTTGCAGACGGTGGAGACGTTGCCCTCGCAGGTGCCGCTGCCGGGCGCGCAGAGGGTGCAGCCCGCGTTGGCGAGGCAAACCCCGGGGGCGCAGTTCACCTCCTCGGAGAAGCCACCGTTGCCGTCGCACACCTGCTTGGTGGTGCCGGTGCAGAGGATCGTGCCCTCGGCGCACGGCTCACCGGCGCCGCCTCCGCCCTCCCCGCTGCTGCTGGTCGACGTGGTCGGGTCGCCGCTGGTCGCGGTGACCGTCGGGCTGGAGGACGAGCTCGCGCCCCCGTCGCTCGACGACCCGCCCCCGTCGCCGGAGGACCCACCGCCCGCGCCGTCGTCGTCGGCGCCGGTCGCGGTGGCCGTCGTGCTGGCGTCGGGACTGCATGCCGCCGCGGCGGCGAGCAGCACGACGAGAGACGGCCCGAGCGCGCGGTGGAGGATCGCCATCCCCGAGAAATACGCGCGAAGCGCCCGGGCGGGAACCGTCACCCGCGCGGGTGGGCTCGATCGAGGTGGCTCACCCCGCGAAGAGCTGCTTGGCGATGACGATGCGCTGGATCTGGCTGGTGCCCTCGTAGATCTGGAGCACCTTCGCGTCGCGCATCAGCTTCTCGACCGGGTACTCCTTGACGTACCCGTTGCCGCCGAAGACCTGCACCGCGTCGATGGCGCTCGCCATCGCCGCGTCGGCGCCGAACCCCTTGGCGATGCTGGAGGTGAGCGGGTCGCGCACGTGGTTGTCGAGCGACCAGCCGGCCTTCATGTAGAGGAGACGCGTCGCCTCGCAGCGGATGGCCATCTCCGCGATCATCCACTGCACCAGCTGGTGGTTGGCGATGGCAGTGCCGAAGGTCTTGCGCTCCTTGGCGTAGGCGACCGACTCGTCGATGCAGCGCTGCATGAGGCCGGTGGCGCCGGCGGCGATGTCGGGGCGCGTCTGGTTGAAGGTCTCCATCGCCAGCTTGAAGCCCTGCCCTTCCGGCGCGAGCTGGTTGGCCTTGGGCACGACGCAGTCCTCCAGGAACACCTGCGCGGTGTCGCTGGCGCGCTGGCCGAGCTTGTCCTCCTTCTTGCCGACGCGGAGCCCCGGCGTGTCGCGATCGACGATGAAGGCGGCGATGCCCTTGTGTCGGGTCGCCGCGTCGGCGGTCGCAAAGATCACGTAGAAGCGCGCGTGGCTGGCGTTGGTGATCCAGCATTTCTGCCCGTTGAGGACGAAGTCGTCACCGACCTGCTTGAACTTGGTCTTCATGCCGGCCACGTCGCTGCCGGCGTCGGGCTCGCTGGTGGCATAACTGGCCATCACCGGCTCGGCGGCGAGCAGGCCGAGGTACTTCTTCTTTTGCTCCTCGCTGCCACCGAGGCGGATGGGCGTCAGCGCCAGCTGGTTGGCGGTGATGCTGGTCTGGATACCCGTGCAGCCCCACGCCATCTGCTCGGTGATGAGGGCGTTGTCGAGCTCGCCCATGCCGGCGCCGCCGTACTCGGGCGGGATGCTGGGGTTGACCAGGCCGATCTCCCAGGCCTGCTTGAACACGTCCATCGGGAACCTGGAGTCCCGGTCGCACTCGGCGGCGACCGGCGCGATGCGCTCGCGCGCGAACCGACGAGCCGTGTCGACGAGCGCCTTGTGCTCCTCGGACAGTGAAAAATCCAGCATCGTCCCTACTCCTTCATGCGGCGACGCCGCCGATCCAGCTCCGAGCGCACGGCGCGCGCGCCCATGATGTACCCGGCGACCACGCCGACCAGCAGCACCGAGGGGATGTAGATGACGTGCTGGATCGTCATCTCGGCGAGATCGGGCACCTAGTCAGCTCCCTTGCCGGGGGCCGAGGCGGTGGCCAGCGCGGCCTCGAGCTCGCGCACGCGGCGGTCGAGCGCCCGCTGCTGCCGCCAGGTCATCGCGATCAGCACGAAGGCGAACAGCCAGAAGCAGGCGTAGGCCTCCACCAAGAGCATCTCGCCGCTCTGCATCTGGCGGTCGGCGTCGGTGACGGAGCGGAACCCATCGTTCGTCGGGTCTCCGCCCTGGCGGGCGACCTCGCGGGCCGTGTCGACCTTCTGCGGAACGGTCTGCATGTCAGTCCTCGATGAGGCCCAGGTCGGCCGCCTCGTTCTCGACCTCGGCCACGCGCTGCGCGGCGTGGAGGAGGCGCGCGCGCGTCCACACCAGGACGATCGCGAGGAGGGTGAAGGAGAGGAACCCGAACGCGAGGGCGGTCTTCATGTCCGGGTGCGTCAGCCCGCCGCCCTTGCCAGTGATGACCTGGGGGTGCGTACCTCCCCAGAGCCGCACCGCGTAGTGGATGATCGGCAGGAGCGCGGCGCCGATGACCCCCAGCGCGGCGCCGAACTTCCGCTCCGCGTCGCCGTCGCCGGCGAAGGTCCTCATCACGACGTACGCGACGTAGATCAGCACCGAGAGGAGGCTGGTCGTCAGGCGCGGGTCCCACGTCCAGTAGACGCCCCACGCCTTGGCCGCCCACAGCGGGCCCGAGGTGAGCAGCATCAGCCCGAAGACCACCGCCGACTCGGCCCCGGCGCGCGCCAGCGCGTCCCACCGGCTCGTCCCCCGGAGGAGGTACCCGCACGACCCGATGAAGCAGGCGGTGGCCGCGAGGTACATCGCGTAGCCGGAGGGGGCGTGGAAGTAGAAGATCTTGTAGACGACGCCCATCGTCAGCTCATCCGGCACGCGGTAGGCGACGAAGTGCAGCGTTCCCAGGTGGACGATCGCCGAGGTGACGACGAGGACCGCGAGCAGCACTTCCCAGGCGCGGAGCCCCGCCCTGGCGCCGCCGTCTCGTGCGATCGTTACCGCCCGCTGGGTCATGCCGTTTCACCGCCAGCGCCGAGGCGCCGGGAGGGGGGCACCGTAGTCCCGCCGGCGTGCACCTTCAAGCGAGGCGACGGAACGGAGACATCCCCGCGGCCGTCACCTAGACTGCCGCCACCCTGGCGCGGGCGGGCCCGCGCTGGAGGCACGGCCCCGCGGCATCCGCGGCCGGCGGCGCAGACGGATGGCATCCGAGTCGGAGAACAAAATCGGGCTCCCCCCTGGGACGGTGATCGACGGGCGTTACCGCGTCCTTCGCGTCCTCGATCTCGGCGGAACGGGGGTGGTGCACCAGGTGGAGCACGTCGGCACGGGACGCAAGCTCGCCCTGAAGACCTTGCTCGACCAGGACCCCACCAACGAGGGTCGCCTGGAGCAGGAGGCGCGCGCCGCCTCGCACCTGCGGAACCCGCACGCGGTGAAGATCGTCGACATGGGGCGGGCCGCCGACGTCGGCCCCTACATGGTCATGGAGCTGCTGGAGGGCACGAGCCTCCGCACGCTCCTCGACGAGGTGGGTCAGCTCCCCCTCGATCTGGTCGCCAACATCGGCCTGCAGATCTGCGAGTGCCTCGACGAGGCGCACGCGGCCGGCATCGTCCACCGCGATCTCAAGCCAGGCAACGTCCACCTGGCGCCGACCTTCGGCAGCCACCACCACGTCACGGTCCTCGACTTCGGCGCGGTGAAGCTGCAAGGCCCCGAGCTTCGCTCGCAGATCAGCCCGCAGGAGGACCTGACCCGCGTCGGCTCGACGGTGGGTACGCCGTTCTACATGAGCCTCGAGCAGCTGCGCGGTAACGCCTCGGTCGACGCGGTGAGCGACGTCTACTCCCTGTCGGTCGTCCTCTACGAGATGCTGACCGGTAGCCGCCCCTTCCAGGCGGAGTCGCTGGGCGATCTCGTCTACGCCCTGGTGCAGTCGGCGCCGCCGCCGCTGGGCTCGATCCGACCCGACGTTCCCCCCGACGTGGCGGAGGCGATCCAGCGCGGCCTCTCCCCCACGCGGGAGACGCGGCCGCAGTCGGCGCGCGACGTCGCGCGGGCGCTCGCGCCGCTGGGCGACTCGGCCTACGCGCTCTGGCTCCGCGTGCCCC
>JBKJLX010000712.1:0-19823 GCA_046596645.1 Polyangiaceae bacterium
GCGGCCACACGACGGTCGCGTCGGCGTAGACCTCGGCGTAGCGCCCGCCCTCGGCGCGGGGCACGAACTTCCCCCAGCTCACGCCCTCGGAGTAGGTGCACCCGGAGAGGCCACCCCAGTGCACGGGCTCGGGGCAGATGCGGACGCCGTACTGGAAGCGCGGCGCCGGGATCTCCACCCCCAGCCGGTGGCCGGCGATGTCGTAGAAGGGGCCCACCTGCTGCGCCCAGTTGCGAGGGACGCCGCCGCCGATGGTGAAGATGCCGATCTTCTTCTTGGTGCCGATGAGGCGCGCGTAGGAGAGGAGATCGAGGAAGGGGTTGTAGGGCGGGGGCTCGCCGGCGAAGAGCTCCTCCGGCTTCGGCTGATCGGGGATGTCGGCGCGGCGCTTGCGCATCATCCACGTGGCGACGTCGAGGCCGAGCTCGCTGTCGGTGAAGGCGGGGACGAACACCGGCACGTTGCGCAGGTACGCGGTGCGCAGGATGCCCGGTGAGTCGCTGGAGTCGGCCAGGGCCCTGCCGATCTCCCGGCAGATGCTCTCGCTCGACCAGGGCTTCGAGGTGTCCATGCGGTCGAGGACCGAGCGGACGAACTCCTCGATCGAGTTGAGGTTCACCTCCAGCTCGAGCGTGTCGTAGACGCGGTTGTAGCCCTTCTCGTAGAGCTTCTCGTCGCTGACGGTAGGGTCGTGCTTGTAGTGGGTGAGCCCCACGGCCTCGCTGAGGCCGTGCGCCATGAGGGCGCCGGTGGAGATGATGCAGTCGATCATCCCCGCCTCGAGCATGCGGACGATGACCGTCGCCATCTTCGCCACGGTCATGGCGCCGGAGAAGGTCGCGACCACCAGGCAGTCGGGATCGCGCGTCATCGCCTCCAGCACCTCGGCGGCCTCGCCCAGGGTGCGGCCGCTGAACGCGGTCTGCGACATCGCGGCGAGCAGCTCCGACGCCGTCGTCGTCTCCAGCGGGTCGAGCGAGCGCAGGGGGATCAGGCCCTCCTCACCGTGGCCCAGCTCACGCTTCCCGCCGAGAGCCGCGGAGCCGGCGCGCGTCCCGCCGCCCTTGCCGTCGTGTCCTTGCATGACGCGGGTCCTACCAAAGGCCCAGCGGGCGCGCCACCGCGGCCAGCGCCCCATCGCGGAGCGGGGTCAGCGCGCCATCACGAACAGGACGACCCCGCCGAGCAGGATGCGGTAGACGCCGAAGGGTGCGAGGCCGAAGCGCCGCAGGTAGCGGAGGAAGCCGGCGATCACCACCAGCGACACGACGAACGCGCTCACCATGCCGATGACCAGCGCCGAGACGCCGCCCGGCGCGGAGAGCAGCGCCTCCCGGTTCTCCAGCATCGAGAACACGCTGGCGGCGCCCAGGAGGGGGATCGACAGGAGGAAGCTGAACTGTGCGGCGGTGCCGGCGTCGAGGCCGGCCGCCTGCCCCCCCACGATGGTGGTCATCGAGCGCGAGGCGCCCGGCCACAGCGAGAGGACCTGGGCGAGCCCGACCACCAATGCGCGACCGGGACCGATGTGCTCGAGCCCGACGAAGCTCGTGGTGCGGCGCCGGCTCCATACGTCGACGCCGATCATGACGACGCCCCCGACGATGAGCGCCCAGGCGATCGGCCGCGGCCCGAACAGGCGCGCCTCGATGGCGTCGTGGAACAGGTAGCCCACGCCCGCCGCGGGGACGAACGCGATCCCCAGCGCGACGAAGAGGCGCATGCTCTTCGGGTCGCGGCGGAGCACGCCCTTCACCAGGTCGAGGAGGAGCGCGCGAAAGAAGACGGCGACGGCCAGGACGGCGCCCAGCTGGATGACGATGGATAGCGTGTCCGCCGATTTCTCGGTGTGGCCGAGCGCCGCGTTCACCAGGAGGAGGTGCCCGGTCGACGACACGGGCAGGAACTCGGTCAGGGCCTCGACGACCCCGAGGAGGAGCGCGTGGTACCAGGGCATCGGCGCGCCACCCTAGCACCCCGCCCCCGGCGCGCCGCCGCGCCTCGCTAGGCGCCCTGAAGGAAGCGCACCTTGATGCGCTTGTCGCCCCACCCGGTGAAGCGGACGGTCGCGGTCGGATCGGGGCCGGTGTCGACGCTCCTCACCACGCCCACGCCGAAGCTCTTGTGGGTCACCCGCGCGCCGGTGATCACGCCGCCGCCGCGCCCAGCCGCGGCCTCGCTCCACGGCGAGGCCGCGTCGTCGTCCCGATCGACGTAGCGCTCGCCCGGATCGCGCTGGACGAGCGGAGGCGGCTTCGGCATCGGCTTGCCGGCAAAGGACCGCGCCTCTGTCGCGGGCAGGCTGCGATCCGGAGTGGCAGCGACGCGCTCCTCGTGGCGGGCGGCGAAGCCGGGCGTCGACCACGCCGGGCGATCCAGGAACCGGCCCTGCGGCATCCCCCCGCCGCTCCCCAGGAGCTGGGTGGCGCTCTCCCGGATCACCTCGCGCGGCATGTCCTTCAGGAACTTGCTGGGGATGCCGTAGCGGGTGGTCCCGAAGATCATTCTCCGCTGGGTGTGCGTCACGACGAGCCGTCGCCGCGCGCGGGTCACCGCCACGTAGGCGAGGCGCCGCTCCTCGTCCTCGTTGTCGCGCGCTCGATCGGCGCCGCGGAAGGGGAACATCTCCTCCTCCATGCCCGTGATGAAGACGACCTCGAACTCGAGGCCCTTGGCAGCGTGCACCGTCATCAGCGCGACCTTCGGCTGGTCGCCGGCGTCGTCCCCCGCGGTCGCCAGGGTGACCCGCTCCAGGTAGGCCTCGACCGTCGCCTGTTCCCCTGCCGCCTCGGCCTCGATCTCGAACTCGGCGATCGAGCCCACCAGCTCGTCGAGGTTCTGCAGGCGCGCCTCGTTCTCGGGCGAGCCGTCCTGCTTCAGCCACTCGCGGTAGCCGCTCTGGTCGAGCACGTGGTCAGCCAGCTCGCGCGGCGACGGAGCGTCCTTCGACATCACCGTGTCGCGCATCTCCTCCATGAAGGCGTAGAAGCGCGACAGCGCCTTCTTCGGCCCGGTGGAGAGCTCGCTCGACGCGCACAGTGCCTCGATGGAATCGTAGGCCGAGGCGCCGCGGCGGGTCGCAAAGGCGCGCAGCTTGTCGATGGTCGAGTCGCCGATCTTCCGCGGCGGCACGTTCACGATGCGCTCGAGATCGACGTCGCTCCGTGGGTTGACCAGCACCCGGAGGTACGACAGCAGGTCCTTCACCTCGGCCCGCTCGAAGAACTTCGCCCCGCCGTAGACGACGTAGGGGATGCGCTCGGCGCGCATCACCTCCTCCAGCACGCGCGACTGGGCGTGCACCCGGTAGAAGACCGCGATCTCGCGCGGGCTCACGTCCTCGCGCAACAGGGCCTTGATGGTGCAGGCGACGTGCGCCGCCTCGTCGCGCTCGCTGGCGCAGGCGACCACCTCGATGGGCAGGCCGCCCTCGTTCGCCGTCCACAGCTCCTTGGGCTCGCGATCGCGCGAGGGGGCGATCACGCCGAGGGCAGCGGCGACCACGTTGGCGGTCGAGCGGTAGTTCTGCTCGAGCTTGACCACCTCCGCGCCTGGGTGATCCTTGCGGAAGCCGCGCACGATGCCCACGTCGGCGCCGCGCCAGGCGTAGATGCTCTGGTCGTCGTCGCCCACGACGCACAGGTTGCCCGTCTCCCGCGACATCGCGCGGACCAGTCGGTACTGCACCTGGTTCACGTCCTGGAACTCGTCGACCAGCACGTAGGAGAACTTCCGGCGGAGCTCGTGCCCGGCGGGCGCGTCGGGGTCCTCGGCGAGGCGGAGGACCCGGAGCAACAGGTCGTCGAAGTCGAGGGCGCCGGCGGCCGCCAGCGTCCGTTCGTAGGCCTCGAAGGCCTGCGCGGTGACGTCGTCGACGAAGTTGCCGCGCGGGACGTCGGCCGGCGTCTTCGCCTCCTGCTTCAGCTTGTGGACCGCGGAGAGGAGCTGCCGTGGGGGGAAGCGCTTGTCGTCGAGCGACAGCTCCTTCACCACCCGGTTCATCACCGCGCGCTGATCGCCGTCGTCGTAGATGACGAAGGCCCGGGGGAGGCCGACCGCGTCGTGGTGGCGGCGGAGCAGGCGCGCACAGACCGCGTGGAAGGTGCCGACCCAGAGATCGCGCGCCAGCTCGTCGCCCACCAGGTCGCCCAGGCGCCGCCGCATCTCCTGCGCGGCCTTGTTGGTGAAGGTGACGGCGAGGATGCGATAAGGCGGGACGCGGTGCACCGCGACCAGGTTCGCGATGCGGTAGGTGATGACCCGCGTCTTGCCGCTGCCGGCTCCGGCGAAGACGAGGATCGGCCCCTCGGTGTGCGCCGCGGCGCGCGCCTGCGGCTCGTTGAGGAGCGCGGCGAGGCCCTCCGCCGTGGCGTCCGGATCCTGCTCCTCCACCGGGTCAGCGAGGGGCCAAGCAGGGGGCTCGGCGCCGTCGTCGAGCGGCGGGAAATCGAGGTCGTCGTCCTCCGCCGGCGCGGCCACGAGGGGCGAGTACCACGATGCCCCGAGCGTGACTCGTACTATCATCGACGCTCGAGATGAGCCGCTTCCTCGCCGCGGGCATCGCCGCCACGATCGCCGTCTCGGCCGCTGCCGTCACGCTGGCTGGGCCTGCCTTCGCCTGGTGTCGCAGCACCACCTGCACCGGGGAGTGCCCGCGCGACGAGGAGGAGTGCAAGACCTCGGGCAAGGAGCTGTTCTGGACCAGCGCCTGCGTGGGCTACAGCCTGCACGAGGACGGGACCGCCAACCTGCCGATGAAGCACGTGCGGCCCGCCATCGCGCGGAGCTTCGCCCAGTGGGTCGATCTCGAGTGCGAGGACGAGGGGCAGTCCCTCGGGCTGGCCACCCTGTCGTTCGCCGAGCTCGACGACGTGAGCTGTCACAAGACCGAGTACAACCCGGACGAGAAGAACGCGAACATCGTGCTCTTCCAGGACACCAAGTGGCAGTACACGAGCTCGTCCAACAACCTGGCCAAGACCACGGTGACGTTCGACGAAGAGACGGGTGAGATCCTCGATGCCGACATCGAGATCAACCACGCCTACAATTTCTACACCATCAGCGACGAGAACGTTCAGTACGACCTGGAGTCGGTGGTGACCCATGAGGTCGGCCACTTCATGGGGCTCGATCACTCTCTGGACCCGGTCGCGACGATGAACGCCACCTACGACCGCGGCACCACCGACCTCCGCACGCTGGAGGAGGACGACGTGCTCGCCGCCTGCGCGGCCTACCCGAGCGATCGCGACGCGGCGTGCGACACCGAGCCCCGTGGCGGTCTCGGGCTGGAGTGCGGGGGAACGGCCTCCACGCCGGGGGAGGAGGTCGAAGAAGGCTGCGCCGTCGCTGCCGACATCGGCAGGTCGGGGAGAGGCCCCTGGGTCGGTGCCGCGGCGGCCGCAGGGGTACTGCTGCTGATGGCGGGGCGGCGCACGGGTCGTGGCCAGGGCAGGGTCGTGGGGTCGGGTACGTAGGACGCGGATGGGTGCGATCCGCACCCGGTTCGGAGAGCTTCGATGCGGCGCTTGATGGTGGCTTTGCTTCTCGGCGGTGTGGCGGGCCTCGTCGCCGTGGCGTGTAGCGACGCCGAGACGGGGGACGGCACCGGCTGCACGCCGGGTGAGGAGATCTTTTGCCGCTGCAAGGGCGGGGTCGAGGCCACCAAGACCTGCCTGGACGACGGGCAGAGCTTCGCCGAGTGCTCGACCATCGACGGCCCATGCCCCGAGGGGGAGGAGGACGGCGACGACGACGACGACGACGGCAGCGACATCTGCACGCCCGGCGAGGCGACCTTCTGCAGCTGTCCGGGCGGCGACGAAGGGCAGAAGACCTGCGACGAGACCGGCGATTTCTTCGGCGACTGTGCGACCGCGGACGGCCCTTGCGAGGACGCGACCAGCTCGACCGCGACGTCGACCTCGAGCGTCAGCTCATCCAGCTCGGGCGGCGGCGGCACCACGCTGCTCTTCGAGCCCTGCGGGGACGCGGGCGAGTGCGCGAGCGGCACCTGCCTCATGGGCTTCTGCACGCTGGAGTGCGGCAACTTCGGGGAGTGCATCGACGAGGGGGGCGTGCAGGGCGACTGCGCCCGCTTCGAGGGCGGCACCGTGCAGCTCTGCGCGCCCTATTGCGACGTGCAGGGCGACTGCATCGACCCCTACGGCGAACAGAGCCGCTGCGGCTACGCGGTGGCGCTCGACAACCCGGGGGAAGGATTCCTGGCCTGCGGTGACTGGGGCGCCGACCTGGAGACGCCGCCCCTCGGCAGTGAATGCATCGAGGACGTGGAGTGCCACCTGAACCTCTACGGGGCGCAGCGTGTCTGCTACTTCGACGAGTGCATCGAGGGCTGTTACGTGGCCGACGACTGCCCGGAGAGCGCGCCGGAGTGCAGCTCCGGCGGCGCCACCCCAGGGACGTGCGGCTGAGGCCGCGGGAGATGAGCATGCGCGTTCTCGACCGACGGACCCTGCGCTGGCACCTCGGCTGGCACCTCCTCGCCTCTACCGCGCTCGCGGCCACGGTGGGCTGCGGCGATGACGGCGGCGGCACCGGCGGCGGCCAGGGGAGCGGCGGCGGCTCGAGCGGCCCCGGTCCCGAGAGCATCTGCGGCGACAACCTCCTCGACGAGGACCTGGACGAGGAGTGCGACGACGGCGACTTCGACGACAGCGACGGCTGCACCACCGAGTGCACCGAGGCGCGCTGCGGCGACGGCTACGTCCACGTCGGGTTCGAGGACTGCGACGACGCCAACGACGACGAGACCGACAAGTGCACCAGCGAGTGCGCCTCCGCATCCCCTGGCTGCGGCAACGGCGTGGTCGACGAGGGCGAGGAGTGCGACGACGGCGACACCATCGACGACGACGAGTGCACCCGGAACTGCACCGCCGCCCGCTGCGGCGACGGCGTCGTGCAGGCAGGCGAGGCGTGTGACGACGCCAACCCCGACGACGCCGACACCTGCACGAACGCCTGCCAGGCCAACGGCGCGGGCTGCGGCAACGGCGCGGTCGAGGGCGACGAGGGCTGCGACGACGGCAACGCCTCCAACGCCGACGACTGCCTGATCGACTGCACCGCAGCCCGCTGCGGCGACGGCTTCGCCCGCGCAGGCGAGGAGCAGTGCGACGACGGCAACCTCGACGACGCCGACTTCTGCCGCAACGACTGCACGGTGAACGAGGGGGTGGAGACCGGCTGCCCGGGCATTCCCATCGTCGTCGGCCTGGGCGGCCAGTCCGTCGAGCTCACCACCGCCGACGTCGAGGGCGTGGAGAGCGGCAGCTGCGGCGGCGGCGAGGCGCCGGAGATCGTGTTCCAGATCGAGCCGGAGGAGGACGGCATCCTCATCGTCAGCCTCGCAGGCTACGGCGCCTACGATGCCATCCTCTACGCTCGCGCCGGGAGCTGCGAGGGCAGCGCCGAGCTGGGCTGCGCCGACATCTCCTTCGGCGGCGGGGTCGAAGAGCTCCAGATCGAGGCCTTCGCCGGCGAGTACATCTGGGTCTTCGCCGACGGCTACGAGACCACCTCCGGCGAGTTCAGCCTCGACCTGACCCTCCTCGCTGGCTCACCCGGCGACACCTGCCCCGGCGTGCCCATCCAGCTCGACCCCGACGAGCAGGTCGACCTCACCGGCAACACCAGCTCGGCGGAGGACGACCTCGCGAGCGCGAGCTGCTCTCTCTCCACCGGGGGCGACATCGTCTACCAGATCACGCCGAACGCCGACGGCATCGTCCAGATCGCCTTGCAAGCCGACTTCGACGCGATGCTGTACTCGCAGATCGTGTGCGGGGACCCGTCGCAGGAGTTCGAGTGCGACGATAACGAGCTCGCGGGCGGGATCGAGACCCACCAGCTGCCCGCCTTCGCCGGCGAGCCGCTGTGGCTGGTGGTCGACGGCTATGACGGCGAGTCGGGCCCGTACTCCTTGACGATGGTCCTCCAGCCCGATTGAGAGGACGGGCGCGGCTCAGCGCTTTGCGGGCTGGGCCGGCTGGGCGATCTGCGCCGGCTTTGCCTGCTTGCGGTCGGCGAGGGCGCGCTCGACGGCGCGCTTGAACTTCGCCGCCGGCTGCGCGCCCGAGACCATGTAGCGGCCGATCACCACGGTGGGCGTCCCGTGGATCTTCCTGGACTCGGCCAGCTTGGCGTCCGCCTCGACGACCGCCTGGTGCTTGCGGCTGTCGAGCGCTCTCTGCAGGCGCGGGACATCCACGCCGGCGGTCTTCGCGATCTGCTCCAGGCCCTGTCGCTGCAGCGCGCCCTGGCTGTCGGCGGCGAAGAGGGCGTCATGCATCTTCCAGAAAGCGGGGCGGCCGCCCTGTGCGAACGCCTCCATCGAGGCCTCGGCCGCGGGCTGCGCGTCGGGGTGCATGGGCAACGGGAGGTGGCGGAAGACGATGCGGACGTCCTTCGGGTAGGCCGTGGCGAGCTCGTCGAGGACCGGCACCAGGCGCCGGCAGAACGGGCACTGGAAGTCGCTGAAGACCTGCACCACCACCGGGGCGTTCGCCGGACCGCGCGAGGGGTTGGCGGCGGTGGGCGCCGGCAGGTCGACCGTCTCCAGCTGCAGCTCTGCCTTCCTGGCGGTGGCGAGGATGGCCTCGTAGACCTTGTCGGGGCGGATGCCGGAGGCCACCAGCGCCCTGGCCTTGACCAGCTCCTCGTCGATCATGGCCTTGAACGCCTCCGCCGGCTGCGCGCCGACCAGGCGGCGGCCGTTGATGAAGAACGTCGGCGTGCCGCCGGCCTCGAGATCGTCGGCGAGCCCCTCGTCCTGCGCGATGCGCGCGTCGTTCCTCGTCGACTCCATCGCCGCGACCGCCTGCGCCTGGGGGATGCCGTACTGGGCGGCGAGGTCGCGGAAGATCGGGATCGAGCCCGGCGACTGGATCTTCGCGTCCTGCCCGGCCTGGGTGTCGGGCCGCATGCGCTCCTGCCCTGCGAAGAGCGCGTCGCTCGCCTGCCAGAAGGCGTCGTTCCCCTTCTTCGCGAGGATGGCGAGGGTGAGCCGCGACGCCGGCCGCGCCTGGGGGTGAAAGGGCAGGGGTCGGTGCTTGTGCACCAGGCGCACCTGTTCGCCGTAGTGGCGGCGCACCTCGAGCACAGTGGCGTTGGCCCTGGTGCAGAACGGGCACTGGTAGTCGGTGAACTGGACGATGGTGACCGGCGCGTCCGCCTTGCCCAGCACCGGCGAGCCGTCGACCGGGACCGCCCACACCGTGCGGTCGTCCTTCTCGTCGCGCTCGTCGTCCTCGCGCGCGGGGCCGGGCGCGCGTGCGCGGTTGTCGGCGACGCGCTTGGCGTAGAGCCGCTCGCGCGGGGTGCCGTCCGCCAGGTCCAGCTTCGCCGCGGCCAGCTCCTGGTCGACGATGGCGGCGAACTTCTCGAAGGGCTGGGCGCCGCTCAGGAAGATGCCGTTGATCAAGAAGCCCGGCGTGCCGCGGACGCCCAGGCGCCCCGCGAGATCCTCGTCGGCGTCGACCTTGGCGCGGCCATGCTCGGCGATCGCCTGGGCCAGGGTCTTCATGTCGTGGCCGGTGCTGCGCGCCAGCTCGCCGAGCGTCGCCGGGTCGAGGCGACCGTCGCTCTCGAAGGCGCGGCGGTGGAAGCGCCAGAAGGCGTCGTTGCCGTCGAGCTTCATCACCGCGACCGCCATCTCCGCCGCGGGGCGCGCGTGCTCGTGGAAGGAGAGCGGCAGGTGCTTCCACACGAACCGCACCTGGTCGGTCCCGTAGACCTCGAGCAGGCGCTCGATCGTCGGGTTCACGCGGGCGCAGAACGGGCACTGGTAGTCGCCGAACTCGACGACCGTCACCAGGGCGCTGGCGCTGCCGCGCTGCGGATCGTCGACGCCCACCGGCACCGCGTCGCTGGGCGCCGTCTGCCCGGCGGGCAAGCCCATCAGGTCGCCGCCGGCGATCGCCTGCGCGGGGCCGTCGCCCGGGCAGGGCGGGGGCGGGGGCGGCGCGCCCGCGCACGAGGTCGCCATCGCGGCGCAGAGGAGGAGCGAGACGGCGAGCGCCATCCAGCGCGTGGCCTGGGCGAAGTAAGGTGTGCCCAGGGCGCGGGCGTTCGGCGAGCTCATCGGCGGGCACGCTAGCGGGGCGTGCTGCTAGCGTCATCCGAGTGATCGGGTGGGACGAGCGCGAGGCGCAGCGAGAGCGGCCGGCGGGGCGACCGGCCGGGTTCCAGCGGTGGCGCGACCTCGCCTTTCTCCACTGGCCGGCTGACCCGGCGGCGGTGGCGGCGCTCCTCCCCGAGGGCATCGAGGTCGACACCTGGGACGGTCGCGCGTGGATCGGCGTCGTCCCCTTTGCCATGCTGGACGTGTCGCCGTGGTGGGCGCCGAGCGTCCCTGGAATCTCGAACTTTCTCGAGCTCAACATCCGCACCTACGTGCACCGCGGCGGCCGTACGCCGGGGGTGTGGTTCTTCAGCCTCGACGCCGCCAAGGCCATCGCCGTGCTCATCGCGCGTACGGGGTGGGATCTCCCGTACCACTTCGCGACGATGGACCTCGCGCGCGAGGGCGACGTCGTGACCTATGCCAGCGATCGCCACTACCCGGGGCCGACGCCGGCGAAGCTCGCGTTGCGCTACGTGATCGGCGAGGCGATCGGCGAGGCGCAGTCGGGGACGTTCGAGCACTTCCTCGCCGAGCGCTACGTCCTCTACGCGCGCGGCGAGCGCGGCCTGCGGCTCGGGCGGGTGCACCACCATCCGTACCCGCTCCACAGGGCGACGGTGGAGCACGTCGAGGAGTCGATGGTCGTCGCCGCCGGGCTGCCCGCGCCCGACGGCGCGCCGCACATCCTCTACTCGCCGGGCGTCGACGTGGACGTGTTCGCGCTGGACGAGATCTCGTAGGCGAGGTCGTCGACCGCCGCCCACATGCCGAGCGAGAGCGCGGGGAAGACGAGCGCGAGCGCGATGCGGGCAGATGCTAGACCCGAGGCCGTGCCCCGCCGCTCGCACCGTCCGCCCTCGGACTCCTCGCCGGTTCGAGAGAAGCGACAGCCCACCCGCCATGATCTGGCTCTTGCGGTCGTCCGGTCCGACGCCACCTTCGCCCCAATGACGGTCGGCGGCGAGCCGATGTGGGTCGGGCGATGCATCCACTGCAGCTCGCGCATCGCGATCTCCGAGGAGGGTCGCGGCTCGACGCTCGAGCACATCGTCCCCCGCTGCCACGGCGGCGGCGACGACCTCCTCAACCTCGCCCTCGCTTGTGCGCGCTGTAACCACCTCAAAGGCAAGCGCACCGACTCGCTCCGCCACGACGACCCGGCGCGGCTGAAGCTCGAGGAGGCGCTCCTGTCGAAGCGCCGTGCCCGCTTCCGTCACGCCGAGTGACCAGCGGGCGGGGGCGGCCGCCGTCGCGCGAGCCTGCCCGCTCGGCGTTCCAGCAAGCCTGGCCCTCGAGGGCGCCGAGCGTTGCCTCCTGCGGGGACCGTTTCTCCTGGTGAGCCAGCATCCGCCGGCCCTGGGCGGCAGAGCTCGCGTGCGCGGTCTACGATCGCCAGGTCAACACGTACCCGTGGACGCCGATCTGTCGGTGCTCTCCGACGGTCCGAGGCGCGAAATCGAGGACGATCAGGGTGTCGGCGCGCGGGTAGCGAGAGACACGCAGCCGCAGCCCTCCCTGATCGACCCGCAGCACGGGCCCCGGCGACTCGCCGGAGCGGTCCCCGTGGAGGACGCCGTCCGCGCGGATGCTGAGCTTGTAGGTGTTGGTCGACCACAGCCCGACGTAGCCACCGGCGGTCAGGGCCGTGCGCGCCTTGGCGGTGAGGTCCTCGAGGATGCGCTTCTCGTAGTCGGACCGGATGCGGGTCACGTCGTCGAAGATCACCCGGATCGCCGCCGACCGGGCTTCCGGATCGGTGGGGAGGTTGGCCATGCGCGCATCGAACCCCGCCTTGTGCTGCGCGAGCTCGCCGCGCAGGGGCTCGTCGGCGCGCTCGAGCAGCGCGTTGATGTACTCGACCGCCATCGCACAATGCTTCTCGGTGTAGGGTCTGTCACCGCAGCCCGCCCCGACGACCACCGAGCCCAGCAGCGGCCCCACCAGCGACAGGACCTCGCGACGGCCGAGCCCCCCGCCCCATCCTCCGCGACACGCCATCGGCTGAAGATAGCCGGCTGACCGCAGGAGCGGGATAGCGGGCGAAGTCCACGGCCGGAGCCGCGCGCCGGCGTGCGCCGGCTTCACGACGAGCCTCACCGCATGGTCGTCGCCGCCGGGCTCCACGCGCCCGACTCCGCGCCGCACATCCTCTACTCGCCGGGTGTCGACGTGGACGTGTTCGCGCTGGACGAGATCTCGTAGGCGAGGTCGTCGACCGCCGCCCACATGCCGATCATCGCGGCGATGATCGCGCCCGCGACCACCAGCTGGCGCCCCTCGGCGGCGCGGTCCACGCGCGGCGGCGGAGAGGAGGACGCGCCCAGCCAGCGCGGCGCATCCGACGCCGGCGGGGGCATGCTCCGCCCCGCGAAGCGCGCGCCGTCGGCGATCTCACGCAGCGAGGCGGCCATCGCCGCGGCGCTGAGGAACCGATCCTGCGGGTCGATGGCGAAGGCCCGCGTGAAGAGCGCATCGACGACGGGCGGGAGCGAGGGCACGCGCTTCGATGGCGCGACGAAATCACCGTCCAGCACGGCCTTGAAGGTGTCGGCGATGGTGGGTCCGACGAAGGGCATGGCGCCGGTGAGGCAGGTGTAGATCACCGCCGCCAGGCTGAAGACGTCGCTCCTACCGTCCACCGGCTTGCCCTGGATCTGCTCGGGGCTCATGTACTCCGGCGAGCCCACGGTGATGCCGGCCCCGGTGCGGATGCGCTGGCGATCGCGCAGCTTGGCGACCCCGAAGTCGAGGAGCTTGACCACGTCGCTCCCGCCCTCCTCCGCGAGGAAGATGTTGGCGGGCTTCACGTCGCGGTGGACCACGCCTTTCACGTGGGCGACCAGCAGCGCGCCCGCGATCTGCTCGGCGATGTCCGCCGTCTGATCGAGGGTCAGGCGGCCCTTGCCCAGGCGCTCCTCCAGGTCCTCGCCGTGCAAGCGCTCCAGCACCATGTACGGCGAACCGCAGAACACGCCGTGATCGATGAAGCGCACGATGTGCGGCGATTCGATCGATCGGATGACGTCGGCCTCGAGCTCGAACCGGTCTACCGCTTCCTCGTTGTCGAGCAGGTCAACCGCCAGCATCTTCACGACAACCCGCACGCCTCCCTCTATCGGCACGGCGTCCCACAGGGTGCCCATGCCACCCTCGGCAAGGCGACCCATCAGCCGGTAGCCGCCTACGAGGCTGCCCGGACCGAGGCTGCGGAGAAGCGACCGATCGTTCCAGAGCGCGGGGGAGGGCGAGGCCATCGAGCGATGACGTGGCAAACATCGGGCCTCCGCGAAACTCCCTGACGGAGCTCGGGCTTCACGTCGCCTTCGCACATCGATGCGTGGCGCGGTGCACCGGCGACTGTGGCAGCCTGGCGCGCATGGAGCGTTTCCTCTGGGTCGGGCTCGCCGGCGCCCTCGGGACGTGGACGCGATACCTGGTCGGGCTCGCTGCGCAGCGGCTGCTGGGGGCTGCCTTCCCCTGGGGCACCCTGGCGGTGAACGTCGCGGGCTGCCTGGCGATGGGGTTCGTGGCCAGCCTGGCGGCGACGGCGCTGGCGCCCGCCACGCGCGTGGTGGTGACCGTCGGGTTCCTGGGCGGGCTGACGACCTACTCGAGCTTCAACCAGGAGACGACGAGCCTGCTGCGCGACGGCCACACGCGTGCCGGTGGGCTTTACCTGGTGGCGACGCTCATCGCCTGCAGCCTGGCCGGCCTGCTCGGCGCGGCCCTGTCGCGGCGATGGGCGTGAATGCGGAGCCACGCGTCGCGGCTCAGCCGTACAGGCGCAGTTTCTTGAGCTCGGTCGGGTCCGACACGGTCTCGAACGTCTCGTCACAGCGGCGGCAGGTGAAGGCTGCGCTCGTCGGTTCCCAGGAGATACCGGTGAGGATCGCGCACCAGCCGATGAACGAGTATTGCGGGTTGGCCGACACCATCGGGTGATCGCGCTCGTGGCCGCAGCGGCAGGTCCTGCGGGGGGCGTCGCTGGGCAACTCGGGCGCGGTCCTCATCTTCGGCCGCCGCCCTTGCGGGTGACACGGGGCAGCGAGGTGCGCGTCGAGGGCGCGAGATCGAGGCCGTCCCGCGCTCCGCTCCGCAGGCGCACGAGGCCTGCGTAGGCGATCATCGCGGCGTTGTCGGTGCAGCTCGCGAAGGGCGGCACCACCAGGCGGAGGCCGGCCGCCTCGCACGCACGCCCCATTCCGGCGCGGAGGCCGCGGTTCGCGGCGACGCCGCCGCCCAGCACCACCGTCGCCACGCCCTCGCGTCGCGCCGCGAGCACCGTCTTCGCGACCAGCGTGGAGACCACCGCCGCCTGGAAGGCGGCGCACAGATCGGCCAGGGCCTCCCCCTCGGGTCGACCCTCGCGCTCGACATGGCGCGCAAGTGCGCTCTTCATGCCACTGAAGCTGAACTCGAGCGAGCCGCCGCCGGCGAGGGGCGGTGCGAAGCGGAAGGTCGAGCGCGATGCGTCGCCGTCGCCCGCGAGGCGGTCGATGCGGGGCCCGCCGGGGTAGCCCAGCCCGAGCAGCTTGCCCACCTTGTCGAAGGCCTCGCCCGCGGCGTCGTCCCGTGTCGCGCCGAGCTCCTGGACCTCGCCGTCGGCGTCGCCATCGACGCGGTAGATCGCGGTGTGGCCGCCGGAGGCGAGCAGGGCCACGAAGGGGAAGGCGGGCGGCTCCACCGCCGCGTCGCCCTTGCGCTGCAGGAAGGCCGCGAGGAGGTGGCCCACCAGGTGATCGACCGCGATCAGCGGCTTCTCCGCCGCCCACGCGAGGCCCTTGCCGTGCTGGACGCCGACCAGGAGCGCGCCGGCGAGGCCGGGGCGAGCCGTGACGGCGACCGCGTCGACGCCTTGGAGCGCCACCCCCGCGCGCGCCAGCGCCTCGCGCACCACCGGCACGATCGCGCGTGCGTGATCGCGCGCCGCGATCTCGGGCACCACGCCTCCGTAGCGCGCGTGCACCTCGACCTGGCTGCGGATGACGTCGGAGAGCACTCGGCCACGATCGTCGACCACCGCCGCCGCCGTCTCGTCGCACGAGGTCTCGATGCCGAGGACACGCATCGCTCAGCCGCAGTCGCCGCGCCGGCGCTCGAGGAGGAAGACGCCGAAGAGCGGCGCTCGCTCCTCCGGGGCGCCTTCACCCCGGAGCCCGGGCCGCAGGAGACGGATCTCGACCAGGCCGTCGGAGCGCAGCGACAGCACCGCGATCATGCCCTCGACGTCGGGGTTGGCGGGGCGCACGGCGAACAGCGCGTTGCGCTCGCGCCCCTCGCCGAAGTCGAGATCCCCGAGCGCGTCGTGGGCCAGCGGCGCGATCGGCTCCAGGGGGACGCCGTCGAGGAGCGAGCGCGCGGGCGCCACCTGGGTCGGCGGCTCCCACGCCCAGACCCGACCCGGGGAGGCCTGGGCGTCGAGCTGATCGACGTCGAGCTCGAGTCGCATCTGCGTGCGCGGCCCCAGCCCCTCGCGGAATGCGCGACCGAGCGTGACGGCGCCGCAGTACGACTCGCCGCGCGAGGTGGTGAACGCGCCGTCGTCGCTGGCGCATGCGACCTGCGACAGCGTCAGGAGCAGCGGCGCGAGGCGGGCCGCGGTGCGAGGCGACGCCGGGGTCACGGCGCCCCAGCCCGTGGCGCCGCGAGTAGTTCGGCCGCGACGCGGCGCAGCCGCGGCTCCGGGTCCTTGCTCGCCAGATCGCTCAGAACCGGCGCGGCCCGCCCGCGGTCGAGCGAGGCCAGCGCGACGGCGGCCGCCTCGCGCACCAGCGCGTAGCCGTCGCGCCGCGCGACGTCGGCCAGCGCCGAGCAGGCGTCGTCGACGACGCCTCCGCCACCGGCGCCCAGCCGGCCGAGCGCCTCGGCGGCGCGCACCCGCACCGGCCAGCTGGCGTGCGTTCGCGCGAGGCGGGCCACCACCTCGAGCGTGGCCGGCGCACGCGTGGCGCCCAGCGCGGCCAGCGCGGCCCGCCGCACCTGCTCGTCGGGATCGCGCTCGAGGACCTCGGCGACGGCGCGCTGCGCCGCCGCTTCCGGGCGGGGGCCGAGCCGCGACACCGCGCGGGCCCGCACGTCGGGATCGGGGTGGCGAGCCAGGGCGGCGAAGCCGGGCACGGTCGCGGCGGCGATGGCGTCGGACGCCTCGCTCACGCCGCCGGCCGACGAGGCGTCCACCGACTCGCCAGGCGCGAGGAACGGCGCGCCGGGGGTGTCACCGAGCACGATGGCGAGGGCGGCGCCGCGCTCGCTCGAGGTCGAGACCGCGGCCCGCGCCGCGGCCGCCAGCGAGGGCCCCATCGTCACGAAGGCGCGCGTCCGCGCCGGGATGTCGGCCGGCGCCGGGCGAAGACCGTCCGCCACGCTGGCCGCGGTGGGCGCACCCGGGGGCACCGCGAGCGGATCGCGCGGCGCGGCAGGGGCACCGCCGACCGCCACCGCCGCTGCGAGAACGGCGTCGGCGCGCAGCTCGGCGTCGGACGAGGCGGCGGCGCGCGCCACCGCCGACGCGAAACGATCGCGATCGAAGCTGCCCGCCGCGACCAGGCGACCCGCCGAGATCAGGGCCGCGCGCTGGGTGGCGACGTCGGCCGCCTCCAGCGAAGAGCCGACGACGGCCGGCGCCTCCTTGCTGCCCGGGACCAGCCCGATCGCGAGCACCGCCGCTGCGCGCGCCGCGGGCCCCGCCTCCGGCGCGCGGGCCAGCGTCGCGAGTCGCGCCGCGTCCTGCGGCTCACCCCCGAGGGCGAGCCCGGCTGCGGCGACCGCGCGCACGTCGGTCGACGGTGCGCCGAGGAGCGTGCGGAGCAGCGTGCGGGCGCGGGCCACGCCCTCGCCGCCGTGGCCCCGCGCCTGGTTCTTTCCGCCCCCGGGCCTGGCCGCCGGCGGAGGTGTGCGCGGCCCGGCGGCGATGCGCGCGACGGCCCAGGTGGCGGCCACCGCGATGTCGTCCCCCGGGGTGACCGCGCCCTCGCCGTCCTTCGGGACCAGCAGCGCCTCGAGCCGGGGGAGGAGCTCGGCGGAGCCGAGTGCGCCGGCGGCGACCATCGCCCGCGCGCGCAGGCCACGCTCCGCCTTGCCGGTGGCAAACGCGAAGAGGGAGGGCCCGGCGCTGTCGTTGGCCACGTGAGAGAGGACCTCGATGGCGATGCGCTGCTGCGACTCGGCGTCGTCGGCGAGCGCGTCGAGCAGGGGCTTCACGGCGCGCGCGCCGATGGCGGCCAGCTGCGCGCGCGCGTCACGTGCCGAAGCGTCGTCGCCCGCGCGTACCTTCTGCACGAGCGGCAGGGTCAGCACGCCGTAGAGCTCGACCAGGAGCCGGCGGTAGAGCGGCTTCTGCGGGTTGCCGACCGCGACCGGGAGCAGCTCGCGCTCCAGCACCTCCAGCGTGCCGCGGCCGAGGTGGATCTGCATGGAGGCGCGCGCCGCGCGCGCGACCAGCTCGTCGTCCTTCGACGAGCGCACCACGCGGCGGAGCAGGCGGTCCGCCTCGTCCACCTCGCCCTGTGACAGGAGGAGCTCCGAGAGATCGAGGTACACCGGGAAGAGCCGGTCGTTCTTCCTGATCGCCTGGCGGTACTCGGTGATCGCCCGCGGGATGTCCTGCCGGCGGCGGTGCATGTCGCCGAGCTTCTGGTTGGCGTTGGCGTCGTTCGGCGACAGCTCGACCGCGCGCGTCGCGTACTCGATGGCGTCGGCGTCGCGGTAGGACTCGGCCGCGTACTGCGCCATGCGCTGGTAGTACTGGAGTGCGGCCTTGGGGTTGGCGGCGGCGAGCCTCTTCAGCACCTCGATGGCGCCGGGCAGGTTCTGCTCCTGCACCAGCACGCGCTCCAGGGCGAGCAGCGCCTCCTCGTCGGCCGGCGCGATCTTCACCACCGCGCGCAGCGTCGCCTCGGCGTCGGGCAGGCGATGCAGCTTGCGTTGCACCTCGGCCAGGAGCCGCCCCGCCTCCAGGTCGGGCGGCCTGGCCTCGAAGCGCTGCTTCAGCGGCGTGACCTTGGCCGCCAGCTCCTTGGTGATGCTCCACAGCGCGACCACGTGCTGGCGCGCCTCGCGCGCGAGGGCCTTGTCGCCGCCGCCGTCGCGCAGGAGCTGCTCCCAGATCGCGGTGGCCTCGGCGTAGCGCGGGCCGGGCAGGGCGTTGCCGGCGGCGGTGCGCTCGAGCGCCATCGCCAGCTGCTTCTTCAGGATGCGGTTCGACGGATCGGCCTGCACCGCGTCGCGGAAGGCGGCGATCGCCTCCTCCGCCATGTCGTGCTCGAGGTAGACCTCGCCCAGCGCCGCCGACGCCTTGCCGCGGCCCTGCACCACCGTGCGGATGCGGTTCCAGGTCTCCAGCGCGCGCTTCTTGTCGCCCTCCTGCCAGTAGCGATCGCCGAGATCGACGAGGTAGGTTGGGTCGGCCCCGCCCACCTGCGCCAGGCGCTCGCGCACCTTCATCGCGCGCGCTTTCTCCTCCGTCCTCTCGTAGAAGTCGGCGACCGCCGCCAGCGTCTCCGGCTCGCCCTGGGCGCGCTGCTCGAGCTCGCCGAGCAGGCGCAGCGCGCGCTCGCGCTCGCCGCGGGCGAGCAGCGTCTCCGCCAGCTCGAAGACGAAATCGGGGTTGCCTGGGGCGGCCTTGACCAGCGCCTCGTACTCGCCGACCGCGGCGTCGAGGTCGCCAGCCGTTTGCAGGAGATGCACCAGGCGGATGCGCACGTCGACGTTGCGCGGCTCCGAGGCGAGAACCTTGCGGTAGGTGGCGATCGCCTTGTCGACGGCGCCCGTCTCCTCGTGGAGGCCGCCCAGCAGCACCAGGCGCTGCGCGTCCTGCCCGCCCTCGGCCTCGAGCATCTTCACCAGCTCGGGCAGGCGCCCCTCGGCGCGGAACGCCTCGCCGAGCAGGGCGTAGATCTCGGCGCGAACGCCGGTCGCGCCGCCGGCGGCGCCCAGCGCGCGCTTCAGGACGTCGACCGCCTCCTGCATCTTCTTCTGACGCGCAAGCACCGCGCCGAGATCGCGCAGCGCCGGCGCCAGGGCGCGGTTGTCGCCCGCGGCCGCCTTGACCAGCTCGCGGAACTCCGGCTCGGCGCGGTCGTACAGGTTGCGCGACATCAGCTCGCGACCGAGCTCCGCCTTGACGAAGAGCGAGCCCTGCGCGCGCTTCACCAGCTCGGCATGGTGCGTCCGCGCGGCGCCTTCGTCGCCCAGATCGAGGCACAGGCCCATCAGGGTGCGCCGCGTCTGCTCGACGTCTGCGGGGACGGTCAGCGTGGGGAGCGCCTTCTCCAGCGCGGCGCGCGCGCCCGCCTTGTCGCCGCGGTCGCCCTTCAGCGCCGCCAGGGCGAGGAGCGGCCCCGGCTCCTTCGGCTTCTCGATCGCCGCGCGCTCGTAGGCGGCGACCGCGCGCTCGATCTGTCCATCCTGGCGGAGGATGCCGGCCAGCGCGACCCGCGTCACCCAGGCCGCGTCCCCCTGCTGCGCGGCGCGCGCCTCGAACTCGGCGATGAGCTTGCCGAGATCGCCGTCGCGCTCGCGGTAGAGCTGGGCCAGGCGCTGGATGGGGAAGATCGCGCTCGGCTGCTCGAGGACGATCTTGGTGTAGCGCTCGATCAGCTTGTCGCGGTTCTTGCCGCCCTCCGGCCCCGCGGAGGCGTCGGCGTCGCCGGCCGGGGGCTTCGCCGGGGGGCGC
>JBKJLX010000787.1:0-3532 GCA_046596645.1 Polyangiaceae bacterium
CTGTGCTGCCGGTGCTGCCGGTGCTGCCGGTGCTGCCGGTGCTGCCGGTGCTGCCGGTGCTGCCGGTGCTGCCGGTGCTGCCGGTGCTGCCGATCCACGACACCGCCTCGGCCATCGACCTCGGCGGCGCGGCGTGGGCGACCGTGGCCGCGCTGTGCTGGGCGCTCTACATCGTGTTCGGTCGGCGCGTCGGCGCTGCCATGCACGGCGGCACCGCGACCGCGCTGGGGATGGTGATGGCGACGGCGGTGGTTCTTCCGTTCGGCGTCGCCAGCGCCGGCACCCGGCTCCTCGACCCTGCGGTCCTGCCTGCAGGCTTCGCGGTGGCGATGCTCTCCAGCGCCATCCCATACTCGCTCGAGATGGTCGGGCTGAAGCGACTGCCCGCGCACACCTTCGGCATCCTGATGAGCCTCGAGCCGGCCATGGCCGCAGTCTCCGGCTGGGCGTTCCTCGGCGAGCAGCTGACGTCCAGGCAGCTCGTCGCCGTAGGCTGCGTCATGCTCGCGTCGCTGGGGAGCGCGCGGTCTTCTTCCTCGCGTTCGTCTTCCCCAGCGTCGCCTTGATCGCGGCGTACGCCGTCGCGTCGACGCGCTCGCCGTAGGCCCAGCTCTGCAGGAGCGGCACCATGCTGCTCGCCCACGCCGGCGACAGGCGCAGCGCGACGAAGTCGGCGAGCAGCGCCTCGAGAACCGTCTCCAGCTCCTCGACCAGGCGCATCCGCTCGTACAGCGCCTCGTAACGATCGGTGTCGGCCTTGAGCTCCGCCGGCACCTTGAGCCCGCCGATGCCCAGCTCGTCGGCCTTCCACGCCCAGGTGAACTCGTGGTCCTCGACGATGGCGTGCATGCGCGCCTGCCTGGGCAGCTTGCCCTGACGCAGGGCCTGCTTCGCCTCGGGCGTCGCGGCGGGCATGGCGCTCTTGATCCGCGCCTCCTCCTCGTCCGCCGAGAGGGTGATCTGCGTCTCCACCCAGAGGGAGCACGACGCGCCGGATGAAGCGCGCACGTGGGTCTCGTTCTGCTCGCTCTCGAACCAGAGCCACAGGAGCAGCTCGCGCCCGAGGAAACGGTTCGTCTCGACCAGCGCTGCGGGGTCGGTCACGACGCCAGCTCCTTCACGCGCGAGCGCTCGGTCGCCCCCGAGCCAGGAGGCCGCGTGAGGAGGGTCGGCTCGAGGTTCGCGAACAGGTCCTTCTGCGCGGCGCTGAGGCCCTGACGGTCAGTCGCGGTCCCCGGGCTCTCCAGGAGGAGCTGCGCCTTGAAGGTCTTCTCGAAGAGGGCCTGCACCATCTCGTGCTGCTTCTTGCCGTGGCTGAAGAACAGCGCGATCCCGGTCTGGAGGTTCCACACCAGATCGATGCTCTTCGTGACCGGGATCAGCTGCTTTCGCAGCTTGCGCACGACCATCGTCTTCAGGTCCGCCTTGGCCTTGCGCCCGAGCTTCTCCATGCCCTTTCGCTCGAGCATCTTCTCTTCCGCCTCCCTCAGGTGGGCCTTGAGGAGCGGCCCCGGCACCACCCAGCGGTCGACGCGCAGGGCCAGCACGACGTACTCGTTGAAGAACACCTTCTCGTGGTCGAGTTCGGTGTCGAAGGGGTCCTCCACGTTCGTCCAGCCGTGCTTCTCCGGCGTGTCCTCGTCGGGGTCGAGCGGCTGGCATGCGCTGGCGCGGATGCGCTTCAGGCTCCACCCCGGGAGATCGTCGGCCAGGTCGCCGGTGACGAAGAAGCGCGAGAAGGTGAGGCTGCCGCGGAGTGCTCCCAAGGGACGTCGAGCCGTAGGAGCGGGGCGGCGGGGAAGCAACGGGGACCGAGGGCCGCGCGCCCTCCTGTCAATCGACGCGGGTGAAGTAGAGCTGCACGAAGCCCGCGGGCGGCGGCGCCAGCTCGCGGTCGAGGGTGATGGTGCCGCCGGTCACGCCGACCGCCAGCGAGTCGCCCCCGGCGAGGGCGAACGCCGCGTAGCCGAGGTCGACTGCGCCCGCCTCGGCGGCGTCGACGCCCCAGGGCACGCCGAAGCCGCCGTCGTCGTCGACGGTGTTGAAGAACGCGCAGCCGCCGCCCTCGAAGGCGCCGTTCTGCGACGTCAGGAACGGATCGTCGCAGGCGCCGGTCACGGTGCCGTTGCTCGAGGTCGACCAGCCGGCCATCATCATCGCGACGTCGGTCGCGCGGACGCTGAGCGGGAAGTCCGCCGAGCCGCCACCTTCCCAGAGGACGTAGGTCGGCGCGCCGGGCGCCGGGAAGGAGCCGATCTCCACGTCGAGGAAGCCACGGGGGACCGGCGCCGGGTCGAGGGGCGATGCGAAGGGGCCGGTGGGCTGCACGCTCCCCTCGATGCCGCCGTAGACGAACGCCGAGTCGCCACGCCAGAGGACGTCGTGGCCACCAGCGGCAAAGGCGATGCGACCGAGATCGACGGCGTCCTTCACCTGCAGCGCGTCGCCCTCCACCTCGAGCCGAGCGTGGAAGCGGTGAAAGGCGGAGAGGGCGTAGTCGGGCAGGCTGCCTTCGTCGGGGCCGTCCTCGTAGTAGGCGGTCTCGCCGGTGTCGATCGCCGCGACTCCGTCGAAGAGCGCGCCGTCGTACACCCCGACCACGACGAGCGCGTCCTCCTCCGCCAGCGCGGGTGCGACGCCGTTCTGGATGAGGGGCGTGACCGACTCGTCGGCGCCCCGCAGGAGGGCGCTGGAGCAGACGCCCGCGCGATCGATGTGGAAGACGGCGGTGTCGTGGATCCCGACGCCCTCCGGCATCGTGCACCCGGGGGGGAGCTCGCATTCGGGGGCAGACTGGGCGTAGAGCGTGATGGCGACCCGCCCGTCCGCCGCGTCGAGGCGCATGTCGGCGACGCCCGTCTCGCAGCGGACCAGCGGCGTCTCCGCCCGGGTGCACAGGTCGACCTCGATCACCATGGCGCCGACCGTCCCGCTGGCCGTGGCGACCAGCACGCGCCCGTCGCCCAGGGGCTGGAGGTCGGTGACGCCGTAGCCGCCGACCGGCCGGTTCGCGAGCAGCGGCCACGCGTCGCCCGCCAGCCCGCCGTCGTCGACCCAGCCGACGATGAACTCGCTGCGCGTCCCGTCCGTCACCTGCACGCCGTCGAGCAGGAGAGGCTGCGGCGTCTCGCCCGGGATGGCGAGGGCGAGGAACACCACGCGGTCGCCGTCGAGCTCTGCCGTCGCGTTGGGCACGAAGTAGTCGCCAGGTGCGCCGAAGGGGCCGAGGGTGAGCGACCACGGCTCGACGTCTCCCGCCGGGCCGGCGTCGGCGAAGGTGCAGGCCCCCCCGCCGTCGCCGCCCCCCGCGCCGCCTGCGGCCGAGCTGGTCGTCGTCGCACCCGCGCCGCCGTCGCCGGTGGCGGAGGTGGTGCTGGTGCTGGTCGCGCTGCTCGTCGCGGCGTCCCCGCCGGCGCCGCTGCTCGACGTGGACGCGCCGGTCGACTCCGTTGCTGCGGCTGTACCATCCTCGATCGCCTCGAAGTCGAGCTCGGTGACCAGCAGGCAGCCGCCGGGCGCGAGGAGCATCAGC
>JBKJLX010000886.1:0-11510 GCA_046596645.1 Polyangiaceae bacterium
AGCGTGCCGCCCGAGGCGACGGGCTTGCCGGTGACGACACCCTTGACGGCCTGGCGCGAGCCGCCGCCCATCATGTTCATGTACGTGTCCATGGCCCAGGCCATGACCTGCGCGTTGGAGCCCACGTCCGGCGCGGGGATGTCCGTGTCGGGGCCGATGTTGTCGCCCAGCGCGTGGATGTAGCGGCGCGTGATGCGCTGCAGCTCCGAGCGGGAGACCTGACCCGGGTCGAACTTGATGCCGCCCTTGCCTCCGCCGTAGGGCAGGCCCATCAACGCGCACTTCCACGTCATCATCGAGGCGAGCGCCTTGACGTCGTCCAGCGTGACGGACTCGTGGAAGCGGATGCCGCCCTTGAAGGGCCCGAGCACGTTGTTGTGCTGGATGCGGTAGCCCTTGAACAGGCGGATCTCGCCGTTGTCCATGCGCACCGGGAAGTGCACGATGAGCTCGTTCTTGGGCTGGCTCAGGATGGTGCGGACGTAGTCCGGCAGGTCGGTCACCGCGGACGCCTCGTCGAGGTAACCCTGGATGACCTTGAAGAACTCGTAGCGGTGCGGCTGCGCGTTCGACGTGGGGGCCGCTGCGCCAGCGGACGATGCGGTGGCCGCCGGGGCCACGCGCGATGCCGGCTGCCCGGGGACGGAGGGAGGAGATGCGGGTGCGTCGCTCACGCTCATGGGCGGGAGACGTAGTACGACCTCACGCAGCCTTCAACGGAAGCGCTCGAAAAGTGATGCATGCGCCGCGTCAAAACGCGTCGAAAAGCGAGGCAAGCGGCGCGTTTCGCCTCGGTGCCGTCGGGTGAGCGTCAGGTGAAGAGGACGTAGAGGCAGCAGAAGCCGCTGGTGACGAGCAGCGCGTCGATGCGGTCGAGGATGCCCCCGTGCCCCGGCACGATGCCGCCCGAGTCCTTCACGCCGAAGGACCGCTTCAACAGCGACTCCCCCAGGTCGCCGGCCTGACCGAGACCACCGGCGATCAGGGCGAGCGCGATGCCGTGCACGAGGTCCAGGCTGCGCAGGAACACGAAATGCGCGAGCAGGACCCCTGCGACCGCGCCGCCGAGCCCGCCGAAGGCCCCGGCGACCGTCTTCTTGGGGCTGACCGCCTCGTAGAGCTTGCGCTTGCCGAGGAAGCGACCGGCGAAGTACGCGCCGGTGTCGCTGAGCCAAGAGAGCATGAGCGCGAGGACCACCCAGCCCGGGCCGTCTTCGCCGCCCTCGCGCCGCAGCACGGCGATCATCGCCATGCCCACGCCGAGCCACAGGGCGCCGAACACGGTCGTCGTCACCCGGATGGCGGCGGTGGGGATGTCGCCCAGGCGCCAGAGGACGATGAGCTGCGCCACCAGGGGAACCACGAGGCCGAGGACGAAGATCAGGCGCGGGTCGTGGCCGAAGAACCACGCTGCCGCCATGACCGCGATGGTGGTCACCGAGGCAGCGACGCGCGCGACCACGTCCTCGGGGAAGCTCATCCCGAAGAGCTCCCAGGCGCCGATGGCCCCGGCGAGCACCAGGAAGCCGAACCACGCGATGGGGGGGCCGAAGTAGAGGAGGCCCAGGATCGCGGGGCCGGCGATCAGCGCGGTGAGGAGCCGCTTGGCCAGGTTCGCGTTCGCTGATTCAGCCACGGCCTGCGCTCCGTGCGCGGATGCGCGTCTGGTAGGTGCCGATCGCATCGAACAGGTCGTCGACGTCGAAGTCCGGCCACAGCTTGTCGGAGAAGGCGAGCTCCGCGTCCGCCGCGCCGTAGAGGAGGAAGTTGGAGAGGCGCTGCTCGCCGCCGGTCCTCAGGATGAGGTCCGGGTCGCCGACGCCCAGCGATGGGATCTTCGACTCGACGTAGCGCGCGTCGATCGCCCCGGGGTCGAGCGAGCCGTTGCGCGCCTCCACCGCCATGGAGCGGGCGACCGAACCCAGCTCCTCCCGCGCGCCGTAGGAGAGGGCGAGGGCCAGGGTCATGGCGGTGTTGCGGGACGACGCGTCGGCCAGGGGGTCGAGGACGTCCCTCACCGAGGGGGGGAGCCGCGATAGATCGCCGATGGCCACCAGGCGGATGTCGTTTTCCAGGATCTCGTCGCGCTCCGTCACCAGGAACTCCTGCAACAGGCCCATCAGAGCCTCGACCTCCCCGCCGGGCCTACCCCAGTTTTGCTCGCTGAAGGCGTAGAGCGTCAGCGCCGTGAGGCCCAGCCGGCGCGAGGCCCGGACCACGCGGCGGACGGCGTGGCTCCCCGCCTGGTGCCCCACTTCCCTGCGCTGGCCGCGGAGCTGAGCCCACCGGCCGTTGCCGTCCATGATGATGCCGACGTGGCGCGGGAGGTCGCGGGCTTCGACGAGGACCATGGGGAGTCGGAGACCGAGGTAGCTTCCCCCGTTGACGCCCGACTGTCACGTGGAGGATGGTCGTTCGCACGATGGACCACGGCGTCGGGCTCACGGTCACCCTCCGCCTACGCATGGGCTCCCACGATGCGCACTACGCCGGCGAGCTCGTCGACGGGGCGCGCATGCTCGCCCTGTTCGGCGACGTGGCGACCGAGCTGCTCATCCGCCTCGACGGGGACGAGGGCCTGTTCCGCGCCTACGAGGCCGTGGAGTTCCTGGCGCCGGTGCTCGCCGGGGATTACATCGAGGCCACCGGCGTCATCACCAGGGTCGGCAACACCTCGCGCACCATGGCGTTCGAGGCGCGGAAGGTCGTGCAGAACGTCCGCGACGCGGGCCCCGCGTCCGCGGCGGACGCGCTGTCCGACCCGATCGTGGTGTGCCGGGCCCTCGGCACCTGCGTCGTCCCGCGCGAGCTGCAGCGCAGGCCGCACCTCGTCCTCCCGGCCCTCACCGCCTTTGCCCCGGAGACGACGGCGCTGCCGGAACCGCGGCCGATCATCACCCCGGCGCCGCGGGTGGTGGTGACGCCACCCAACCTGGAGGTGATCCTCACCGCCGCCATCGTCGGCGCCGAGGTCACGCGCGAGCACACCCCCCACCTCCCCATCACCGCCGACGAGATCGCGGACGAGGCGGCGCGCTGCCGCGACGCCGGCGTCTCGGTGGTTCACCTCCACGTGAGGACAGCGGACGGCTCGCCTTCCCAGGCGAGCGAGCTGTTCCAGGCGGCTATCGACGCCATTCGCCGCAAGACCGACGTCATCGTGCAGACTTCGACCGGCGGCGCCGTCGGAATGAGCATCGACGAGCGCGCCGGGCCGCTCGCCTGCAAGCCGGAGATGGCGACGCTCAACTGCGGCAGCCTCAACTTCGGCGACGACGTGTTCATCAACACCCGCCCCCAGATCCGGGAGCTGGCTCGCCGCATCCGCGAGTCGGGCAGCGTGGCGGAGCTAGAGTGCTATGAGGTCGGCCACGTGGAGGAGGCGCTCCAGCTCCACCGTGACGGGCACATCGGCGAGCCGCTGCACTTCCAGTTCGTGCTCGGCGTGCCCGGCGGCATCGGCGCGCGCGAGGCGGTGCTGCGGTTCCTCATCGGCCAGGTGCCGGCGGGGGCGACCTGGGGTGTGGCGGCGGTGGGGCGCCACCAGCGGCCGATGACCGAGCTGGCCATGCGCCTCGGTGGTCACGCGCGGGTCGGGCTCGAGGACAACATCTACCTCGAGAAGGGCGTACTCGCGGAGGGCAGCGCGCCGCTCGTCGATCGCGCGGCCCAGTTCGCGCGATCGATCGGGCGCGTGGTGGTGACGCCGGAGCGAGCCCGACAGCTTCTCGGCATCCGCGCGATCGGGGCGGCCGCCGGCGGCGCTCTGGCCGCGCCGCGCTGAGCCTCCGCTGCAGTGCCTCCGGTGCAGTGGCCTCGGGTGCAGTGGCCTCCGGCGCAGTGGCCTCCGGCGCAGTGGCCTCCGGTGACGGCCCGCGCGCGATACGCCGTCTCGCGGGTCGCCATCGTCCTCACGACGCTCGCGATGACGGGCGTCGCGACCGCCGCGCGAGGGAGCCTCGTCGACGCGAGCGAGGCGGGTATCGCGGCCGCGCTCGGCGACGCGGTGGGCGGCGAGGCCGTCTCGGCGGACGTCGTGTGGGAGCCGACCCGTGGCGCCGTCGTCGACGCGTTGTGGGGGCGCGGCGTTGCGTTCCTCGCGCGCACCGGCCCGGCGCCCGACGGCGTTGCCCGTCGCGACGCCTTTCGCGCCCGCGTCACGGTCGCCCCCGGCGGCGCGCCCCTGCGCGTCGTCGCGGTCCATCGCCTCACCGAGACGGCGCTCGCCGACGAGCACGATCTGATGGCGCGTGGCGATCGCCTCGCCTGGCTGACCCGGGGCACCGGAGGCGAGCACGGGGCGACGGTGCTGCTGCCCGTGGCGACGTCGTGGCTCCGGCTCGCGCTTCGCACGATGGAGGACGCGGGGCTCCCCCCGCGCGACGCGGTGCACGCGGCGCTCGATGCGCCGTCCGACACGCTGCGCGGCGAGCTCCGCGACGATGTGCTGGTGCTGGCGATCGGCCTCGACACGACCGCGGTCCCTGCCACCGTCGACCCGGCGGCGCGCACGGCCCAGGTCGCGTCGAACGAGGCGAGGCTGACCGTCTTCGCCGCCGCGCGCCGTGACCCCGCGCCGCCTCTGCCCGCCGGGGACGCTGTCGCTGCCGACACGGCGTCCGGCCTGGAGGTCGCGTCCGACGCCATCTTCCCGCCGTCGGGGCCGGCGTGGACCGCCCTGGCGGCGCCACAGGTCCCGATGCCCGGAGAGTCGCCGCCCCCGGCGCCGATCGCGCGCGCCGAGGTCGGGGAAGGGGAAAGGCGCGTCGTCCTCCACGCGTTCGACATGCGGCAGCTCGATCTCACGGTGGTGCCGGCGCCCGCCGCGCCGCGCGCAGTGTCGGGGCTGCCCGGCACGGGCGCGCTCGCGGAGGACGATCTCCAGCGCGTGGTCGCGGTCGCGAGCTTCACGCCGCTGCGGGATGGCGGCGCGCGAACGGCCCGACGCGAGATCGCGCCGCTCGTTGCCGGCGCACCGACCCTCTCCGCCACGGCAGGTGGAACGGCGCGCATCGGTCCCCTCGCGGTGGGCTCGTCGGCGGCCGCGATCGAGGTCGCTGACGACGGCTCCGCGCGTGACGTGGCCGGCTGGTGCCTCAGCGCCACGACGCTGCTCGTAGCGACCTCGCCCGGAGGCCAGCGGAGCGCGGTGGAGCACGCGCTGCAGGAGCGCTCTTGCGCCTCCATCGCGTGGGTGGACGACGCGGCGGGCGCGGCTACCCCGCGCCTCGCGGGCACCTCGCTCGGGCTTCGCGCGGAGCCGTTCATCGCCTGGCTCCGCCATCGCGAGTTCCCCGAGGGCCGCGGTGACGAGGGCTGGCGGCCGTCGCCGGGGCGGCAGCCTGCGCCCGTGTTCCGACCCGCCATCCTGGAGGCCCCACGCGACCTGCTGGGGGCCAGAGTGCGAGTCATGGCCTTCGTGGGGGGGCGAATGGGGTGGGCCCTGCGGGCGGGGACCGGCGAGCGATCCCACCGAGCTGGAGGTCAGTTCCCTGTGAGCCTGGGCGAGCTCCGCGGCCGCGCGATCGCGTCGCTCGGACTCGGGATCGGACAGCGACGGCGCCCGAACGGGCTCACCATCGGCGGCTCCACTGGCCACCGCTACGCGTCCCGAGGTGCCGTCCTCCTGGCAGAGGCCGGTGGAATCCGCCTCCTTCGCTCGTCGGATCTGCGCGGGGATCCGCCGGGCGACGCGACCGAGCTCGCCATGACGGTGGAGGGCGGCGTCCTGACCTCCGAGGCCCGGCGACGCGGGCTGCTCCAGGACCGATCCGACCTCTGCGTCCTGCCCGATGGGACGGTCCTTGCCGCCGTGGCGCGCTTCGACAGCCACGAGGCGTCCGCCGAGGCGCTCTCCCGCCTCGGATGCACGGACGTCGTCGCCCTCGACCGTGGCCTGGACGTCGCCGCGACGGTGGGGCGAGCGACGGACGCGGAGCCCCTCCTCGACCTCGAACCGACGACGGTGCTCATCGCCTTGGATCCGGGTTCACCGTGACCCTCAACGTCCAGATCGTTACGGCCAACATGGCGCGCGCGCATGTTTCCATTGTCATGACGTATAGTTGTCGCTAGGCTCCGGGTCGAACTTGACCCGGAGCTGGGCGGCACTCGACACCCGGTACGACGTGCGGATCCGCCAGTGGCTCTGCCGGGAGGCTCTCCCCAGGGCGCGGCGCCGGCCGGATCCGCTACCTCCCCTAGCCAGGGAGGAACGTCTCCGACGTTGGAGGCTGCGCAGGTCCAGCTCGCGCTTCGCGCCCGCCAGCGACCTCTTTTCAACCCGGCGGGCGCGCGGTTGTCGGAGGGTCGCGGCGTCGGCCAACTTCTCCGCGGGGCGACCCTACGGCCCGCCCTGCGACGTCGCAAGCGGATTCTTTGCCGCCCGAGACCGCCTCTGCGAGACTTCCTGACGAAGATTTCCGGCGCCGTCAGGCGCGCGAACGAAGAAGCGACTTGCAGCACCGTCAGGTGCTCGAACGAAGAAACGAGGCGTGGGATTCGCGCGAGGAGCGCCGACCCCACGGCCGCGTTTCGTCGCCGGTTCCGGGGAGCCCCATCGCGGGTGGTCCTGGGCCCGGCGAGCTCGAAGGAGCGGGGCTCGACCCCGACGGGAGCGAAGCGGACTCATGTCGGAAGGCAACAACCTCGTCGGCGTCGACATCGGGACGAGCGCCATCAAGGTCGTCCAGCTCAAGGAGAGCCGGAAGGGCATGGGGCTCGTACGCCTGGGCTTCGCGACGCTCCCCGCGCAGACGATCGTCGACGGTCACATCATGAACTCGTCGAACGTCGTCGAGGCGCTCCAGAAGATCTTCGCCGACAGCAAGATCAAGCAGCGCGACGTCGCCCTCAGCATCAGCGGTCAGGCGGTCATCATCCGCAAGATCACGGTGCCGATGATGACGAGCGCCGAGCTCGACGAGCAGATCCAGTGGGAGGCGGAGCAGCACATCCCCTTCGACATCAAGGACGTTCATGTCGACTACGAGGTCCTGCGGCGTCGGCCTGACGCCGGGCAGATGGATCTCCTCCTCGTGGCCGCCAAGCGCGACGAGATCAACGACTACGCCAACATCGCGCGGAGCGCGCGCCTGCGGCCCATCGTCGTCGACATCGAGGCCTTCACCGTCCAGAACGTCTTCGAGCTGAATCGCGGCATCCCCCAGGACATGACGTTCGCCATCATCAACGTCGGCGCCAGCCTCGCCTCGATCAACATCATCTCCAAGGGGACCAGCGCCTTCACCCGCGACATCGCGAATGGCGGCAACTACATCTCCGAGCAGATCCAGCGGCAGCTCGGCGTGCCCTTCGAGCAGGCCGAGGAGTACAAGATCCAGAGCGCCGGCGGCGTCCCTGGGATTCCCCCGCAGGTCTTCGGGATCATCGAGAGCGTCTGCGACTCGATCGCCGGCGAGATCCAGCGCAGCCTGGACTTCTTCCTCGCCACCAGCGGCGAGGCCGAGCTGAACCGCATCTACCTCACCGGCGGCTCCTCCAACCTGCCCGCGCTCGCCGCCGCCATCGGCCGCCGCTCGCGCGTGGGCGTCGAGGTCATCCAGCCGATCGAGAAGATCACGGTCGAGGCGAAAGAAGTGAATCAACAGCTGTTGCAATCGCGCGCGCCGCAGCTGTGCGTCGCGCTCGGGCTCGCGATGCGCAAGGACAAGGAGCGCCGCCTGTGATCCGCGTCAACCTACTCCCGCAGACCAAGAGGAAGGAGCGGCTCGCCGCCGAGCCGAGCTCCGGCCCCGGCGGGTTCAAGTGGCTCCTGGTGGTGCTGGGCGTACTCCTGGTCGAGATCATCGGCCTCGCCGTCTTCCACCAGACCAAGGTGACGGCGCTGGACGCGCAGAAGGCCACCAACACCGAGCTCTCCGGCAAGATCGCCGGGATCAAGAAGCTGGTGGCCAACCACGAGGAGGTGAAGAAGGCCCTCGCCGAGCTGCGCGCTCGCGAGGAGGCGATCGCCAGCCTCGAGTCCGGCCGCACCGGGCCCACCGCCGTGCTCCTCGAGCTGGCGCAGCTGCTGACGCCGGGCAAGGCGCCCACCGCCGACCCCGACCGGCTCGCCCAGCTGAGGAAGGACAACCCGCTCCAGGTCTACAGCCCGGGCTGGGACGCGCGGCGAGTCTGGCTCAACACCTATCGCGAGAAGCTCCGCACGGTCGAGATCACCGGCTTCGCCCGCGACTCGACCGACATCTCCGAGCTCGCGTACCGGCTCAAGATCAGCTCGTACTTCTATGACGTGAAGCTGCTGCCCGGGAAGAAGGACGCCAAGAACGACCTCGCCCTCACCAGCTTCGCCATCCAGATGAAGGTCAGGTACTGAGATGCCGCCCACCCGTCCCCCCACCGGCGGCGCCCTCGGCGGCGGCTTGCAGCCGATCGTCAAGGTCGCCATCGGGGCCCTGCTGCTGGTGTTCGCCGCCGTCGGTTACTTCGTCGTGTTCTTCGGCGAGGTCGACGCCCAGCTGACCTCGGAGAAGAACCGCGAGACGAACCTGCGCAGCGAGCTCACGCGCGCCGAGGAGTCGAACAAGGCCTACCAGGTCGACCTGGAGGAGAAGACCCGCAAGGAGAAGCAGGCGCAGGAGCAGAAGAAGGTCCTGCCCGACGAGGCGGAGACGCCGGCCTTTCTCAGCGCCGTGCAGAACGTCGCCACCATCTCCGGTGTGAACCTCAACTCGTTCACGCCGAAGGACGAGGTCGCCGACAAGTTCTACGCGAAGGTCCCGATGGAATTGACCATCAGTGGACGATTCCACCAGATTGCCCGCTTCTTCTACGGCGTGGGGCAGCTCGACCGCATCATCAACGTCGAGGAAATAGAGATGATCGTCCGCAAGCGCGCCTCCAAGGACGACGATACGGATGAGGAGGTCATCCTCGATGTGAAATGCCTGGCCACCGCGTTCCGCGCCATCAAGGCCGGCACCAAGATCGACGGCAAGCCGAGCCGGAAGCGGGGTGGGTGATGTCGCAGCGCACGATTCTCCGCCTCTGCGCTGCCGGCCTCCTGCTGGCGACGGCCGCCGGCTGCAGCGACGAGCCTGCTCCCCGCACGGTAGCGAGCGGCGCGGCGGTGGCTCCCAAGGCGCCGGCGCCGCGCGAGGCCCGCGGTGGCAGGAGCGACGCACCCCCTCCCGCGCCCAGCAATCTGCCGCCCCTGCCGACCCGCGAGTTCCACCCGCGCGATTTCGACGAATCCGAGCTGAGCCGCGACCCGTTCCGATCCTTCGAGGCGATGTTCCGCTCCCAGGCCCAGCGCAAGGTCGTCGTGCAGCGCGAGGTGCTGGCGAACAAGTTCTCCCTCGATCAGCTGCGGATCGTGGGAATCGTCACCGGCCAGGCCGGGCGCATCATGATGAACGACCCCGGCGGCTTCGGCTGGGTCATCAAGGTGGGCGATTTCGTCGGTCGACCGGAGATTGTCCGCACCGGCGGCTCCTCCGGCAGCGAGGTGGCAGTCAACTGGCGACTCGACCGCATCCGCCCGAACGACGCGGTCTTCATCCGCGAGGATCCGACGCGGCCCGACGTGCCGGCGACCACGCGCGTGGTGTCGCTGCGCAGCGAGGCCGAGCTCAACCCCGAGATCCGCACCGGCATCCGCGGCAGCGGCAACGCCGCACCCCCCCTGGGGGAGGTGCCGCCGCCGAACGCACCGCGCCTTCTCCCGCCGCCGCCCGAGCCGATCAGCGGTCAGCCGCCGCAGCCTCAGCAGCAGCCGCCGCCGTCGCCGCCCTGACGATGTGCGCCGGCGTGGCCGGCGCAGCTCAAGACATCCCTGGCGGGGAGGCGAAAGCCTCCCCGCTCCGCGTTTGTCCTGACGTCCGGTGCGGCAACCGAGCCATTCAACGCTCTGCCGCGTCGACCACGCGGAGGCTCGCGCGGCAACGCCCGCCGCTGCACCGGAAAGACTTCGCCGAAAGTTGGGCGGTTCGGGGAACGCTCATTAGCATCCGTCGTCGATGAGGAGTCCCATGGACAGAATGGCTTCGCGCGCGGCACCGAGGGCAAGCTCGCGGTCTTGGATGGCCCGCGCCGTCCTCGGGTTCGGGGTCATGATCTTCACCGCGACCTACGTGATGGGTGCCTCCGCCCAGCCCGCGTCGGTCGAGGTCAGGGACGTGCGCCTCGCCACCCCGAAGGTCGGCGCAGCCGAGATCGCGGTGCAGACGAGCACCAAACCGAGCTACACCGCTCGGGTCGCCGACGAGGGCAAACGTCTCCTCATCGACCTGACCGGGGCCTCGGTGGTCGGTGCTCCTGGCGCGATCACGGAAGGGAATGACGTCGTCTCCGGGATCATGACGCAATCGTTCGGGAAGCCGACGACCACGCGCATCATGGTCACGCTGGCCAAGAACGCGGAATGGCGCATCACCAGCCATGACCGCGGCCTGGTGGTGGAGCTGACCGCCGCCGAGAAGACGGCGCCCATGAAGGGTGGGCCGGCGCCGCGCTCGGCCGCTCCCAAGGCGCAGGCCCAGGGCCCGGGCGAGATCCGCGACGTCCGCTTCGACCACGCCGATGGGCGCGACCGCGTCGTCCTCGAGGTGACGGGCGAGGTGAAGTGGGAGACCAGCCAGAACAAGAAGACCTCACGGCTGGAGCTCGTCGGCGCCACGCTGCCCCGGGCTCTGCAGCGCAAGCTGGACACCGGTGCCTTCGGCGGCGCGGTCCGCTCGGTCTCGACCTTCGCGTCGACCTCCGGGCCGGAACGCGTGATCGTCGAGGTCGAGCACGACCCCGAGGCGAAGTCGATGGTGCTGCGCGAGGGCAACGAGGTGGTCTACACCTTCGCCGTCGGCGCTGCGTCGTCGATGCACACCGGCGTCGCGTCCGACGGCGGCGCCGCCCGCCGCGTCCGCACCCTGGCTCGCGAGCGCGAGTACGAGCCCCTGCCCACGGTGGAGACCAGGGTCGGCGCCGACGTCCTGGAGCAGAACACCGAGGCCGACGCGGCCGACGCCTTCCTCCCGACGATGAACGCGCAGGTCGACGCCGACAACCCCAACACCCGCGTCGCCGCGGGCCGCCGCATCGATCTCGACCTCAAGGATGCGGACATCCACGACGTCCTCCGGCTCTTCTCCGACGTCGGTCGGGTGAACATCGTCACCGCGGACAACGTCACCGGCAGCGTCACCATCCGCATGCGCAGCGTGCCCTGGGACCAGGCGATGGAGGTCGTGCTGCAGGCGAAGGGCCTGGGCATGGTGCGGAAGGGCAACCTCATCCGGGTAGCCCCGATGGCCGACCTCAACAAGGAGCGCGACCTGGCCCTTGCCCGCCGCAAGAGCGAGTTCGAGCTGGCGCCGCTGGAGACGCGGCTCATCCCTGTGAGCTACGCCGACGCTGGCGACATGCAGGCTCGGTCGAAGGATCTGCTCTCGCCGCGCGGCACCATCGCCGTCGACAGCCGGACCAACGTCATCATCGCCCGGGACATCGCCGGCAACCTGAACCAGGTGGAGGAGCTGGTCCGCTCGCTCGAC
>JBKJLX010000135.1:0-5219 GCA_046596645.1 Polyangiaceae bacterium
CTTGGAGAAGAGCCCGATCGTCAGCCCGGCCGCGACGCCGAGCGGCATCGCAGGACCCGGAAGGCGCAGCGCGTGCAGCGCCAGCAGCGCTCCCAGGCCGCCCATCACGTCGGCGATGCCGACGATGCCGCTCACCGCCTCGGTGAGCAGCGCGCACGCCACGAAGGCGGCGCCGATCAGCCACGACTCCAGCCGCCGCCGGGTGAGCACGAAGGCCAGCGCGGCGAGGAGCGCCCCGTTCAGGGCGTGAACCACCAGGTTGACCAGTTGCTGGGAGAACGGCCGCTTCACCGCCTCGCCCAGCTCCAGCGTCGCCCCCTCGGGGAGCCACCCGCGGGCCTCCAGCGCGTCCTTCAAGCGGTGGCGCGCCGGCGCGATGACGCCGTCGATGCGGTGCGCCACCTCCCACGGGGCGCGCCACAGGTAGTTGGGGAGCGGCCGGTAGGAGCCGACGCTGCGGTCGGGCTTGAGACCCCAGAAATCGCGGCGGATGGCGTCGCGGTAGCGCAGCCCCTCGACCGCGTTGACGTAGGGGTTCGCGAGCAGGGCCTCCTGCTCGTCGAAGATGTAGTTCGTCGTCGGCAGCCGGCAGTAGAGGACGAAGGAGACGAACAGAAACGGGAGGAACGTGGCGCGGACAGTCGGCGACCGATCGAAGGTGCGGCGGCCGCGCTCGCGCAGCCACTGCATCAGGTCGACGAGGAACGAGGGGCGCATGGGCAGGCGGCCAACGTGGGGGCCAGCCTGGGGACCGTGGGGGCCAGCCTGGGGACCAGCCCCGCCGCTCACCCTTCGCTCCGCGGCTCCCGCGTCCGATGGGGGAGGGGCTCCACCGTGCCGCCCGGCTCGGGTATGGGCCAGATGTCCCCCCACAGCGAAGCGCCGCCGTCGGCGCCCCACACCTGACCGGTGACGAAGTCGTTCGCGCGGCTGGCGAGGAACACGATGATGCGCGCCACCTCCTCCGGGGTGCCCAGGCGCTTCACCGGCGTGGCCTTGCGGGCCACCTCCAGCACTGCGTCGCCGTATTGCAGCGTGCCGCTGGACCGGATGGTTCCAGGGGCGATGGCGTTGACGCGCACGCCGTGCTCCGCCCACTCCACCGCCAGCGTTCGAGTCAGGTTCTCCACGCCCGCGCGCGCGGCGCCGGTGTGGCTCATCCCCGGAAAGCCGCGCGCCACCATGGCGGTGACCATCACGATGCGGCCGCCCTTCTGCGGGATCATCGCCTTGGTGGCGACGGCGCGCGTGGCGTTGAACGTGCCGAGGAGGTTGTTGCGCACCACCGCCTCGAAGCCGCGCGAGCTCATGGCCACCGCGGGGCTGGGGAACTGACCGCCGGCGTTGTTCACCAGGACGTCGATACGGCCGAAGCGCGCCAGGACCTCGTCGGCGAAGGCGTCGCACTGGTCGGCGTCGCGGATGTCGCAGCGCCCGCCGTGCAGCCGGTCGTCATGCACGCCATCTCCGCGGAGCACGTCGAGCCCGGCGGAGACCTTCTCCGGCGACCGCCCGCAGATGGCGACGCTGGCACCGAGCGCGGTCAGCTCGCGCGCGGTGGTCAGGCCGATGCCGCTGCCGCCGCCGGTGACGATCGCCACCTGACCCGCGAACAGATCCGCCCGGAAGATCGAGTCGAACGCCACGCGCGCTGCTTACAACGGGCTCCCTCCAGCGAGAAGCGCCCCCGCGGTCCGCCGGCGGCGTGACGGAGCGTCGGAGACGGGATAGAGCCGCGTCGTGCCCTGGATTCGCGCTCTCCTCCGTGGCCAGCGCGTCCTCGCGCGCGCCGATGACCAGGGTCGACTCGCCGAGTCCGGCGGCAAGGTCGAGATCCGCTACAAGCCGAGCGACGGTCGCCGCTACGACGCGATGGCGCGCAACCTGACCCCGGAGCCGGGCGCCCCCGTGCTACCGGACGACACCTGCGCACCCGCGGAGACGGTCGCCAAGGCGGCCACCGAGCCCGGCGCCTCGCCAGGCGCGGCGCCGGCAGGGCAGAAGGCCCGCCCCGGCGGTGGGCGCGGCACCAAGGCCGCCGCGAGCGGCGCCGCCGGCGTCGCCTCGCGCGAGCGGGCGCTCGAGGGCGCGAAGACCGGCGCGATCATCGTCGCCTACACCGACGGCGCCTGCTCCGGCAACCCGGGCCCGGCCGGCCTTGGCGTGGTCGTGCTCGACGCCGGCGCGCGCGTCGAGCTCGGCGAGTACCTGGGCAGCGGCACCAACAACATCGCCGAGCTCACCGCGATCCTCCGCGCGCTCGAGATCGTCGAGGACCGGACGCGCGAGTTTCTAGTCCACACCGACAGCCAGTACGCGATCGGCGTGCTCAGCAAGGGGTGGAAGGCCAAGGCCAACACCGAGCTCATCGCGTCCATCCGCGGTGCGCTGGCCGGCCACCCGCGCGTTTCGCTGGTCTACGTGCCCGGGCACTCCGGCGTCGCGTGGAACGAGCGCGCCGACGAGCTGGCGCGGCTTGCCGTCTCCCAGCGGAGGACCACGAAGAAGGCGGTCGCCGCGCCTGTCGCCGGGTCGCCGGCGACGCCGTGAAGGCCTCGCTGTCGGCGAGCGAGGCGCGTCGCGTCGCGCTCGCCGCGCAGGGGCTGCATCGCGCGCGTCCGGCGCGCCGCCCAGGCGCCGCCGCGGTGCTGGCGCTGGTCGACCGCCTGGGCGTCTTGCAGATGGACGCGGTGAACGTCCTCGCGCGCGCGCACTACGTCCCCGTCTTCAGCCGCCTCGGCCCCTACGACGTCGCGCACGTCGACGCCGCCGCGTACGCCGGCGACCGCCGGCTCTTCGAGTACTGGGGGCACCAGGCGTCGCTGCTGCCGGTGCGCATGCAGCCGCTCTTTCGCTGGCGGATGGAGGCGTACGAGACGCTGCAAGGGACCTGGGCCTTCATCGCCGACGTGGTGCGGGAGAAGCGCTCGCTGGTCGATGCCGTGCTGGAGGAGGTGACCGCGCGCGGCCCGCTCGCCGCCGGTGACCTCGAGCGCCCGCAGAAGCGCAGCGGGCCGTGGTGGGGGTGGAGCGAGGCCAAGATCGCGCTCGAGTATCTGTTCCGCTGCGGGCGGGTGACCACCGCGGGGCGGCGCGGCTTCGAGCGCATCTACGACCTCCCGGAGCGGGTGCTGCCGCCCGCGGTCCTGGGGGCGCCGACGCCCTCGGTGGAGGACGCGACGCGCGAGCTGCTCCGCGTCTCGGCACGCGCACTGGGCGTCGCCACCGATGACGACCTCGCCGACTACTTCCGTTTGCGCTTGCGCGACGCGCGCCCGCGCATCGCGGAGCTGATCGAGGAGGGCGAGCTCCTGCCGGTCGCCGTCGAGGGCATCGCGCAGCGCGCGCTGGTCGCGCGCGACGCCGTCTGCCCTCGCGCCGCGACGGGGCGCGCCATCCTCTCGCCGTTCGACCCGCTGGTATGGCACCGGCCCCGCGCGGAGAGGATGTTCGACTTCCACTACCGCATCGGCATCTACACGCCGGCGCACCTGCGCGAGCACGGCTACTACGTGTTGCCCTTCCTGCTCGGCGAGCGCATCGCGGCGCGGGTCGATCTCAAGGCCGACCGCAAGGAGAGCGCTCTGCTCGTCCAGGCGTCCCACATCGAGCCGGGAGCGAAGGCGGCCGACGTGGCGGGGCCGCTCGCCGCGGAGCTCGCTGACGTCGCCGCGTGGCTGGGCCTCGCGCGAGTCGTGGTGCGGAGGAAGGGTTCGCTGGCCGCGGCGCTGGGGCGAGCCGGGCGGCGGTCGAACGGCTAGACTGCCGCCGCCGTGACCGATCCCAACTCCACCGAGGCCTCGACCACCGCCGCCCCCTCGCCCGCCGTGCCTCCGCCGGCGGTGAGGCCGCGACCCCTGGTGCTCTGCATCCTCGATGGCTTCGGCGAGCGCGAGGAGAAGGAGAACAACGCCATCCTCCAGGCCGATGCGCCGAACCTCGCGCAGATCCGCGAGACGTACCCGCGCACCCTCATCGGCGCCAGCGGCAAGGACGTGGGCCTGCCCCACGGGCAGATGGGCAACAGCGAGGTCGGCCACCTCAACTTCGGCGCCGGGCGGGTGGCGCTGATGGACCTCTCGCGCATCGACGTCGACGTCGCCGAGGGCAAGCTCGGCCGCAACCCGGTGCTGGGCAAGCTGGTCACGATGGTGCGCATGCGCGCCGGCACCGGCACCGACATCCGCGGCTTCGAGTACGAGAAGTGTCGCCTGCACCTGTTCGGGCTGGTCTCCGACGGCGGGGTCCACAGCTCGATGCAGCACCTGCGCGCGCTCATCGAGCTGTGCTGGGCGTGCGACATCAGGGTGGTCGTGCATGCCTTCCTCGACGGCCGCGATACGCCGCCGAGGAGCGCCGCGAAGTACCTGGAGTACGTCGAGAACTGCCTGGACGGCGGCAAATACGGGCATATCGGCACGGTCGGCGGGCGCTACTTCGCGATGGACCGCGACAAGCGCTGGGATCGGGTGGCCCGGCACCTGCGGGCGATGATCTTCGCCGAGGGTCGCCGCGAGGCGAGCGCTTTCACCGCGCTGGAGGCTGCCTACGGCCGCGGTGAGACCGACGAGTTCGTCGAGCCCACCGTGGTGGGAGACTACGAAGGCATGCGCGGCGAGCTGGTCTCCGACTTCGGGGGCGCCGACCGGTCGTGGCAGTGGGTGGGGGAAGAGGTGGGACTCTGCTTCAACTTCCGCCCCGATCGCATGCGCCAGCTGTGCGCCATGCTGACGCGCACCGACTTGCCGCCCGAGGCCGACGAGCTCTGGCGCAAGGACGGGCGGCTCGTCCGTGTCTTCGACCAGCACACCCTGGGCGGGCTCACCCAGTACGACGCGAAGCTCGGCATCCCGGTGGCGTTCCCCAAGGAGCAGGTCGCGCGCTCCTTCGGCGAGATCGTGGCCGGTGCCGGGCTGAAGCAGTTCCGCTGCGCGGAGACGGAGAAGTACGCGCACGTCACCTATTTCTTCAACGGCGGGCGCGAGGCGTCGTTCGAGGGGGAGGAGCGCAAGGTCGTTCCCTCGCCGCGCGACGTGCCGACCTACGACAAGAAGCCGGAGATGAGCGCGCGCGCGGTGACCGACGCGGTGGTCGAGGCGGTGAAGAGCGACGCCTACGACTTCGTGCTCGTCAATTTCGCCAACCCCGACATGGTCGGCCACACCGGCATCCTCGACGCGGCCACCCACGCCATCGAGGCCGTCGACCGCGGCCTGGGC
>JBKJLX010000207.1:0-14515 GCA_046596645.1 Polyangiaceae bacterium
GTCCGAGCACTTCCGGGATCAGACGCTCGGCATCCTCGGTCACGATCTCAGGAACCCGCTCTCCTCGATCATCATGGGCACGACCGTGATCATCGGCGCCGAGCACCTCGACGATCGCACCCTCGGCGTCGCCGCGCGCGTCCTGAGCAGCGCCAAGCGCATGAGCCGGATGATCGCGGATCTCCTCGACTGGACGCGGACCCGCGCGGGCCATCCGATCCCCATCGCCGTGAAGCCGGTCGATCTCGCATCGACCTGCGAAGAGGTGATCGCCGAGCTGCAGGCCCTCACACCAGCCGGAACGCTGCGCTTTGCCTCGAGCGGCGACCTCCACGGCGAGTGGGACGCGGACCGCATCGCGCAGGCGCTCTCGAACCTCCTCCGGAACGCGGTCGAACACGGCGCGCAGGGGCAGCCGATCGACGTCGTCGCCACCGACGCCGGCGAGGAGGTCGTACTTCAGGTTCACAACGCGGGCATCCCCATCCAGATCGGGTCGCTCGCCGGCGTCTTCGACGCGATGTCGCAGGGGGACCATAGCCGCGGACGCACGCCAGGGCTGGGTCTGGGCCTGTACATCGCGCAGCAGGTGGTGCTCGCGCACGGCGGCACCATCGAGGTCGCGTCGACCTCCGAAGCAGGGACGACGTTCACGGTCCGTCTGCCGCGACGCCTCAGCGCGGCGCCGGCGGAACCGGCGGAAGCTGCAGCGGCGGCTTTCGCGAAGCCGCGAGGCGCGCCCGGATCTGCTTGATCGCCGAGTCGAAGACCGGGATCTCCCTGGCGCACGCGGGCGGACAGGGCTTCTGCTGACGGAAGCCGCAGCCCTTCTTGGTGAACATGGTGAAGGTGGTGAGCACGCCGATCGAGCGCTCGTCGCCGTCGCGCAGCACCTCGGGGAGGAGCTGCACTCGCGTCGCGCAGCTGGGCGCGGTGTGGAGGTCGTAGGCGACCTTCAAGCCCGGCGAGAGGATGCGCTGCACCTCGGCGCTGTCGAGGGCGGCCTTGGCGCGAGGCCGGATCTCGGGGTGCGCGAGGAAGAGGTCGAACAGCATCTCCGCGCCGCGGAGCCCCATCTTCGACCGCATCAGCTCGATGGCGCGCTGCGAGGTGGCGGGGACGATCGACACGCCGAGGACCAGCTTCGCCAGCACCTCGTCGTTGGCCTTGTCGGGCGCCTCGGTGAACAGCGCGTCGAGGACCCGCAGGAGCTCGGAGGCCCGCTCCGGCTCCTTCGCCAGCTCGCGCGCCAGCGCGTCGAGCACGCGCGGGTCGCGCGGGTGTCGCCGGTTCAGATCGGTGAGCGCAGGGAGGCCGGCCGCGATCGCAGCGCGGAGGTCCATGTCCGCCGCGCGCGCCGGGTCCCCGGAGGCGGGGCCGGCCACCTCGGACGACGACGCCGGGACGGCCGCGACGGGCGCGCTCGGCGCCGCCTCGGGGACGATCACGGGCGGGGGGGCGACGGCCGCCGCGGCGCTGCGGGTCGAGGATGCGCTCATGCGGTGACCGGTGCCGAGGAGGACCAGCCCCAGGGCGACGGCGACGCCGACGACGACGGGCCCGGCGACGACCCGCCGCGCCATGCTGGCCGCCCCCGCGAGCAGCCGGTGGCGGAGGACGGCGGCGACGGCGGCGATCAGCGACGTGGCGACCAGGAACGGGCCCCAGCCGCCCCAGCCCGAGGCGTCGGGCGCCGGCACCGGCAGCTCGACGTGCGCGCTCGAGCTGTCCAGCAGGCGCGCCACCAGCGCCGCCAGGCCATAGACGAAGACGCCGGTGACGACCGGCGCCCGCACCGCCGACAGCAGATCGACCATCCGGGCGCTGTTGTTCCAGTAGCGCTTCTTCAGCCAGCGGAGCAGCAGCACGCCGGGCGTGAGCGACGAGCCGATCACGGCGAGCGCGACCAGCGAGAGCTCCGAGCTGAGGAGGCGCCGCGAGGGCCAGATCACCTCGAGGAGGCCCAGCGCCGCGCTGGCGGCGCCGATGAGGAGCAGCAGGACGCCGAGCAGCATCCACCCGGTGGCGCGGCGACGGACCCCGCGCCCCTCCTGCGGATCGCCGGCGCTGGTGCGGCTCATCGGCGGCGCGGGCGTCGAGGGGAGGCGGGGCCCGCTGACGAAGCGCTCCCAGGCGAACGGAGCCAGCGCCATCTCGAGGTCGTGGATCGTCGCGTAGCGCTCGGCGGGATCATTCGCCATCGCCCGCTGCACCACCACCTCCAGCTCGGGCGGCACGTCGGGCGAGAACAGCCGCGGGCGCAGCGGGTCCCTGGTCATCACCGCGACAATGGTCTGCTGCGCCGAGTCCTCCTCGTGGGGGGGGCGCCCGGTGAGGCACGCGTACAGCACCGCCGCGACGCCGTAGACGTCGACGCGGATGTCGGCGCGCTCGCCGCGCGCCTGCTCCGGCGCCATGTACGAGGGCGTGCCCATGACCATGCCGGTCTGGGTCGCGCTCGACTCGGTGAGCTCGGCGAGGCGGGCCAGGCCGAAGTCGAGGACCTTCACCTGCGGGTCCTCCAGCGCGCCGACCAGGAACACGTTGGCCGGCTTCATGTCGCGGTGGATGACGCCCTGATCGTGCGCCGCCTGGATGGCGTGGCACAGCTGGAGCGCGATCGAGCACGCCAGCGGCACCGGCAGCGGCTTGCGATCGGCGAGCACCTGGCCGAGCTCGCGACCCTCCAGGAAGTCGCTCACCAGGTAGGGTCGGCCGTCGGGCGTGTAGCCGAAGTCGTGCACGCCCACGACGTTGGGGTGATCGATGCTGGCCGCCGCCTCCGCCTCGCGCCGGAAGCGCAGGCGCACGTCCATCGAGTGCTTCAGCTCGGAGAGCAGGACCTTGATCGCGAAGCGCTTGGTCGAGATGCGCGTGTGGCGCGCCTCGTAGACGCGACCCATCCCGCCCTCGGCCAGGAAACGCACGATGGTGTACGTGTCCTGCAGGGTCGCGCCCTCGAGGGGATCCGGTCCGCTCGCCTCGAGGTCGACGGGGTCCGCCGGGACCACCGCGGTGAGTCGTTGTTCGGCCTCGTTCACGGGTTCCGGACGCGCGGGGAAGTCGGTCGAGGAGGGGGGGCGGTGCGTCAGCTGCGGCGCGTCGCGACCCTTGGAGTGGACAAGTATGCCGTCATGTTGACGATGTCCTCCACCGTGGAGTCGATGGGGAGGGCGGCGCAGGGCTTGCGGATGCCCAGGAGGATGGGGCCGACCGCCGACGCTCCCCCGACCGCCTTCAGCGTCTGATAGGCGGCGTTGCCGGCGGCCAGCGAGGAGAACACCAGGACGTTGGCGCTCTGCGAGAGGCGCGAGAAGGGGAAGTGCTCCTGGCGGCGCTCCGCGTCGAGCGCGATCTCCGGCCGCATCTCCCCGTCGATCTCGAGGTCGGGGCGGCGCTCGCGCGCGATCTCGATGGCGCGGGCGATGTTGCGGACGCCCGGGTGGTCGACCGAGCCGAAGTTCGAGTACGAGATCATCGCGACCCGCGGGGTGACGTCGAGGGACCTGACCGCGTCAGCCATCTGCACCGCGATGTCGGCGAGGGTGTCGGCGTCGGGCTCGACGTTGAAGACGGTGTCGCCGAAGAACTTCACCGAGCTCTTGAGGACCATCATCATCATCCCCACCGCGACCTTCACCCCCTCGGAGAGGCCCAGCACCTGGAGCGCGGGGCGGATCGACTCCGGGTAGTTGAGGCGAAGGCCGGTCACCATGCCGTCGGCGTGGCCCGCGTCCAGCATGAGCGCGGCGTAGTGGTTGCTCTTCTGCACCAGGTTGTACGCCATGGGGAGCGTCATCCCCTTGCGCTGGCGCAGCTCGAACAGTCGCTTGGCGTAGGCGGCGCCCGCGGGGTCGGTGCGGGGGTCGATCACCTCCGCCTGTTCGAGGATCGAGAGATCGTGCTCCACGCAGAGCTGCTCGATCTCGGCGCGCCGCCCGAGCAGGACTGGCCGCGCCACGCCCTGCTCCAGCACCTGCTGCACCGCGCGCAGCACGCGGAGGTTCGCGGCGTTGGGATAGACGACGCGGCCCGGCTCGCTCTGCGCGCGCTTCACGACGCCGCGCATGATCGAGTACGCCGCGTTGGAGGACCGCGACATGAGCTGCTCGCGGTAGACCGCGGTGTCGACCTTCACCCGCGCGACGCCGGAGGTGATCGCCGCCTCGGCGACCGCCGGAGCGACCCACCAGAGCACGCGCGCGTCGAACGGCTTGGGGATGAAGTAGTCGGGCCCGAACTTGATCGCCTTGCCGCCGTAGGCGCTGACCACGCTCTCCGGAACCGGCTCGCGCGCCAGCTCGGCCAGCGCGCGCGCGGCGGCGACCTTCATCGCCTCGGTCACGGTCGTCGCCCGCACGTCGAGCGCGCCACGGAAGATGTAGGGAAAGCCGAGGACGTTGTTGACCTGGTTCGGGTAGTCGGAGCGACCGGTGGCGACCAGCGCGTCCGGCCGCGCCGCGACGGCGATCGGGTAGTCGATCTCGGGGTCGGGGTTGGCCAGAGCGAAGACGATGGGCTTCTCCCCCATCGTCTTCAGCATCTCCGCCGAGACGACGTTGGCCACCGACAGGCCCATGAACATGTCGGCGCCCTTCATCGCGTCGGCCAGGGTGCGCCGGCCATCGTCCTTCTGGGCGAAGCGGCGCTTGTGGCGGTTCAGATCCTCGCGCCCCTGGTGGACCACGCCCTTGGAGTCGACCAGCGTCACGTTCTCGCGCGTCAGCCCCAGGCTGACGAAGAACTCGACGCAGGCGATGGCGCTGGCGCCTGCGCCCGACACGACCAGCTTGAGGGTCGCCAGATCCTTGCCAGCGATCTGCGCAGCGTTGAGCAGGCCGGCGCCGGAGATGATCGCCGTCCCGTGCTGATCGTCGTGGAAGACCGGGATCTTCAGGCGCTGCCGCAGCTTCTCCTCGATGTCGAAGCAGGCGGGCGCGGAGATGTCCTCCAGGTTGATGCCGCCGAACGTCGGCTCCAGCGCGGCGACGATCTCGACGAACTTGTCGACGTCGGTCTCGGCGACCTCGAGGTCGAACACGTCGATGTCGGCGAACTTCTTGAAGAGGCAGGCCTTCCCCTCCATCACCGGCTTGCCGGCGGCGGGGCCGATGTTGCCCAGGCCGAGGACGGCGGTGCCGTTGGTGATGACGGCGACCAGGTTGCCGCGCGCGGTGTACTCCCAGCTCTTCTCCTCGTCCTTCTGGATCTCGAGGCACGGCTCGGCGACGCCCGGCGTGTAAGCGAGGGAGAGGTCGATCTGGCTGACCAGGGGCTTGGTGGGGACGACCTCCAGCTTTCCTCGTCGTTCGCGGGAGTGGTACTCGAGCGCGTCTTGCCTGCGTCCCATGGGGGCGGACCCTAGTGCGCTGGGCGCGGGGTGCAAAGGCGCGTCATGCTCGTGGCGCCGTGGTGCGGACCAAGCGCTGGAACGACCCCGTGGAGGCTGACGACGGCTACCGCCTGCTCGTCACGCGCTTCCGGCCACGCGGCCTGAAGAAGGAGGACGAGGTCTGGGACGCGTGGCTTCCCCAGCTCGGGCCCAGCAAGGAGCTGCACGCGGCCGTGTACGGCAAGGGGCAGGACCCTATCTCCTGGGACGCGTACCGCGCTCGCTATCTGGAGGAGGTCGCGTCGCAGGGGATGTGGATCCGCTCCTTCGCCGCGCGGGTCGCGCGAGGCGAGCCGCTGACGCTGCTCTGCTCGTCGGCCTGCGCGGACCCGGAACGATGCCACCGCTCGCTCTTGCTGCAGCTCATCGTCGACGCGGCGGCGCCGCCCCCGCGGCCGCCACGCGGAGGCGTGGTGCGGCGGCGCGACAGGTGATCACGGCAGCGGTGGCAGGCCAGCGTCCTCGCGCTTCGCGTCGAGGAAGGAGTGCACCACCGGTCGACCGACGAAGTCGGTGTAGTCGGCGACGCCGGACGCGGCGTCCGGATCGTGGGGCGTCGTGGTGATCGGCGTCATGTGCACGCACCAGGTCGCGCCGCTCGAGCAGCCGGAGGCGCTGGCGTCGAGGTCGATGAAGCCGCCCGCGTCCGGGTAGAGGCTGGCGCCGTACTGCATGCCGCTCCGGTTGGGCGACGGCGTGCTGGTCGAGAGGTCGACGGCGGCGACGAAGTAGGCGCGGCGGAGACGGGCGACGACGTCGCCGTCGAGGCCGCCGGTGCCGCCGTCGAGGTCGAAGTAGATGACCTTGTCCTCGGTGACGCCGGCGGGGTCGAGGTCACCCGCGAGCTGACGGAGGAGCTCGTGCGCGACATAGCTCCCGCTGCTGTGGGCGAACGCGACGATGAAGGGCGCGTCGGACGCGGGCCCGGTGAGGTACGCGGCGATCCTCGAGTTGCCGATCTCGTAGCCGTCGTAGAGCGGCGTGGCCGGCCCCTGCACCGCGAACACATGGCGTACGCCGAGGTCCCGCAGCGTGGACTCGTAGAGCGCGCTCACCCACGCCTCGGCGGCGTCGAGGGGGAGCGCGTACCCGGCGTAGCCGATGAAGACGCCGTCGCCGCGTGGGTTCTGGCTGTCCTTCCGGGCGACGCCAAAGCCGACGTCGTCCCCCGTGATCCACGGCAGGGTCGCGAAGTCCGGCTCCGAGGCCTCTCCGCTCGCGCCGCCTGCACCGCCGGTGCCGACGGCTGCGCTGCCGCCGGAGGCCTCCTCCATCCCCCCCTCGCCACCGGCGCCGCTGCCGACCGACGTGACGGCGACCGTGGCCTGCACGCTACTGGTGTCGGCAGCGGGCGCCCCGCCCGCACCTGCCGCGCCACCGGAGCCCGAGGCGCCACCCGCCGACGACGATGCCGTGGGGGCACGACCGCAGCCCGCGACGACGGCGAGGCCCAGCACGACCATGCACGACGTGGGCGCCTTCATCCGCGCAGGGTAGCGCGCGAGGCGCGCTGCGGCGCGGCGGTCATGCGGGCATCGACGGGACGTCCTCGTTGCGCTCGAAGCGATCCTCTGCGTAGTGGAGGACGACGTCCGCCGCGCGAGGCAGCAGGCCCACCATGTCAGTGATATCCGCGAGCCACGAGCGCAGGGCGTCGTTCACGTCGGCAGCGCCACGAAGCTGCAGGGTCACGTTCGGACCGTCGCTCTGCACGACGACGAGAAGCCTGAGGAGATGCTCGACCTCCTCGAGACTGAACACCCACGGGGCGCGCGCGACAACGCGCTCGAGGCCCTCGGCGTTACCTCCGCGGAGTCGCGGGGCGACCGCCTCCGCGAAGGCTTCGCGCGACGGGCCGCACCCGACGACGGCGCCCAGCGCAGAGCGCGCGGCGGCGACGGCGTCAATCGCCTCGGTCCTGGCCCACACCTGGCGCCCCTCCACCGCCCGCACGCGCATCACCGCGGTCATCATCGCCGCGACCGCCTCGCCGGCGACGATGCGAGGGAGGTCGCTGCGGATGCAGCAGGCGACGAGCAGGTCCCGCTGCGCCGCCAGCCGCGCGCGGTGCCAGCTCGCACGCGGCTCGAGGTCCGGGATCTCGGCTCCTGTCCGCGCTCCGAGCGCCCGACGCAGGGCGCCGGTCCACCCGCCGCGCGCGCGCATCGCCGCCTCGAGGCTCGCGAGGACCGTCGCGTGGCGCAGGTACCTCCCCATGGCGTCCGGCAGCTCGCTGCGGTCGAGGACGCTCCGCGTCGCGGCGCGTTCGACCTCCTCAGGATCGTTCAAGAGAACCGGTGCCCTGCGATAGGGTCCGTCGTCGTCGCCCCCGCACCGGCCCGGGAATCGAAGCGCCCGGATCTCACTCGCGACCTCGGGAAGGCAGGCGGCGGCCGCGCGGGCAAGGCGCGTGGCCGCCGCCAGCGCCATGGCGAAAATCGTCGGGTCGACGTGACCCTCCAGGCTGCGCGGCGCTTCGCCGGCCAGGCGGAGGATCGTCGCCAGCGTGCGCGCAGCGACGACGACCCGTAGCGCGGGCGACGCGTCGAGAGCGTCGAGCGCCACGTAGGTGAGCAGCTCGGACGCGTCGGTCGCCTGCAGGGCCTCGTGTGTCGCGACGTCGGCCAGAACCTCGAAGCGACGCAGCTCGGCCTGCGCCGTGCCGGTGGCGACGCGCTCGAAGGGGATCCCGCTGCGCGCCCGCTCGCGGGCCACGACGGCGTCCCGCGCCTCCGCCGCCTCCCGCGCGGCGACGACTCGCAGACGCTCGAGCGTCTCGTCGGTCGCCGCCGCGACGTGCTCCGTGGCTGCCGCCAGCGGCTCGACGCCAGGGCAGTACGTGTCCCGGACGTCGTTCGCGATCGCTTCGAGCTCGTCGGCGAGGGCGCACGGGTCGAGCGCCCTCGGCGCCTCGCGCACGGCGGCGAGCCTGGCGATGACCTCCTCGACGCGCGTCGCGATCGCGAGTGCCGGCATGCGCGCATGGGACCACCGGAGCCGTTCCTGGCGCCAGCGGCCCCCGCCCCGTCAGAACGCGAGGGACGCGCTGCCTCCGAGCGCGGGCCCACCGCTGGCCGCGATGCGCGCCTGGTAGCCGCCCTGGAGGTCGGCGGAGAAGCCGCCGCCGAAATCGACGCCGACGTTGGCGAGGAGGCGAACGCCGAACTGCTCGGCGTTGGGCATGTCGGTGATCTCGATGATGGGCGAGACGGTGACCCGCTCGTGCACTGCGAGGTCGACGCGGCTCGCGAACTTGCTGCCGAAGTAGGTCGCCTCGCCGAGGCCGATGAAGGCGGCGCCGAGCACCAGCTTCGAGCCGTAGGGGTCGCCGACCAGCAGGTTGAACCCGCCGCCGGTGGAGAAGCCCTCGTCGGAGATGCTCGCCATGCCCTCGAGCTCGAGGTGCCAGGCGTCGTGGAGCCGGAAGCGCACGCCCGGCGCGCCGTAGTTGAGGCCGCGGTCGCTCTCCACGAGCGTCGCGTTCCCGTCGTCGTCGCTCCCGGTGGCCGGCGTCGTGCCTCGCATGACGCCGCCGCGGATCCAGAACTCGGCCACCGTCCGGAGCGGTCGGTAGGTGTAGCGCCCCTCGACCCGCCAGAAGGCGTCGTTCACGCTCGCGCCGTCGGGCGCGTCCTGCGAGCCGAAGCTGGCGTACTCGGAGCCGAGGGTGGCCACCGACCGGCGCCCGCCGAGCCGCTCGAGGAGCTCGGCCTCGCGCTCGGCCGATGCGTCGGGGAGCAGCTGCACCGGGTGCGGGTCATCGCGCGTGGCGAACACGAGCTCGGTCTCGCCCGCTGTCGTGGTGACCTCGATCGAGTAGGCGAGCGCGCCGTGCACGTGCTCGGCCGGGATCGCAGCGCGGTAGCCGTCGGTCGAGCGCCGGAAGAGCACCTGGTGGATCGCGCGGTCCGGCCCGCGGTAGACGAGCGTGACGGCGCGCGCGAGGTGAGGATCGTCGAGGCCGGCGTCGATCACGAGGTCGACGCCCTCCTCCGCCGACGCGATCGGTGCGTGGTGGAAGCGTACCGGTCGCACCGCGTCGAGCGCGGATGCGGGCGTGGGTGCAGACGCGGGCGTGGGCGTGGGTGCGGCTGCGGCTGCAGGTGCAGACCCGGGCGAGTCCGCCGCATCGGGTACCGCCTGCCCCTCGACCTTCACCGGCGCCGGCGCAGCGCGGTCAGGCGGCGACGCGGCAGGAGGATCCTGAGCCCGCGCAGTGGAGCTCAGGGCGAGCGATCCGAGGATCGCGAGGACCGCGGCAGCGCCGCGGGAGAGATCTGTCCGCACCGTCAGGTGCGGCAGCGATGAAGCCATGCGTCGGGTCACCACGTGTAGCTCACTCCCCCGCCGAACCCCGGTCCGGCGTGCTCGATGGTGCGTCCCTGGAAGGACCCGCGTGCGCTCACGACGAGCTCGTCGACGATGCGGAAGCCGAGCTGCGCGATGCCGCGCCCTCCCACGTCCGACCCCGACAGCGAGTGCGTCGTGTCGGGATCGAATTCGTCGTTGGTGCTCGGATCGGCACCGGCGGGCTGGTTGGTGACCTCGGTGCGGAACATGATGGGGAAACGCTCGAAGACTGCGAGCTCGAGCTGCGCGATGCCGCGCACGCCGACCGTGCCGAGCGCCTCGCCGCCCAGCATCAGGTTGGTCTCGCGGTCGTGACCGATGCGGAAGAGCAATTGCCCACCACCGGCGACCCCGTCGTCCCCGAGGCCGATGACGAGCCTCGGGAGGACCGAGAAGAAGCGCGTCGGCGCGAATTCCCCCTCCAGGTAGCCGTAGGTGAGCCCCACCTCGCGCGGGGCCAGGCCGAGCTGGTCGAGATCCTCGACGCTGCCGCCCTCGCCGCGCAGGACGCCGAAGCCGGATCGCACGGCGCGCACGCCCTCGTCGCCGAGGCGCAGCCCGAACTCGCCCTCGGTCTGCCACGCCCAGTCGTTGCCCTTCAGGCGGTTGTAGTCGGCGTAGTCGGTCCAGATCTTCACCGAGGCCAGCACCGTCGACGGAACCTCCGCCACCGGGAGCGGCCGCACGTCGACCACCATGGGCCGCGTGGCGTCGCCCAGGACGGCGCGCGCACGGCCGTCGTCGGCCACCGCCTCGACGAACCAGTCGAGGCGCGGCCCTTCCACCTCGGTGGCGGGGATGTCCACCGCCCAGTAGTCGCCGCCGCTCGGTCGCATCGGGAGGGACACGAACGAGGGATCGGTGGGGCTGCGGAGGTGCAGCACGGCGCCCTTGGCGCGGGCGATCTCCAGCGCGATGCGGAGCGGCTGACCGGCCCGCACCTCGTCGACGGCGGTCGTCGTGATCGCGCGCGGCTCCGCCGGACCGCTGGTCTCGCGGGACGCGGCCGAGACACGGAGGGCCTCGGCCTCGGCCATCACGGCCGATGCATACTTGTCGTTGGGGTTCTTGCGCGCGTAGTACTCGTAGGCCTTCGCCCGAGCCTCGGGGGGAGCGCCGCGGAGGCGCAGCATCAAGGTGGCGATCTTCTCGGCGCTGCTGTCGGGGGCGCCGCCTGCCGGGGCCGAGGCCGTGCCTGTGGGGACCGGCATCGGCGTCACCGGAGAGGGCGTGCCCCCGGGCAGCGTCGGCGACGGCGCCGCGCCCATCACCTGCAGCACCACGACGTCGCCTCGCTCGGGGGGCCTCTGCGCCGAGATCGCCCGCGCCAGGGTCATCGTCGGCCTCACCTGCACCAGCTCCAGCTCGCCGATGAGAAAGCGGTCCTGCATCGTCTTCTTCGTCACCGGGTGACGAAGAAGCAGCGGCCGCCACAGCTCGACGCGCTGACCGGGTGCGACCCCCTGCGACGTACCCAGGTCGAGGACCAGGTCCTCGCCCTGCACCTCCACGACGCGCGCTTCGAGCTCGCGGGTGGCGGCGGCAGGCGTCTGCGCGTCCACGTGCGGCGCCGCCGCCAGCGCTGCGAGCGCGCAGGCGAATGCGGCGACCCAATGACCTCGGACCATGCTCCCTCCTCGGGGTGCCGCCCGTCGGGCAGCGACTGGCCCTTGAGCAGCGATCGCGCCGGAGGTGACCGTCGAACCCTCGACGCATGAGGACTGCTGTCGAATCCTTCGCTTCGTGCAGAGATCTGCACGCTCCGCGGGTGCGTCGGCGCGCTTCCGCCTCGTGTCCTTCGCGCGGCGGGCGCTACGCCGCGCCGATGTCTACGCGGCGCGCGGCACGTCGCCGAGGGCGACCGCCCGCCGCCAGACGCGGAGAAAGGTCGCGAGCAGCAGGCATCGCGTCGTCGCGTTCATCGCCGCAAAGCGAGTGGCTTAGCCGCCGTGATCGCGACCGGGTCGGCGGCGGGCCGCCAGCGAGCGCGAGGCTGGTCCGAGAGCTAGAAGGAGCCGCCGACGCCGTAAGCGGAGCTGGTCACGTTGTCGATGCCGCCACCGCCACCGTCGGCCGCGACGCCGCCCGCGCCACCGTCACCTCCGCCTCCGCCGTCACCGATCGGCGTGCCGCCGCCCGAGGGACCGACGCCGTAGGCGCAGATCCGCTGCCATCGCCTTCGGGCTGTGGTGGAATATGAGGATTGCATCGTGCTTGCCCTGCGGCCGGATGGTCAAGGCGGGGCGCCCCTGCGGCGAGCGTGGCCTTTTGCCTCAACCGTGCGCGCAGCGAGCGCCACGTCGGTTCGATGGGCGATCGCGCTTCGCCGCAGAACCGGCTGGTGGCGGCGGTGGTGAATGCGCGGTGCGCTAGTTGCAGTGCGCGGCTCTCCCAACACACGGGATGACGGTGAAGACGACGAGAACTCCAGCGAAGTACCTCAGTCGGACGAGATCGTCGGTCTCGCTCATCGGCGCGGTGCTGTCGATCGCGACAGCGTCGGCCGCTTTCGCGCAAGCACCTGCACCGGCGCCGGCACCAGCCCCGGCGCCTGCTCCCCCGCCAACGCCTGCGCCGGCTCCCCCGCCGGCTCCGTCGCCGGCGCCTGCACCGGCTCCAGCCGTCACGGTGGCACCTGCCCCTGCGGCCCCCGAGCCGACTCCCCCTGCCGCTGCTCCCGCCCCGCCCTCCGATGCGCCCACCAAGGAAGGACCTGCAGCCGCGCCGCGTCCCGCGGCCGTCGACATCCCCGCCGATCAGGTGCGCGGCCTCGCCGAGGAGCCGGGCGTCGAGTCGGAGGACGTCGCGCTCTTCCTGCCGCGCGCGATCCTGTTCGTGCCCTCCGTCGTCCTCGGCGTCGTCTTCTGGCCGATCCAGAAGATGCTGCGGGCTATCGAGAGGAACTACGTCCTCGAGGAGGTCGAGGACTTCTTCTACAACGACGAGCGCACCGCCGCGATCTTGCCGATCATCAGCATCGGCTCCGGCTTCGGTCTGCAGCTCGGCGTGCGCGCCTTCCACGAGAACCTGTTCGGCCACCAGGAGCGCGGCGACATCAAGGCCGCCTGGGGGCTGAAGGGCGAGCAGGTCTACGCCATCGGCTACGAGTCGGAGCGCACCGGCGGCACCGCGCTGTGGATCGAGACCAAGGGCGCCTTCGAGCTGCACCCGGCGCTGCGCTTCTACGGCATCGGCGACGAGGGCAACCGCATCCTCGGCGGCGAGAACCTGGCGCCGCGCCGCGCCGACATCGAGAGCTACTACGAGCACCAGCGCATCCGCGGCATCGCGACGCTGGGCGCCACGTTCGGTGAGCCCGATCTCGAGCTCAAGGTCGGTGGCCGCGGCCGCTTCAAGCGCCACGACTTCGATATCTCCAGGGGGTTCGCCGACGACGAGCTCGCGCTGGAGGAGGCGTACGACCCCGACCTCGTCCCCGGCTACGTCGACGGCGCGACCATCATCGAGGCCGAGGGCGTCGCGGTGTTCGACGCCCGCCGCGATCGCGGCGCCACCAACAACGGCTTCTATGCAGAGGTCTTCGCGGGCGGCGCGCTGCCGGTGCGCACCTACGAGTACGCGCATTTCGGCGGGGAGATGACCGGGTACATCGGGCTGTGGGGACCGGACCGGGTGCTGGTCCTCCGCGCGGCGTTGGAAGCGGTCGAAGGCAACCCGGAGAAGATCCCCTTCGTCGAGCTTCCCTACCTCGGCGGCCCCAACCGGCTACGCGGCTACCCGCTCTATCGCTTCCGCGACGAGAAGGCCCTCTTCGGCACCATCGAGTACCACTATCCGATCCACGAGCTCATCGCGGGGTCGGTCTACGTCGACGCCGGTGAGGTCGCGCCGAGCTTCGGCGACCTGGTCGAGGAGCCCGAGATCCACATCGGCGGTGGTGGCGGCCTCATCTTCCGCGACAAGGAGAAGGTGTACTTCACCCTCGACGTCGCCGCGGGCGACGGCATCCAGGTGTACTTCACGAGCGACCCCCTGCGCGCCTTCGCCGATCGGGACGACGAGCTATGAGATCGACACGACTCTCGACAGCGCTCCTCCTCGCTGCTGCCGCCCCCGCGCTGGGCGCGACCGGCTGCTCGGGCACCGTCCGCTTCGCCGACCGCCCGGTGGTCTGGGCGGTGGACGACAGGAAGTCAGTCGCCGAGCCGGAGGAGCGCGAGTTCCTCAAGCTCCAGTACTTCCCCGACGTCTTCCTCCTGCGACGGTCGCAGCGCGGGCTCGAGCTGCGCGATCTGGAGCCGGCGTGGAACGCCAACGCGCTGGAGGAGGTGCCGGACTCCAGCTGGTTCGAGAACCGCATCGGCGTGCGCGACGTCTCGCCGGAGGAGCTGGCCAAGGGCCCCGCCGATCTGCCGCCGCCCAGGCCGCCCTACAAGGTCATCCGCGGCAAGACCGGTGGCGGCAACGCCGGCGTGGTCATCGAGGACGCGGCGAAGAGGAAGTTCCTCTTCAAGTGGGACCGGCCCGCGAACCCGGAGATGCAGACCGGCTCCAGCGTCGCCGGCAACCGCATCGTCTGGGCGTTCGGCTTCGCCGTTCCGCGCGACTACCTGATCGACATGCGACCCGCGGAGATGACCATCCCGTCGGACGCGACCGCCAAGGACGGGCTGGGCGACAAGATCCCGTACACGAAAGAGCACCTGGCCGAGGCGCTCAAGTCCGGCCCGCCGCCGAAGGACGGCGTCTACCGCACGTCGGCCAGCGAGCTGCTCGACGGCAAGCCGGTGGGGGGCTGGGCCAACGAGGGCG
>JBKJLX010000319.1:0-10771 GCA_046596645.1 Polyangiaceae bacterium
GTGAGGACGGTCACCGCGAGCAGATCCATCCTCGCGTCGCTCGACCATGACGATCTGACCGCTCTTGGTGTCGCCGCGGGGTCGGTCGGCGATCACGCGCTGCGGCTCGCCCACCTGGCCTGGGGCGCGGGCGTGCGCGGCTTCGTGTGCTCGCCGCGCGAGGTCGCCCGCTTCCGGCGCGAGCTGCCCGACGCCTACCTGGTGACGCCAGGCATTCGCCCAGCCGGCGTCGCCGGGGCTGACGACCAGAAGCGGGTGGAGACGCCGGGCGACGCGATCCGCGCCGGCGCCGATCTGCTGGTGGTCGGCCGCCCCCTGCGCGACGCGACGAACCCCGGCGACGCGGCGGACGCGATGGCCGCCGATGTCGAGGCCGCGCTGCGCGGCCCGGATCGCGCCTCCGCATGAGCCGCATGCTCCTCGGCATCCAGTCGGTCCGCGAGGCGGTGCGCGCCCATGGCGACAAGCTCGAGCGGGTCCTGATCGGCGACCCCTCGAACGAGCGCACCGAGGCGACGGGTCGCTTCGCCCGCGACCGCGGCGCCAAGGTCGAGCACCGGCCCATGGTCGACCTCGACCGCGTGGCCCGGGGCGGCCGTCACCAGGGCATCATGGCCTTTGCGCCGGATCTGCCGATCGGGGACCTCGACGCGCTGGTGACCGATGCCCTGACCCCGGGTGCGCTGGTCGTCCTGCTCGACGGGGTGACCGATCCCCAGAACTTCGGCGCCGTCATCCGCAGCGCGGTCGCCCTGGGCGCGACCGGCGTCGCCTGGGCGGAGCACGCCGCGGCGCCGCTGTCGCCGGCGACCTTCCGCGCCTCGGCCGGTGCCATCGAGCACGCGAAGCTCTACCGGGTGCGTGGCACGCTCGACGCGGTCCGGGCGCTGGGTGACGCCGGGGTGACGACGATCGCCCTTGACGCCGGCGGCTCCGCCGAGCTCGCCGCCATCGACCTCGACGGGCCGATCGCGCTGGTGGTGGGGGCCGAGGACAAGGGGCCGAAGCCTGCGGTCCGCAAGGCGTGCACGCACCTCGCTCGGCTCCCGATGCGCGGCCCCATCGACTCGCTCAACGCCTCCGTCGCCGGAGCCCTGGCGATCTACGAGGTCGTCCGCCAGCGAGAATCCAAAGAAGTTCCGAAGACATGAGACATCCGATTGCAGGTGGGCTCGAGGTCGTGCCTGTCCCGGCCGACGACCTGAACATCAGGTCAGATGAGCGCGTATCCAATTCCATTGAATAGATCCTGCATCCCGCGCTGAAGCGCCGGTGATTCAGGAGCAAATTCGAGCAGTAGGATGAGCGGCGGTCACCGGATCGCGCAGAGAGGAGGCGCCCGCTTCAAGCGATGGTCGAACCTCGGCCGAGGATGCGGCCCAGCGCAGCTTCCACGCGGGAATTGGCGCTCTCGCCGTGACCCTCGCCCAGCGACATCCGCACCGCACCGGCGGCCACGAGCTTGCCGGCGATCGCGGTCACCACGGGAGACGGCTCGGCGGTTCCTGCGCTGCATGCGGAGCCGCTGGAGACGGAGATGCCTTCGAGGTCGAGAGCGGCCACGAGCTCGGCCCCACTCCAGCCGGGGAAGGAGACGTTGGCGACGTGGGGCACCCGCGGCGCGTCGCCGCCGAGGACCAGAGCCCCCGGAACGAGGGCGAGCAGGAGCGCCTCGAGCCGATCGCGGAGGCTGCGGAGGGGGGCCCAGCGGGCGGGCCCGCCCAGGGCGCGCGTGGCGGCGGCGGCGAGCCCCGCCGCGGCGATGCCGTCGAGGGTCCCCGGGCGCAGACCCCGCTCCTGTGCCCCACCGCGCAGCACCGGCAGGAGCCTGACGCCAGGACGGCAGGCAAGCGCGCCGATCCCCTTGGGCCCTCTGATCTTGTGGGCGGCGAGCGAGACCAGGTCCGCACCGGACCACGCGTCGGCGCCGAGCTTGCCGGCGGCCTGCACCGCGTCGCAGTGCATGAGGGCGCCGGCCGCGTGGGCGACGCCGGCCACCTCGGCCACCGGCTGGATCACCCCGGTCTCGTGGTTCACCGCCTGGAGCGAGACCATGCGCACCGGCGCCGCCGCCCGGGCGACCGCCTCCTCGACCGCGGCCACCTCGATGCGACCGCTGCGCGAGGGCGGCACCCAGACCACCTCGACCCCGCGCGCCGCCAGCCGCTCCGCCGGGCGCAGCACCGACGGGTGCTCGATCGTCGCGACCACCAGGGCGCCGGGCGACGCAGCCAGCGCCAGCTCGAGGGCCAGGTTGTTGGCCTCGGTCCCGCCTGCGGTGAGCACGACGTCGCGAGGATCGCGGTCGAGGAGCGCTGCGACCGCCTCGCGCGCGTCCTCCACGTACTCCCGGGCGCGGCGACCGTCGGCGTGAACGCTCGAGGGATTGCCCCACCCGTCGCGCAGCGCGCGCTCCATCGCCGCAACGACCTCCTCCGCGGGCGGCGTCGTCGCGTTCCAGTCGAGGTAGAGGCGAGGGAGCTGGCTCACGGGGGCGCCCACCTGACGCGGCACGATGCGGCAGCGCGCCGCCCGTGCGATGTACCATGAGGTCCGATGCGGAGCCGTCTCCACCAAGCCCTCGTCGCCCTCCTCGCGCTCGGCACGGGCGGCTGCGAGCTGGTGTTCGGGCTCGACGACTATGCGCGCGGGCCTGGCGCGGGCACCGGCGTGAGCTCGAGCGGCGCGTCGGCGAACGGCGCGTCGGCGAGCGGCGCGTCGGCGGGCGGCACGTCGGCGGGCGGCGGCGGCGGCGGCGGCGATGACGCCACCGGCGGAAGCCCAGGGAGCGCGAGCTCCACCGCCAGCGGCGCCGCGACGGCCACCTCGACCGGGACCGGCCCCCCCGCAGGCTGCCAGTGCCTGCCCGAGGTGCCCGACGGCTGGACCGCCGTCGTGCGGCGAGAGACCGATCTCGCCGTGCCGGAGGCGGACTGCCTCGGCGTCGAGCGTGCCGTCGTAGGCCCCCCACGCGCCGACTGCACTTGCAGCTGCAGCGACACGGCCTTCACGTGCGACGGCGAGGCGCTGCGCTGCTGGGCGGAGGACGGCTGCACGGGGTCGATGGAGTCCTGGAGCGACCTCACCGGGAGCTGCCGCGAGATCGGGCAGCGCCGCTCGTGCGACGTCGTGCCCGCCACGCCGTCGGGCCCCAGTTGCGCGCCTGGTGGCACGCCGGCCGCGCCGACCGGTGACGCGGTCGACCTCTGCCCCGCCTCCAGCGAGACGGCTCCAGGGTGCGCTGGTTCGGGGCTGTGCAGCGAGCTCCTGATGGGCGAGCGCCTCTGCGTTCGCGGCGAGGGTCCCTGCCCCGATGGGTGGACGAACCAGGAGCTCGAGTTGCACGAGCTCGGCGCCTTCACCTGCGAGGACTGCGGCTGCAGCGAGCGCGCCTGCAGCAGCCCCCAGTTCCTGCTCTCGACGGGAGAGGCATCGTGTGTCGGCGGCGCCGGTGTCCGCGTCGAGGGTGAGTGCGAGGGCACGGTGTATTTCAGCTTCGTGACGACCGTCGCGCGGGTCGCCCAGTCGCCCGTGCCCGAGGGCGACTGCACCCCGCTCACCGAGACGGTCGAGGCGCGATACGAGCCGGGCACTCCGAGTCGGCTCTGCTGCCTCTCCGAGCCCTGACGCTCGAGGCGCCCGCCCGGGGCGCTGTCGCCGCATCTTCTAGAAGGTCCCGCGCGCGAGGAAGCCACCCGGGGCGGGCGACAGGGCCACGCTCGGCCCCGCCGTCGCCGCCCCCGCGTCGCGCGGGGCGGTGAGGTGGAGGACCACGCCCGCGGCGGCGAGCGCGACGCCACCGATGAGCGTCACGTCGGCCACCAGCGCGGTGGTCCGCGCGTCCTCCACCGCGGCGAAGCCGTCGGCGTCGCAGGTCGTCGGAGTGGGGCAGCCCTCGTCCGCCGTCGATGTGCTCGACGCAGTGAGCCCCACGAAGATCGCGCCCACGGCGAGGCTGGCGAGCCCCGAAGCGCCGACGACGATGCCGACCACGCGCTGGGTGTCCCCGGTGTCCGAGGTCGCCTCCTCCTCCGGCGGGCGCGAGGCTTCTGGCACCGGCCCGATGATCTCCGCGGGCGGCCGCGGTCCGGGGTCGAGGCGCTCGACGGTGACGCGCGTCACCTGTCGCTCCTCGGCGCCGACACGCGTCGAGCGCGTCACGTGCCCGGGCGCACTGGCCACCAGATCGTGGGGGCCTGGATCGACCGGCAGCTCGCTGCCGAAGGACGCCGCGGAGAGGACGACGCCGTCGCGCGCCAGGCTGAAGCCCTCCGGCTGCGCGGCCACGGTGACCACGAGCTTCGGCAGCCGCGGCTCCAGCGCAGCGGCGCGACCGCGCGCGAACTCGGCGCGGCGCAGGTCGGCCTCGCGGCGTAGCTGCTGCTCGGCGTCGCGGTAGTGGCCCCAGGCGCTCGCGATCTTGCCCCGCTGCTCCTGGCACGCCGCCAGGTTGAGGAGAGCGCCCACCCCAGGGTCGAGGCGGTGGCTCTCCTCGAACTTGGGGCACGCCTCCGAGAGCTTCTTCTGCTCCATGAGGCGCTTTCCCTCGGCGAAGAGCACCTCGGCGGCGGCCGCGTCGCGCTTCGGCTCCTGAGCGGTTGCGGAGCCTGCGATCGTCGTCGTCGTCGCCAGCGCCAGCGCCAGCGCCCATGGCCGGGAACCAGCGCGGGGGAGGGCATCGAACCCGGGCCGGCGAGACCTCACACCGCCTCCGCCGGGGCGCGCTGCGCGACGCCGAGGTGGAAGGCGGAGCCGCGGAGGACGACGCCCTCGATGGTCTCCGAGCAAGGCGACACCAGGTGCAGCTCCCCGCCCAGGCCACGCGCGGTGCGACGCGCGATGGCGAGGCCGACCCCGGTGCCGCCGTGCTCGCGCGTGGCCGATCCGTCGATCTGGTAGAACGCCTCGAAGACACGCTCCTTCTCGGTCGCCGGGATGCCCGGCCCGGTGTCGGCCACCGTGATCTCGTAGCCGGCCTGGGCCCGGCGCAGGCGCACCCCCACGGTGCCCCCGCGCGGGGTGAACTTCGACGCGTTGTCGAGCAGGTGCACGATGGCGCGCTGCAGGCGGGCGTCGTCGCCCCACGCCGGCAACGGCCCGCGCGGCATCTCTTCCACCAGCATCAGCTCCTTGGCGGCGAAGCGATCGCCGAGCGTCACCAGCGCGCGCCGCATGGACTCGAGCACGTCGTAGTCGCGCAAGGTGAAGCGCAGGCGCCCGGTCTCGAGGCTGGTCACGTCCACCAGATCGTCGAGCAGCGTGCGCAGGCGCTGCACGCAGCCATCCATCGCCGAGACGGCCTTGAGCTGGCTCTTGCCGAGCGGGCCCAGCTCCTGATCCTTGAGGAGCTTCACGTAGCCGACGATGGGCGTCATCGGCGTCGCCAGCTCGTGGGAGATGGTCCGGTAGAAGGTGGTGCGCGCCGCGTCGAGATCGCGCAGGCGTGCGTTGGCGGCCGACAGCTCGGCGATCTTCTCCTCCAGGCGGGCCACGATGCGCTGGCTCTGGTGGCGGAGGATCAGCGCGTCGCCCCCGACGTCGGGGACGCTCTCGCGCACGCCGCGCAGGTAGCGACCGACGGCAGCCGCGAAGGAGCGCGCGTCGATCGGCTTGCGGAGGAAGCCGTCGCAACCCACGGCCAGGCTGGTCTCTCGATCGCCCTCGGCGGTGATGGCGACGATGGGGACGCCGGTCAGCGACGGCTCGCCGCGCAGGCGCAGCGCCACCTCGTACCCGTCCAGCCCGGGAATGCGCAGGTCGACCAGCACCAGGTCGGGCCGCCGCTGCAGCGCCAGGCGGACCCCCTCGATGCCGTCCTGGGCCTCGGTGACCTCGTGCCCGGCCGCCTGGAGGAGCTTCCTGACCAGGAGAAGGTTCGCTGGATCGTCTTCGATGTGGAGAATGCGAGACATGCCGGGCGACGCCGGTGCGGATGGTACCTTTGCAGCCCGCGCGATGCCGCATCGAAGCAGCACCGCCGCACGCGTCGCCCTCGCCGCCATCGCCGGGCTGCTCGTCCACGTTGCGGTGGGGACGGGCACGCCCCGCCTCGCCGCGGCGGCCCTCGCCATCGCCGCGCTCGGAACCGCGGTGCGCGGCCTGGGGTCGTCGCGCGCCGCCGCGGTGGGCCTGGTTGCGGGGCTCATCGGGTGCCTCGCGATGCTTGGCTTCGTCCTCGAGGGCGTGGAGCTGGCGGGCCTGTCGCGCGCGCATGGCGCCGCCGCCCTCACCCTCGCTGCGCTGCTCCACGGCGCGCGGTTCGCCCTCGCCGCCGCGATCGCCGCCGCGCTCACGCGGCGCGGCGTCGATCTCGGGCTCGCCATCGCCGGAGGCTGGCTGCTGGCCGAGGTCCTGGACCCCGCTCCCCTGCCCTGGTCCCTCGGCGCCGCAACGCTCCAGCTGCCGCCGCTGGCGGCAGCTGCCGATATCGGCGGCCCGGTCGCCGCGGCGCTGATCCCCTGTCTCCTGGGCGCCCTCGCGCTCGACCTCGCCGTATGCGCGTGGCGATCCGCGGCGGTGGCAGGCGCGCTCCTGGTCGCGCTCTCCGTCCACGGCGTCGCTCGCACCGCGGCGATCGATGCGAGCGCAAGCGCGGCCCCCAGGCTGCGCGTCGCCGCCGTCCACGGCGTGCGCCGACGCGGCCACGCCGGCACGGCGCCGGTCGAGGAGCGACGCGCCGCCGAGGTGGCGCTGGCGGCTGGAGCGTCCCTGATCGCGCTTCCCGAGGGCGCGCTCCAGGTCTCGCGCGCAGCAGACGTGGAGGACGGCGCGCGCGCGGTGTTCGGCGATCTAGCGGCCGCGGTCGCGGTCGGCGTCGTCACCGGCGACGGCACCCGGAACGCGATCGTGCTCGTGGAGCCCGGCGGCCGCGCCCGCGTGCGCGACAAGCGACGGCCGTTCCCCGGAGGCGAGGACCGACGCGGCCCCTTCGCCTGGCTCGGAGCCCCGGCCGGCGCGGTCGACGAGGGCCGCGATCAGCCTCCGATCGAGGTGGCCGGCCCGCCCGGGGGCCTGCGCGTCGCCACCGCGGTGTGCTGGGACGACCTCTTCGCCATCGCGGCGGCCGACGCCGCCGACGTGATCGTGGTCGCCGCCAACGACGGCTGGTTCGAGGGCACCGCCGCCGCCGAGGCGCACCTGCTCCAGGCGCGCCTGCTCGCCGTCGCCGCGCGCCGGCCGATGATCCGCGCGACGAACCTCGGCGCTACGGCCATCGTCGACGCCGTCGGCCGCGTGCTCGCGCGGGCCGACGCCTCGCGCGTGGCGGTGGCCGACGTGGCAGTCGGGCCCCACTGAGGGCCTCGCGCTACTGGGCGACGGCCGTCTTCAGCGACTTCTTGAAGCGCTTGGCGTCGGCGAACATGTCGACGTTGGTGAAGACGTAGGTCGCGGTGGCGTGGGGCGCCGCGTCCGCGATCTCGACGAGCTTCTCGATCGCCGGGTCCTCGTAGCGGGACTTGTGACCGGCCGGGCCGTGCAGGCGGTAATAGGCGACGTCGCGCTTGGAGACGCCGGCAACCAGCGGATCCCTCGCGGCGATCGCACCGGCCTCGGCGGCCAGCGCATCGCACTCGTCCGGGTCCCACCCCACCGCGGGCTCGAACACGACGGTGCCGAAGCGCGTCTTGATGGTGGCGAGGAAGTCGCGAAGCACGGCCTTGTTCGCCTTGGTGTTGCCGAACTCGGGCGGCGCGACGAACACGGCGGTGTCGGCGTCGAGCTCGGTGCCGATGGCCTCGATGGTCTTCAGGGCGGTCTCGATGACCTTGCCATCGCGGAAGCCCTCCTGCCCGATCTCGCGGGGGCCGAGCAGCGCAAAGCGGAACGTCGGCGGGGCTTCACGCCTCCATCGCCGCACCGTGCCCGGGCCAGGAGCCGACGTGTGCGTCTCCTGGACCTCGAGGAAAGAAAATTCCTTGAAATACCGAGTCGCCGGCACGGGGAACCCGGCACATCCCACGGTGATCATCGCGGCGCGTACCGTACTCCATGGTCGGTCCGGTCACCAGCGCCGATACTCATCTTCGACGCGCAGCGCGCTCGGCGCGACGGGCAGTGCCCTCTTCGAGCTTCGCAGCGCGTGCGGCGGCGCGCGCAGCCGAGCGCTCGATCTTCGTGCGAAGCCGCTCGATGCGGCGCGCGTGGGCGTCGTCCTGCTCCGCGGTGCCGCCGAGGGTGGTGGCCAGGGCGCGCTCCGGCGCGCGCACGTGGTGCTCGTAGAGCTTCGCCAGCTCGAGCCGCACCTCGTCGTCCGGCGCGCTGCGGGCGAGCTCCTCGTAGTCCTCCAGAGCCTTGGCCTTGTCTCCCCTCGCCTTGGCCAGGTCGCCCCGCGCCCGGACCGCCACCGCACCCCCACCGCGCTCGATGGCGTGCTCGACCAGCGATAGCGCGGTCGTGGCGTCCCCCGCGCGGGCGACGGTGCGCGCCGCGCGAGCGAGATCGGTAGGCTCGAGCCCGAACATCGGCTCGCCGTACAGACCGAAGAGCGCCACCGTCGACAGGACGTCGAGCGCGTTGTGCTCGACCACGCCGAGCAGCGCCTGCTCGTCCCCGGTGCGGAGGTAGTGCGCGTAGCAGGCGACGACGTCGGCACCCGCCACGTCGCCGATGCGCTCCTGTCCGAGCACCGACGCCTCCAGGCCGACCAGCGTGCACGAGGGGACGCGCCCCTTGTGCACCCGGCGCGCGAGGTGGAGGAGATCGAGGTGCGGGCGACGCTCCGCCGGCGGCAGACGCGACATGACGAAGCGCGTGGTGAGCAGCGGCATGTCGAAGGACTTGCCGTTGAAGGACACGATCATCGAGCACTCGCGCAGGCGCTTCGCGACCAGCTCGAGGAGCGGCGCCTCCTCCCCCAGGCGCCGCAGCAGAGCTTGCTCGAGGACGAACGCGCTGGCCTCCTCGTCCCAGAAGGCCATCCCGACCAGGAAGGCCACCGTCCCCGAGCCGCCGGAGAGGCCCGTGGTCTCGGTGTCGATGAAGAGGGCGCGCTTCGGATCGCATGCGGCGATGGCGGGATCGAGGGCGAGCAACGCGAGCATGCCCGGGTCGGAGAGGACAGCGGCGGCGATGGATGCGCGCCCGATGCGCTGGCCCGGGCGCGCGCGCCGGCGGTGCACGTAGAGCGGGCCAGCCGGCGTGTCCTCACGCGCGAAGGGCAGCTCGCCGGTGGGCCCCTCGACGGGCGCGCGCGAGAACGTCGGGTCCGGCCGCGGCGGGCGCGGCATGCCCCGGGCGACGATGGCGGCGATGCGGTCGCGCAGAACGTCGAGCGACGGGCGCCCTTCGGGCGCGCGTGTCGGCCTCTCGCCCGACGCCGGCGGCAGCGGGGTGCTGTCCTCCTCCACTGAGGGTGACGGGGGCGGCGCGAGGGCGGCACGCTCCGGCAGCGCGGGGGAGCCTCCCAGCCGCGCGAGCTTCTGCGCGAAGGATGCCATCGCTCGGCACCCTGGCGCGACCGGGACTGCGCATCAAGTCAGTGGTGAAAGCGCGCTCAGGACACGGGGGCCGGGCCGAGCGGGGGCAGACCGGTGGCGGCGCGGATGGCGTCGAGAACCATGTCTGCCTGGCGTCTCAGGTGCGCGAGATCGCCGTCGTTCTCGATCACGTGGTCGGCGACGCGGCGCTTGGCCTCGAGCGGCATCTGCGCGCGGACCCGCGCCTCGGCCTCGGCGGCGTTCATGGCGTCGCGCGCCATCGCGCGCCGGATCTGCTCGGCCTCGGGCGCGGCGACCAGCACCAGCGGGCGGAACGCTTCGGCGACGCCGTTCTCCACCAGGAGCGCGGCCTCGTAGCAGCCGAGCGCCTCGCCGCGGTCCGCCAGCTCGGCGCCCAGCTGCGCGGTACGCGCCGCGATGCGCGGATGGAGGATGGCGTTGAGCCGCCTTCGTGCCGCGTCGTCGCCAAAGGCGACCCTGGCCAGGGCCTTGCGGTCGAGCGTGCCGTCCTCCGCGAGCACGTCGGCGCCGAAGGCCTCGACGACCGCCGCGAGGCCCTCGGTCCCCGCCTCCACGACGTCGCGGGCGACGCGATCGGCGTCGATCACGGGCACCCCGCGCGCATGGAAGCGCTGGCCGACGCTGCTCTTCCCCGACGCGATCCCGCCGGTCAAGCCGAACAGGATCACCGGCTCGGGGCCGGCCCGGCAGCTGGCGTGAGCGTCAGCGGAATGCCCAGATCGCCGGTGCGCGCACGGCGGACGCCAGCCTGCTCCAGCTCCTCCAGCGCGCTTCGCGTCCCTTCCTCCGCGATGCCGGCGACCGCGTCCTCCAGCAGGGTCACCCGGCAGCCGCGCTCGCGCAGGCCGAGGGCTGCGGCGCGCACGCAGTAGTCGGTGGCCACCCCGAACACCGCGAACTCCGGATCGACGCCGTCCTCGGTGAGCGCGGCGCGCAGCGCGTCCACCACGCCGCCGGCGCTGGGGTTGGCGAACAGGCTGTAGACCTCCTTCTCGAAGTAGAGGCCCTGGGTGCGACCATCGAGCAGCTCGGCGACCAGCGGCATCGGCTCGATGCCGGCGACGTTGGGGACGAAGCGGAAGCGCGGCGGCAGCGTGCCCGCGACCTTGAGCCATCCCTCGGTCCCCTTCACGCAGTGGTCGGGGAACTTCGGCTCCTCCCCCGACGGGCCGCGGCGCGCGGCGGAGGCGAACTCCCACGCGTCCCAGGCGTGCGAGTCGACCGAGCCGAGGATCGGGGCTCCGCGGCGGACGGCCTCGCGCACGATGGCGCGGAAGACGTCGCCGGGTGATCCGGGGACGGACAGCGCACCG
>JBKJLX010000427.1:0-6391 GCA_046596645.1 Polyangiaceae bacterium
CGCCCCTCCCGGGAGGAGACACCGAGGTCGACCCGTTCGCCCTCGCCACCCGCCTCGAGATCGACGCGGTCGCCGCGCGCCGGCTCGTCTACCGCCATGGCTCGCGCGCGCTGCGCATCGCCGAGCGCATCGAGCGCCGCCCCCGCGAGGCGCAGGTGGTGTGCCCCTGCGAGCCGGTGCTCGAGGCAGAGGTGCGCCACGCGGTCGTCGCGGAGATGGCGCGCAGCGTGGACGACGTCTCGCGCCGCACGCGGCTCGGCCTCGGCGCCTGTGGCGGCATGCGCTGCGCCGTCCGCTGCGGTCAGATCGTAGCCGAGGAGCGAGGGCTGCCGCCGCGCTTCGCCCACGACCAGGCGCTGCGCTTCCTGCTGAAGAGGGCGCGCGCCCGCGTGGTGGCTATGGGCCCCGAGCAGGCGCGCCAGGAGGCGCTCGCCATCGCCGCGATCCGCTCCGACCTGGGCGCGCCGCGCCCGGAGTCGACGGATCAAGCGGAGTCGGAGCCTCGATGAGCGGTCGTCGCCCCGGCCATCGCGTCGTCGTCGTCGGCTCCGGCTGGGCCGGCGTGTCGGCGGCGATCGCGGCGCGCGCATCGCACGCCGACGTCACCCTCATCGACGGCGGCCCCGGCGCCAGCGCGCTCGGCCCCGGCGCGCTCGACGACGTGTCGTGGGAGGAGCGCGATCGCGCCTTCGCCCTGGGCGCCCCCCGGGTGGCGCTGGCGGAGGGGGCGGAAGGCGGCGTCGCGACCGATCTCACCTGGATCGCGGAGGCGCTGGGCGGCGCCACGTACGACGTGCCGGAGGCGGGTCGCGCCCTGCCACTCCTCGCGACGCTGGGCGGGCGCCTCCGCCCGTCGCGCGGCCGTGACACCGCGCTCCTCGATCTGGCGGCGCTGCCCGCCGGCGCGCGCGTGATCGTACCGCGCGCCGATCGTCCGGGCTGGGACGGCGACGCGCTCTCTCGGCTGTGGACGGCCGATCCCCGCGCCGTCGCGCAGCGGCTCACCTTCCAGGCGGTCGACTGCGACGCGCTCCGCTTCGACGACGAACCGCGCGTGGCCGACGCCGATCTCGCGTCGCGCCACGACGATCCGCAGCGGCTGGGGTGGCTCGCCGCTCGCCTGCGCGAGGCGATCCCCCGCGGCGGCGAGGACGTGGCGGCCATCCTGGTCGGTCCGTGGCTCGGCGCGGAGGCTCCGCGGGCCGAGGCGCTCGCGAAGGCCGTCGGCCTCCCGGTGGGCGAGGCGCTGGCGCCGCTGGCCGCGACCGCCGGCCTCCGCTTCGAGGCCGCGCGCCAGCGCCTGCTCGCGGCGCGCGGCGTGCGGCGCCTCCACGGGCGCGTGACCGAGGTCGTGCCCCACGAGGGCGGAGCGCGCGTCGTCCTCGCGATGGGCGACCCCATCACCGCCGACGCGGTGGTGCTCGCGATCGGCGGGCTGGTGGGCGGCGGCGTGGTCTACGCACCCTCCGAGCACGGCGCCGGGCCGGAGGGCGCCGAGCAGATGCGCGATCCGCTCCACGCCAGCGTTCGCTGCGGCGTCCGCGTCGAGATCCGGGGCGAGGTCGGCCCAGGGAGCAGCACCTTCGGCCCAGCCCTCGACGACGTCGCGTGGCCCGTGGGTATCGTGCCGGGCGCGCTGGAGACCGCAGGCCTACGCATGGCCGATCTCGCTGCTCGATCGTTCCTGCACGGCGCCGGCGACGCGCTCGCGAACCTGGCGCGCACCGTCGGCGTCGCGGTGAGCACCGGGCGGAGTGCCGGCCTCGCTGCCGCCGGCTCGCTCGCGGCGGTCGCCGCGCTCCCTCGCGACTGAGGGGCTCGACGCCGCGTCAGGGCGTGCTGGGGCGCGCTACGGCGCGACGACCGCGGCGAACGGCGTCGACGTCAGGTTGCTCAGGTTGGACTCCAGGGATCCACCGACGTCGACCCAGCCTGCTGCAGCAGTGATCGACTTCGCGAACAGGTCACCGTTCGAGTCGGTCACCACGAACATCGCCTTGTCCTGTCCGGGGAGGCTCAGCGCCTGCACGTTGACGCGCTGGTCGGCGAGCGCCGGCGTGGTGGCGAAGTCCCCTTCCCGGTCCCAGCCGGTGGCCGAGGTCCAGCTCGCCCAGTCGAGCCCGTTGCCGACCTCGGGGTAGACCGCGACGACCCTGCCGCTCGTCCCCAGCCAGGCGACATCGACCGGGATGGCGCCACGATGGGTCGCGTAGGAGGAGGTGACCTGGTCGTCGATCCGCTGCTTCTGGGTCCACGCGTTGGTCTCACCATCCCAGATGGCGCCGATGAAGTCGTCGCAGGTTCCGCCGCCGCAGGTCAGCTCGACGTAGGCGAGGGCGATCTGGTTGGTCCCTGGCTCGCCCGCCATGCGCACCACGCCAGGACGGAGGAGGGGCGCCGCCTCGGGGCCGACGGTCGCCATGTACGCCGCGCTGCCCGCCACCTTGCGGGCCCAGTAGAAGCCGAAGGGGTCGCCGACGACGTGGCCCCAGACGACGATCAGGTCGCCCGACAAGGCCTCGTACGCGCCGCCGAAGGCGAGGTACTCGACGGTGTTGACCGCGTCCTCGAGCTTCGTCGGCTCGCTCCAGGCCGTCCCGCTCCAGGTCACCGCGGTCAGGTCGTCGGCTGCGTCGGTGTAGAGGAGCGTGATCTCGTCGCTGCCCGGGCGGCGCACCAGCTCGGCCCAGCGCACGGTCCCCGAGCCGGCGCTGGAGCGCACCGGCGCCTCGGCGCTCCACGTCGTGCCCGTCCTCACGCGGTACTTCGGGATCGAGGTGGCGTCCCCGTAGACGACCAGGGTGTCGCCCGAGACCGACTCGCTCTCGATGTCGAAGCCTCGCTTGTTCGCGTGCGCTGGCTCGAGCCCGTTCGCGGTCCAGTCGACCGCCCAGCTGGTGGTGGCTCTCCGCAGGAGATCGAGCTGCGACGAGCTGCCGTCGTCGGAGAGCACGGCGACCAGCTCCTCGCTCCCGAGGAGCGCCGGCGACGCGACCCAGCGGATCGTCGCGCCCGCGTCGACGGCGGGGACCGGCTCCGACCAGGTCGAGGTCGACTCGTCGCAGGTCAGCACCAGCGGCGTCGCCGACGTGCCCTGGCCCAGGTAGAGGAGCACGTCGCCGGACGCGAGATCCGCGGAGAGGACCTGGTGGGTGGCCGATGAGACGCTCCCCGAGGCGGCGACGCTGACGCCGTCGGCGGCGGCCACGGCGACCACGCCCGCGGGCGTGAGGTCGAGCGTCAGCCGGTCGGGCACCGTGAGCGAGGCCACGTCCGCCACGACGAGGAGCGCCTGCGGCGCGGAGAGCGCGAGGGGGATCGAGAGTGTGAAGGTGATGGCTCCGCTGCTGCCGACGATGTCCACCACGCCGGGATCGACGATCTCGGTGTCGCCTCCGTCCAGCACACCCTGGACCCCCGCATCGAGGTAGAGGCGGACCGCGCTGAGGTCACCCGAGGCCACGCCCGAGGCCCCCGGGAGATCGACGACGAACTGATGCACCTCGATCGCCTGGGTCGGCGTGAGCTCGAACGCGAAGAGCTCGACCGCAACGAGCGACGACGAGAGGACGAATCGGTCGTCGACTTGCCCCGTCGGATGGTCCCCCAGCGCCAGCCCGTCGAGCGGGCCTCCACCTCCGGCGCCGCCATCGCCGAGCGCACCGCCCGCGCCGCCGACGCCGGCAGCACCGGTCCTGGCACCACCGCCGCCCGTGCCACCGCCGCCCGTGCCACCGCCGCCGCCGCTCCCGGGGCCGCCGCCCGGCCCCGCGCCCCCGTCGGGGGAGCCGCCCCCCGGGCCGGTCGTCGCGTCCCCGGTGCCGGCGCCGCCGCTACCGCTGGCGGTCGCGCCGCCGCTGCCGATGGGCGCGCCGCTCGCCGTGGTCGCCCCCGCCGAGGCGTCGGCGCTGCCTGAAAGCGCGTCGTAGTCGTAGGTGCAGGATGCTCCGAGCGCGGAGAGGACCGCAGCTGCCATCGTGACCGCGGTGTTTCTCACGAGGTGAATCATAGGGTTCGGCGCCCCGCAACTCCAGCGGACCGCCTCGGGTCGCGACGCGAGTCGCGCGCCTCGGCCGCCGATGCGCAGGGGCGGACGGGCGGATCCTGCTAAGGCAGAGCATGCGTCTCCAAGCGACCCTCCGTCTCCAGCTGCCTGCCGAGGCCATCCTTCGCGAGACCACGCTGTGGGAACGGATCCGGAAGACGTTTGGCGGCAAGGTGGACCTCGCGAGTGATCGCGTGAGGCCACTCCTCCAGGCCACCGCCATCATCGAGCAGACGCGCGGCGCGCTGCGGCGGTTGAAGATCGACAACGCCGTCTCGCTCATCGTCGACGACGTGGTGCTGTTCAGCGACGTCGAGGGAAAGCCGGAGGACCTCGGCGATCTGATGCTGGCGATGAGCGAGTATTCGCCGGTGCTGGGCAGCACGTTCCGCTTCGTCCGCTTCGCGGTCGAGCACACGGAGGCGGGGCTGCACAGCGTCCTCGAGGTCCATGCGCTGGGCGATCACCCCAGGGGCGAGCCCGCGGCGTCGCTCTACGTCGGTGCGCGCATCCTCGAGCTAGAGCCGCAGCCGGGCGAGGCTGCCGAGGCGTACCGGGAGCGAGTCACACCGCTCGTCGGGCGCGAAGGCTGGGTCGACGGATACCGCCACCAGTTCGAAGCGTTCGTCGCCCGCGTGGCGGACGCGATGCGCGCCGCATTCCCCGAGGCGACGGTCGTCGAGGAGCGCCCCGAGGCGAAGGTGGTCCGACCGACCGAGGGCGCCGCTGCGCCCGCTGCGCCGACGCCGGGTCACCGCGCCTACGACCCGCACGCCCATTACTACCCGACGCCGTACGAGCCGATGATCTCCGGGCTGATGCTCGGCATGTTCCTCACCACCGCGTTCCACCCGCCCTTCATCCACGTCGTGCACCCGAGCGGTGCTCCCATCGGCCCCGCCGACCAGCTCGGCGATCAGCAGGCCGCGCTCGCTCCGGGCGCCGCCGATCCCGGCGCCGAGGTCGCGGAAGGCTCCGGCGACTTCGGCGACGCAGCCGAGGTCGGCGACGCCGACCTCGGCGGGGGCGACTTCGACGGCGGTGGCGACTTCGACGGCGGCGGTGGCGACTTCGGCGGCTTCGATTGAGGGCGGCTCAGCCGCCGACGCCGAGGGGGAGGTCGAGACCCCACCACACGAGCAGCAGCGTGGTCCACGCAAGGATGAAGGCGACGGAGTACGGCAGCATCGTCGAGACCAGGGTCCCGATGCCGGCGCCCTTCACGTAGCGGCGCGCGTAGACCAGCACCAGCGGGAAATACGGCATCAGCGGGGAGATGATGTTCGAGGTCGAGTCGCCGATCCGATACGCGGCCTGGACCAGCTCGGGCGAGAAGCCGACCGCCATCAGCATGGGCACCAGGATGGGCGCGAGGAGCGCCCACTTCGCGCTCGCAGAGCCGATGAAGAGATCGAGGAAGGCGCCGACGAAGACGATGCCGACGATGGTGATCGCCGGAGGCATGCCGAGCGCGCGCAGGCCCAGCGCGCCCTCCAGCGCGCACAGCGCGCCCAGGTTCGAGCGACCGAAGGCGTCGATGAACTGAGAGGCGAGAAAGGCGAGCACGAGATAGTAGCCCATGTCGCTCATCGCCTTGCTGGCGCCGGCGATCGCATCGCGATGCGTCTTCAGGGTCCCGGCGAGGCCGCCGTAGACACAGCCGGTGAGCAGGAAGAACAGGAAGATGAGGGGCACGATCGCCTGCATGAGCGACGCGTCGTGCGCGGTGAGCGAGCCGGTGGCCGAGCGCATCGGGGCGCCCGCCGGCACGGTCACGGCGACGACGCCGGCGACGAACAGGATCGCGGCGAGCACGGTGGCGCCCAGCGCGCGGCGCTCGCGCGGCTGGAGGCGCTCCATGGCGTGGGTGTCGGCCTCGTCGCCGTCGACGACGACGCCGGCGAGGCGTGGCTCGACGACGCGGTCGGTGATCCACCATCCGAGTGCGACGATGACGAGGCAGCTCGCGCTCATGAAGAACCAGTTGCACAGCGGGTTGACCACCCGCCCCGGCTCCAGGATCTGCGCCGCGCTCTGGGTGAACCCCTGCAGCAGCACGTCGAGGCCGCTGGGCACGAAGTTCGCCGAAAACCCACCGGAGACGCCTGCGAAGGCCGCCGCCAGGCCCGCGAGCGGGTGACGCCCGGCGGCGCGGAAGACGATCGCTCCCACCGGCACCACCAGCACGAAGCCGGCGTCGGCCGCGCTGTGGCTCACGATCGCGACCAGGATCACCGTCGGGGTGAGCAGGGCGCGCGGCGTCTTCTCGAGGAGCCACCGCACCCCGGCGCGCACCAGGCCGGCGTGCTCGGCGACGCCGACGCCGAGCAGCGTCACCAGCACCAC
>JBKJLX010000506.1:0-7169 GCA_046596645.1 Polyangiaceae bacterium
GTTGCGCGCGCTGACCCCGGTGAGATCGGCGCCCTCGAGCATCGCGTAGGGGGCGATCACGTCGTCCAGCCTGGCGCGGGTGAGCACCGCACCTTCGAGAAATGCCTCGGCCAGCGACGCGCCGGTGAAGTCGGCACCCGCTGCCTTCATGTACGCGGCGTGGACCAGCGTCAGGTCGGCACCCGAGAGGTCGGCGTCCGTCAGGTCGGCCAGGTAGAGGACGGCGCGGCTCAGCTTCGCGCCCCCCAGCCTCGCCCCGCGCAGGTTGGCGCGGACGAAGCTGGCCCGCTCCAGGTTGGCGCCCGTGAGGTCGATGCCTGCCAGGTCCTGCTCGGAGAAGTCGCGATCGCGCAGGTCGGCGCCGGGCCCCGGCGCGTCCGTCGAGAGCGGCCCCGGCACCTCGTAGTCGGGATCGAGCTTCTTCCACTCCGGCTGGTGGGGGATCGCGGCCAGCTCCTCGATGCCGTCGATCTTCTGGCCGCTCTGCTTCTCCAGCGTGCGAAGTCGCTCGACCTCGTCCAGCATCCGCCGCATCTGGGCGCGGAGCCGCACGTCGGGCAGACGCCCCGGCTTGACCATCCGCGGGATCGGCGCCTCCTTGCGCTGCGCGGCCCGCCCGTCCTGCACCGCCTTGTCGAGGTCGACGGGCGGCGCCCCGGGCGGCGTCGCCTTGTGCATCTGAGCGACGGCCTCGCGCGTGGCGGCGAGCTGCTCGTCGTTCATGAGCCCGCCGAGTCTCCCCTTCAGCTCCCGCGAGATCGGATCGAGGTCGGGGGCCAGGCCCCCCGGAGGCAGCGCCGGCTCCGGCACCACCTCACCCCGCCGGCGCTCGGCCTCGCGCTCGCCTGCCTCGACCAGGGCGGGAGGCAGCGCTGCGTGAACGCCGGTGGGGTCCTCGGCGAACGCCTGCAGCTGCGCCTCGTAGAACGTGGCCGGCTCGGGCGGCGCGGCAAGCGGCTCGCTGACCACGAGGACGAACGCGACGTCGGCCAGCTCGTCGTCCCGCACCGCGTCCAGGCCGCGCCAGGTCAGCTTGACCGTGCCCTCATCGGTGTCGGCGAAGAGGGTGTCGAGGACCATCTTCACTTCGCGGAAGCCACCGCGGCCGTCCAGCCAGAAGGTGCGGACGCGAAGCGCCGGGAGCCTGGTCTTCAGCGTAGCCAGCTCGGGGTGCAGGTTGCGGAAGGCGAGCTCCTCGTCGCCTTGCAGGTACCCATCCAGCTGCTGATCGGCGGGCGCGGCGTTGAACCAGCGCCAGTCGTGGTCGTCGGCGAGGTACGGAGCGCGCTCGGCGAGCCACGACTTGCCGTAGTTCTTCCCGACCTTCTCCGCGCGGGGCAACCAGGCCGGGTTGATGGGGCCGAAGCCCACGGGCGCGGGCGCGTCGGAGCGGCCGCGGATGGGCGCTTCCAGCAGCTCGACGTTCGGCAGCTGTCCCTGCGCGGCAGCGCGGCCTGCGGGGTTGACCTGGCTGCCGATCCCCCCGAATGCGCGCGACCAGGTGAGCGGCATGGACCGGAAGGGCCGCGCCTCGGTCGGCTTGCTGCCGAGGATCCCGCTGTGGTCCCAGCGACGGTCGCCCAGCACCGCGACGTCCTTCCGCCAGGCGCCCACCGAGAAGCCGGCGCTGCTGAGGGCGACCGGCTTGCCGCCGGGCACGTGGCACGTGCCCTTGAGCATGACCTCCCCGACCGGCTTCATGTCGGCGAAGTCGCCGGGGTAAAGGAGCTCGCCGGCGCGCTCGGGATCGTCGTCGGCGTAGACCTCGCCGGTCATCAGGCCCTGGTCGAGGCCCTCGATGGGCTCGACCGCGCCGCCGTGCACCAGCCGGAAGGTGCCGCGGACCACGAAGCACATCTCGGGCTGGCGCGCGCGCCGCGAGGTGAGCTTCGCCCCGTGGAAGAAGGGCGTGAGGTTCTTGACCAGCATGGAGGAGCGGATGGACGTCGGGGGCGCGAGGCGGACCGGGGACTCGCTTCAGGGACCGCCGAAGTTGCACATGCCGGCGATCTTGGTCTTCAGCGTCATCATCTCGAGCGACACGATGGTCCTCATGCAGCTCAGGTAGACGCCGACGTTCTGCACCGACGTCTTCGCCTCGTTGAGCCTCACCTTGAACTCGTCGACCGTGAGCTCCTTGTAGGGGCCGGTCTTGACCTCGAAGCCGCCCGCGATCTGGAAGTCGTACTTCATGCCCAGCTCGAGCGTGATGTGCGCGATGCCGACCTCGGCCTCCATGTGGAGACCCCCGAGGTGCACCTCGGTGTGGACGCCGATGGTGTCGAGCGACGTCGACATGGCCGCGGTGGTGGCTCCCCAGATGGTGCCGGCGGTGGTCGCTTCGAAGATGTTCCCGGCGCGGGTGTTGCTCTCGATCATCCCGGTGACGTCGACCAGCTCGCTGGTCTTGTTCGCCCAGGTCTCGTCGAGGATCTCGCCCACCCGGTAATCGGAGGCGCCGGTGCGGCCGTCGATCTTGTCGGCCCAGGTCCGCTCCTGGATGTCGGGGACCGGGCAGGCCTTGGACCCGGTGTGGCTGTCGATCCGCCGCGCCCAGGTCTTCTCGATGATGTGCGGGTTGCTGCGGACCTTGCCCATCTGGTCGCGGTCGTTGCTCGGCGTGATCGGCATGTAGTTGAGGCCGCCGAGCTTGCGGTCGTCGGCGATGCCGTGCCCTCCGGTGCCGTCGGCGTCGGCGGTCGAGAACGTCGCGTGGCCGGCGGGCGGCGTCTCCGACCCGATGTAGTCCTCGTGGATGTCGCCCCAGTTCTCGTTCCGCAGGTTCCCGGCGGTCCGCGCGTACTGGTAGACGTTCTCCGTCGTGTTCACGAGGAGCCAGGCGCCCTTGCGGCCGTCACCGCCGTCGCCCGTCGCGTAGAAGCGCGGGTCGTTGATCCACTCCAGCCAGAACGAGGCGCCGGGCATGGTGCCTGGGGCATAGTCCTGGATGTGGCCGCCGCTCGCCTCCCAGCCCATCGCCTGCGCTGGGTTGTTCTGCCGGCCGAGGACGATCATCTTGTAGTTGCCGCGCACCACCTCGACCTTGTCGCCCCAGGTGGTGGAGATGCGGTTGCCGTCGGAGTGGTCACGCCAGCCGCCGCGCGCGTAGAGGCGCGCGCTCTCCACCCGGCGCTGGGCGGCGCTGAGCCCGTGGTCGGGATCCGGCGGGCTGGGGTCGAAGCCGGCGCTGGTCGCCGTCGAGAGCTGCCTCGAGTCCTGGGCGCGCGTCCGCACGTCGTCGTTGAAGACGACGCCGCTCGTGTCCATCCCGGACACGTCGACCTCGGGGTACGGCTCGGCGTCGGTGTCGAGCTTGGGAAACTTCGCCGGCCCGGCGGAGGGGATGAGGCGGAGCAGCTCCTGGGCCGGGAGCGACTCGGTGTCGAAGTCGAAGGTCCCCAGGCGCAGGTAGGACTTCAGCTTCGTCGCGTCGACGGCCGATGCGTCGAGGCCTTCCTCGACGACGCCGTCGGTGCCGACGTTGACGAAGGTCGTGTCGCCGTAATCGGGGACCATGATGAGGAGGTGCGACCCGTCCGCCGGCACGTCGATGCCGGTGCCGGCGCCGGCCATGTCGATGTCCTTGCGGACGCCTCCGCGAATCGCCGACAGCACCGCCTGGTGAGCCCCCACGGTGGTCGGGCGGAAGGTGACGGTGACCTGCACGCCGGCCTCGGTGACCGTCGTCTGCGCGGGCGACACCGTGAACTGCCCGGCGGGCGAGATGCTCAGCGCGACCGCGTCGAGGTCGCCGCCAGTGGAGCTCAGCGTGACCTGGAGCGCGGCGGAGTCGCCCCGGATGACCTCGTCGAAGGCGAGCGAGGACGGGGTGGAGGCGATGGTCTGGATCGGCGGCATCACGCCCTCCGGTTCTTGTCGTCGAACTCGATGACGATGCCGGAGCGCGTCTGGATCCGGCTCTTGGTGCTCTCCGCCACCGCAACCGGCGTCGGCGTGATGGGGTTGGGTACCGCGCCGACGATCACCGGCCGGTCGACGTTGCCGTCGACGAAGGCGACCAGGACCTCGATGCCAGGCTTCAGCGGGAAGTGCACGCCGTACCCGGGGCCGGCGCTGGGCTGGATCATCCGCACCGGCGCCGACGCTCGCTCGCGATCGGGGCCGGAGGCGTCGAACAGGAAGCACACCGTGTAGCGCCCCTGATCGTCGATCTTGGCGTAGGACTGGATGTCCCCCGGCGCGGTCTCGACGATCGCGGTCACCAGGCCGTGGATGCGCGGGACCGGGGTCGCGCGCGGCGGCCGCCACGTGGTCTCGGCCGGGATGGCCACGAAGCGGTTCTCGTAGTCGCGACCCGCGCCGTCGGCGTCGGCGAAGAGCGGCTGCCGCGCCTCGTGCTCCACCGAGACGACGACGAAGCGGCGCGCGTGGTGCGGATGGTCACCGAGGGTGAAGGTGTGTCCGGCGGCGAAGCGGACGTCGGCGCCGCGGCCGTGGAACGTCGTGTGGCGCGAGAGCTGCGCCTCCGCCCGCACGCGCGCCAGGTGCTTGCCCTGCTGCTCGCTGCGGAAGTGGGCGCCGTACTCGAAGATGCCGCCGGCGAAGCCCTGGTCCAGCTTGTGTTCGCCGTGCAGCTCCAGCTGCGGGGCGCGGTAGTCGTAGTCCCGACAGACGAAGGTCGCGGGGACGACCTCCCTCCGCTCCAGGATCTCGGTGATGCCCACGAGGTCGCCGCGACCGACGAAGGGGACGGTGTCGTCCTCGTCCACCTGGGCGTACGCGGACGCGGAGTCGCCGAAGACGACCGTCTCCTCCACCTCCCCGTGCTCGAAGAAATAGAAGATGCCCAGGTGCTCGCAGCGGCGAGAGATGAAGGCGAGGTCCGTCTCCCGGTACTGGGTCACGATCTCGCGCGCCGGATAGTCCTCGGCGAGCCGCATCGCGAGGGGGACCTCCGCGTCGCGAACGCGCGTCTCCACGATCGCGGGCACCGTCTGGTCGAGGTGAATGTCGAACGCCTCCACCAGCGTCGCCAGCCACAGCCGTGGCCGGAGGACGATGGTGAAGGTCGACCACCCGCTGACCGGCGGCAGCTCCCGGACCTCGACGACCACGCCGTGGAGCCGGCGTGCAGGCCCGCTCGGCCGCTCGAGGACCACCGTCCCCTCGGCGCCGGTGAGCTCCGCCACACCGATCTCCTTCGCCTCCGGCACCGCCAGGTCCACCTCGACCCGGTAGGGTTGCGACATGTGCTCCGTCGCCAGCACCCGCTGGACGCGGACGCCCTCGACGTCGAGTTGCTTCGACTCGAATCGCAGGTCGACGTATTCGCGGCCCATGAACACCATCCCCCGTCGTGGTCTGAGCCCGAGCAGATATCACAAGCCCTTCGGCGGGCGCCGCGCTCAGATCATCGCGCGGCCCGCCAGGTAGTGGCGCAGGGTCCAAGGCTCGCCGGGGTCCTTGCCGATCAGGGCGAGGGCGCGCGCACGGACCGAGTTGAACGCGTCGGCCGTGCGCTCCATGACCGCGTCGGCGGACGCGTCGCTGCCCAGCTGCTCGGCGGCCTTCATCAGCGGAAAGGCGTTGGTGACCTGGCCGATGTTGCCGCGCGCCATCTGCCCAGCGTCGATGAGGTGCGCCTGCACGTGCTGGAACAGCTTGCTGAACCGCTCGAGGACGCCGAGGACGAGCGGCTTCTGCCTCAGCTGGGTGTCGAGCCACTCCGCCTTCAGGTGGTCGCCCCGCAGGAACGGCTCGAGCCACAGGTTGTAGTAGCAGGCGATGTCGAAGTCCCACTTCAGGCGGTAGAGCTCGTGGCTCCCCAGCGTGGTGTAGAGGTCCTGGTAGACGAGGATGGTCGCCTCGTGGCGGAAGCGCATGAAGGCGTCGTAGCGGGCGCGGTGCGGCTCGATGTCTTCCCCTCGTACCTGGCGCTTGATCAGGTCGACCGTGAAGTCGTTCTCGAAGGCGATGAAGTCGCTGCCCGGGCTGTAGAAAGGGTCGGTGAAGGCGCCCGCCTCGCCGATGGTCGCCCAGCGATCGCCGAAGAACTGCTTCGTACCGTAGGCCAGCTGCTTGTAGCTGCCGACGTCGAGCAGCTTTGCCCCCTCGAGGAGCTGCGCCGAGGAGCGGTGGCTCTTCAGGAAGGAGAGGAAACCTTCCTCCTTCCGCCAGGCGTCGTCGAACTGCTCGCGCCGCATGACGACGCCGACGCTGACGATGCCGCGGCTCAGGGGGATGAACCAGATCCAGTAGCCCGGGTAGCAGAAGTGGGTCGTCGACAGGTGACGGCTGGTGTTCTTCACCCGGTCGCGGAACGCGGTGGAGGTGAGGTCGTCGATGTCGACGACGTTCTCGAAGCGCCCCCACACCGCGGAGATGAGGTGGTTTTCCGGCTGCCACAGCTTCAGCAAGCGTGCGATGAGCCCGGAGCGGCCGGCGGCGTCGATCACCCAGCGCGCGCGCACGCCCTGGGTCGGGCCGTCCTTCGCCGCGTGCTGGAAGGTGTGGTTGCCGCCGTCGAGCTGCAGCTCCTGCACGCGCCCGAAGTGCGTGGGCACCCCGGCGGCGGCGTTCATGCCCCGCAGGTCGGTCTCGAAGCGTGCGCGGTCGAGCTGGAACGCCGGAAGGTACGGGAGGGCCACGCTGCCCATCTCCGACAGCTCTTCCAGCTCGCCGTCCTTCTCCGGCCGGTCGAAGAAGAAGCGCAGCCCGTTCTTGGGCAGCTGGTTCTCGTACAGGTACCGGCTGAGCCCCAGCCGCCGGGTGAAGTAGTTCGACGCGATCTCGACCGAGGACTCGCCGACCTTCCACTTCGGCTCCGGCTCGCGCTCGAAGATCGCCATGGAGACCTGGGGCAGCTCCCGGCGGAGGTGGCGGACGAAGAGGTTGCCGGCGAGGCCGCCGCCGAGGACGGCGACGTCGAGATCGAGGGGCTGGCTCATGGCGTGGGTTCGACCCGAGAGGCAGAGGTGAGAGATGAGGAACGAGGTGAGGGACGGGTGAAGAGAAATGCAGTGCCGCGATCCGGCGCCTCGCCGAGGACGAGCACCTCGTCGGCGTCCCCGGTGGCGACCAGGGCGATGGCGGCGGCGATGGCGATGCCGCCGAGGCACTCGTGGTTGCCGGCGCCTCGCACCCGCCGCGGGGCGGGCCAGCCCGGGGGCGCTTCGATCCCGGGGCGGACGAGGACGGTCGCCGCGCGG
>JBKJLX010000313.1:0-5336 GCA_046596645.1 Polyangiaceae bacterium
GGAGCTGTTCGGCCGCGCGAAGTTCCCCGCCATCACCAGCGCGCCCTATCACTTCTCGCTGACGCCTCACGGCTTCTACTGGTTCGCGCTGGAGGCCCCGCGCCGCGCCGACGCGGCGGACGCGAGAGAGATCCGGCGCGTCGAGGTCGCCGGGACGTGGACGACGATCCTCGCCGCGGCGAGCCGCCCGCTCCTGGCGGAGATCCTGGGGGAGTTCATCGCCGAGCGGCGCTGGTTCCGCGCCAAGGCGAAGAACCGCAAGCACACCAGCATCGCCGACGTCATCCCCTGGGTGCTCGACGGGGAGAGCTACGCGCTGGTCCTGGTCACGCTGGAGTACGACGAGGGCGCGCCGGAGACCTACGCCGTGCCCCTCGGCTTCACCACCGACGTCGCCAGCGTGCCGCGCCCCAACGCGGTCGTCGCCGACTGCGTCGTCCGCTCCGAGACCGAGGTGGAGGGCGTCCTCTACGATGGCCTCATCGTGCCGGCCTTCGCCACCGCCCTGGTGAAGGGGATGGCCGAGCAGGCGACCCTGCCCGGCGAGGCGGGGCGCGTCGTCGGCACCGCCTTCGCCGGCCTCTCCCTCGGCGAGGGCGTGGACCTGACGCCGCGCGCCGTCACCGCCGAGCAGACCAACAGCTCGGTGCAGATCGGGTCGAGCTACTTCCTCAAGCTCTACCGGGTGACGGAGCATGGCGCGAACCCCGAGCTCGAGCTCGGTCGCTTCTTCCTCGGCGTGCCGGGGCAGCGGGGCACGTCGCGCCTGGCCGGCGCGCTGGAGTACGCGACGCCGGGCGGCGAGCCTGCCACCGTCGCGACGCTCCACGAGTCGGTCCCCAACCAGGGGGACGCCTGGGCCTTGACCCTCGACTCGCTCGGTCGCTTCTACGATCGCATCCTCGCCGAGGAGCAGCTGCCGGCGGAGCCGCCGCGCACGCCGGGCTCGCGCGTCCAGCGCGCGGCGATCGCCCCCACGCCGACCCAGGTGCAGTGGGTCGGTCCCTACATCGACCGGGTGCGCCTCCTCGGCGTGCGCACGGCGGAGATGCACCTCGCCCTGGCCTCCCCCACCGAGGACCCGGCCTTCACGCGCCAGCCGTTCGACCTGATGCATCAGCAGTCGCTCTACCAGTCGGCGCACAACCTGCTGGTCCGGACGTTCGAGCGGCTTCGCAAGCGCGTGGGCAAGCTGCCGGAGGCGGTGCGTCCGCTCGTCGAGCAGGCCGTCGCGCGCGAGCCGGAGGTCGACGCGCGCTTGCGCCGCGTGACCGGGCGCAAGATCACGGTCGACAAGATCCGCGTCCACAGCGACCTGCACCTGGGCCAGGTCCTGTGGACGGACGACGACTTCGTCATCATCGACTTCGAGGGCGAGCCGGCCCGGCCGCTGCCGCAGCGCCGGTTCAAGCGCTGCCCGCTCCTCGACGCCGCGGGCATGATCCGCTCGTTCTCCTACGCCAGCGCCGCCTCGCTGCGGCGGGGCAGCGAGCGGGTGGAGGACATCCCCAAGCTCGAGCCGTGGTCGCGCGCGTGGGAGGAGTGGGTCGCGAGCTGCTATCTCGGCGGCTACCTGGAGCGCATGCGGGGCACCGGCCTCGTCCCGGAGGATGACGAGGCGACCGCCATCCTCATCGAGCACTACCTGCTGGAGAAGTGCATCTACGAGATCGGGTACGAGCTGCAGAACCGGCCGACCTGGCTCGACATCCCGCTCCTGGGGCTCCTCGACCTCCTCGACCAGCCGCTTCCGCCGCCGTAGCGGGGGCCCGGCGGTCGATCAAGGATTGAGATCCCGGCCACCTGGGCACTAGAAGCCCTCCTCATGTGCGAGGACCCCAGCGCATTCGCCCGGGAGATCGTGGCGCTTCACGCCGAGCTGAGAGCGGCGGTCGGCGAGGAGGACCGCGCCCACTTCAGGAAGCTCGAGGGATGGGGGCGCGCCGCGTCGGCCCTCGGCTGGGCCACCTCGTGGATCGCGCCGAACCCACTCTCGGTCGCGTGCATCGCCCTGGGAACGTCCACCCGGTGGACCATCGTCGCCCACCACGTGCTCCACCGCGGCCTCGACCGCGCGGGCGGACCTCCGCCCAGCACCACCTTCGCCCGCGGCTGGAAGCGGAAGCTGGAGTGGCTCGACTGGCTCGATCGCGACGCGTGGGACCACGAGCACAACGTCGCTCACCACGGCCACGTCGGGGAGGTCATGGACCCCGATCAGGTGGAGATCAACATGCAGATGATCCGCGACGCGAGCTGGCCGCGCACGGTCAAGTGGGCGGTCATCGGCTTCTACGCCTGCACGTGGAGGCTCACGTACTACGCGCCCAACGCGTGGCGCTCGCGGAGGACGTCGCGCCCCGGCGTGGCCGCGGACGCGGACGCGCCGATCGTGGCCGAGCTCGATCCGAGGACCCGATCCGGGCGCGCGTTCCTCCGTTCGCTCCTCCCCTACGCAGGCGCGCGCTTCGTGCTCGCCCCGCTGCTGGCGGCGCCGCTCGGCCCTCTCGCGGCGATGAGCGTCCTCACCAACTCGGTGCTGGCCGAGGTGCTCACCAACATCCACACCTTTGCGCTGATCGCGCCCAACCACGCCGGGGACGACCTGGCCCGCTTCGATGCGCCGGTGAGCGGCCGCGGCGCCGGCGGCGCCCGCGCGGAGCGCCTGGTGCGCCAGGTGCTCGGCTCGGCCAACTACACCGGAGGGTCGGACCTGGCGGACTTCCTCCAGGGCTTCCTCAACTACCAGATCGAGCACCACCTCTTCCCCGACCTTCCGCCGAGGATGCTGCAGGTCGCGCAGCCTCGGGTGCGGGCGATCTGCGGGGCGCATGGCGTGCCCTACGTGATGGAGCCCCTCGCCACGCGGCTGAAGAAGCTGTTCCCCATCATGACCGGCGAGGCCAGCATGAGGAGGCACGGGAGCGACGACGAGAGGGCCGAGTCGCCCTCGCTTGCGGGCTGACGCGGCACCGGACGGCGCCCATCACCTCGCCAGGCGCCCATGCAGGAGATCGTGGAGCGCCTTGCACGCGTCCACCGTCGTGAAGACGCCGACCACGTGCGCGTTCTGCATGACGATGGTGCAACCGTACTTGTGCTCCGCCATCTCGGCGGCGACCTCGTCCAGCGGCGCGTCCGGCGAGACGGCGTAGACCTCGGTGGTCATCGCCTCCTCGACGGTGACCTTCGCAGGGTCGACGTCGCGCAGGGCCTCGACGAGGTGCAGGTCGCGCTGACTGACCACGCCCACCAGCCTGCCGCCTTCCAGCACCGGCAGGTGACGGAACCCGTGCTCCGTCATCATCTGGTGCGCCACCGCGAGCGTCTGCTCGCGTCCGATCGAGTGCGGGCTCGTCGTCATGTACTTGCTGACCGGGGGGATGGACTTGCTCATGGCGCACGTCTCTCTCAAGGAGCGTGCCGCGCGCCCGGCACCCCGGACTTGCCTAGCCCGGGTCCTCCTCGTCGCGAGTCGTCCGGGACGTCGCGCTGCCGTACTCCACGGCGCGGTACTGGACCGTCCGCAGCGAGAGCCCGAGCATCTTCGCCGCGCGGAGCGTGGAGCCGTGGGTCGCCTCGAGGGTGCTGATGATGGCGTAGCGCTCGATCTCCGCCATGGTCGACCCGGGAATCGCGATCTTTCCCTTCTGCGCCGCGTGGAGCTCGGCGGGGAGGTGGCCGACCTCGATCGTGCTCCCCTCGCACACGACCACCGCGCGCTCGACGGCATTTTCGAGCTCGCGCACGTTGCCCGGCCAGCGATGAGAGAGGAGCAGGGCGCGCGCACCATCGGAGAAGCCCTCGATGGCGCGTCCGTTCTCGGCGGCGTAGCGGGTGAGGAACTCGCCGGCCAGGAGGAGGACGTCGGTGTCCCTCGAGCGCAAGGGAGGCATCTCGATGTGAACGACGTTCAGCCGGTAGAAGAGATCCCGGCGGAAACGACCCTCCTCGACGTCGGCCGCGAGGTCACGGTTGGTCGCCGCGACGGGGCGGACGTCGACGCCCACCGTCTCGTTCCCACCCACGCGCTCGAAGCGTCGCTCCTGCAGGACGCGCAGCAGCTTCACCTGCAGCGACGCCGGTATCTCGCCGACCTCGTCGAGGAACAGCGTGCCTCCGTCAGCCTGCTCGAAACGGCCGAGGCGGCGCCGATCGGCGCCGGTGAACGAGCCCTTCTCGTGGCCGAAGAGCTCGCTCTCCAGCAGCGATTCGGCGAGCGCCGCGCAGCTCAGCGACACGAACGGGGCATCGCGACGCGGGCTGAGGGCGTGCACCGCCCGCGCCATCTCGCCCTTGCCCGTCCCGCTCTCGCCGGTGATCAGCACCGTCGCGCGCGCCGAGGCCACCTGACGGGCGGTGCGGTAGACCGCCTGCATGGCCGAGCTGGCTCCGATGAGCCCCCCGAGGGCCGCGGAGCTCTGCGCCTGCACCTGGCGGCGCAACGACTCCGCCTCGGACAGCACCCGCCGCGCGACGACGGCGCGTTCGATGGAGACGCGGAGCGCGTTGGCCTTGATCGGCTTGACCAGGTAGTCGTGCGCGCCGGCGCGCAGCGCTTCGATCGCCGAGTCCACGCCAGCGAAGCCGGTGATCACGATCACCGGGAGCTGCCGGTCCTGCTTGCGCAGGCGGGTCATGAGCTCGATCCCGCCCATGCCGTTCATCTGCAGGTCGGACACCACGACGTCGGGCGGCAGCTCCAGCGCCAGGGCCAGCGCCGCCGCTCCGTCGGCGGCGCGCAGGACCTCGTGGCCCAGGCCGATGAGCATCTCCTCGAGCACCGTGAGGGAGTCGGCGTCGTCGTCGACGATCAGGAGCCGCAGCTTCGCAGCCCGGGCGGAAGGCGAGCTGCTCTGCAAGCGCGGATGCTGCCACCCACCGGGGTCAGCGTCTACGTGCGCAGGTCGGCGGAGGAGACGACGCCCGACAGCCGACCGAGGCCGTCGACGACGGCCAGATGCCCCACGCCCTCCGCGGTCATGATCTCCTTCGCGCGGCGGAGCGACGTGCGGGCGTCGACCACCAGCGGTCGGGTCGTCATGACGTCGCCCGCCATGCGCTTCGAGTCCGCCGGCATCTCGGCGAGGGTGGTCACCGTCACCAGGCCCAGCACCCGATGGCCTGCGTCGACCACCACCAGCACCCCGATCGCCCGCTCGATGAGCGCACGTCGGGTACGCTGCGCGCTGGCGTCGGCCGCGACACAGACCACGTCGCGGGACATCACCGAGCCCACGTCGCGTTCGCGGGTCGCGGCGAGCGACGACGACGCGGTGACCCGGGGGACGACAGCGTCGCCCCCGGGCAGGACGACGCAGTCAATCACCTCGCGC
>JBKJLX010000664.1:0-30000 GCA_046596645.1 Polyangiaceae bacterium
GGCGCGCGCCCTCGTCGAAGCGGCGCGCGAGGTCCTCGGCGCAGCTGGCAAAGGCCGCGGCGTGGGCGTCGAAGAAGGCGCGCTGCACGCGCGCGCTCTCCTCCGAGCGGCGGGCCACGGCCCGCTCCAGCGCGGCGACGTCCAGCGTCACGGCGCCTGCACCCCCGCCTCGACGGGGCGGTAGCGGTGGTAGGCCGCGCACGCTCCCTCGGAGGAGACCATGGTGGCGCCGAGCGGCGACTCCGGCGTGCATGCGCGCCCGAACGCCGGGCACTCGGGCGGCTTGGCCAGCCCCCGCAGCACGCGCCCGCTGATGCAGACGCGGCTCTCCTCGGCGCGCAGGGTCGCCTCCTCGAAGCGACGCTCGGCGTCGAACGCACGCAGCTCCCAGCGGACGCGGAGGCCGCTCTTGGGGATGATCCCGATGCCGCGCCAGTTGCGGTCGCACACCTCGAACACCGACTCCATCGCCGCGCGCGCGCGGGCGTTGCCCTCCGCCGAGACGGCGCGCGTGTACGCGACCTCGACCCTGGCCTCTCCTGCCTCCAGCTGGCGCACCGCGGCCAGCATGCCGGCGAGGAGATCGACCGGCTCGAAGCCGGCGATCACCACCGGCACCCGGTAGGCGCGCACCAGCGCGTCGTACTGGCGCGTGCCCATGACGGTGCACACGTGGCCGGGCCCGAGGAAGGCGCCCACGCGATTGCCGTCGGTCTGCAGGATCGAGGCGAGCGCCGGCGGCGTGAGCACGTGCGAGGAGAGGATGGTGAAGTTCTCCAGACCCGCCCGCTGGGCAGCGATGACCGCCATCGCGTTGGCCGGCGCCGTCGTCTCGAAGCCGACTGCGAGGAACACCACCTGCTTGTCTGGCGTGCGCCGCGCGAGGTTCACCGCGTCGAGCGGCGAGTAGACGATGCGGACGTCGCCGCCGCGCGCCTTGACCCCGAACAGATCGCCGCGCGACCCGGGGACGCGCAGCATGTCGCCGAAGGTGCAGAGGATCACGCCGGGCCGCGCGGCCAGCGCGTGCGCGCGATCCAGCGTCTCCAGCGGGGTCACGCAGACCGGGCAGCCGGGGCCATGCAGCAGCTCGATCTGCGGGGGCAGCAGCTGGTCGAGCCCGAAGCGGACGATGGCGTGGGTCTGCCCGCCGCAGACCTCCATGATCGTCCACGGCCGCGTCGCCTCGCGACGGATCGCTGCCGCCAGCGTGGCCACGCGCGCCTCGTCACGCAGCCCCTCGGTGAGGGCGATCACGGGAGCAGCGCCTCGGGGGGAGGCTCCTCGGCGTCGGCCAGCTCGCGCAGCAGGCGCAGTAGATCGGCCGCCTCCTCCTCGGCGAGGCGCGTCAGCGCGAAGCCGACGTGCACCAGCACCCAGTCGCCGGGCGTCACGTCGACGTGCTCGAGGCAGACCGAGCGCGTCACGCCGCCGAAGTCGACGCGGCCCATCCGCAGGCCGCCCTCGTCACGCATGTCGATGACGCGACCAGGGACTCCGAGACACACGGCACGGCAAGAGTCCGTCTTGCCATCGGGACCGTCAAGCACCCCCGGTGCGTGCGGCGGCGATCAGCAGCTGACCGAGGGCGAGTCCGCCGTCGTTGGGGGGAACCCGCCTCGGCCGCAAGACCGTGAAGCCGTGACGCTCCAGCCGCTCCTCGCACGCGGCGACCAGCACGGCGTTCACGAACACGCCGCCGCCGAGCGCCACCACCGAGGGGCCACCGCGCTCCCGGACGCGCACGGCCACGGTGGTCACCGCGTCGGCGAGGGCGCGATGAAAACGAAGCGCGATCGCACCCTTGCCCTCTCCCGCGTCCACATCGGCGGCGACCGCGCGGACCACGGGACGGGCGTCGATCTCGTCGGGCCCATCGTTCGTTCGGCCGGTGACGTCGAAGGTGTAGGCGCCGGTGGCGTCGGAGCACGCTGCGGCTCCTTCCAGCTCCATGGCCGCCTGACCGTCGTACGAGGTGAGAGCGCGCTGGCCGGAGAGGCAAGCCACGGCGTCGAAGAGACGTCCCATGGACGTCGCGCGTGGCGCCCCGACGCCGGCGCGCACCGCGCGCTCGAGCAGCTCGCGATCGCCCGGCGGTGCCAGCCCGGCCAGACGCGCCGTCGAGACCCCCGCGTCCACGAGGTGCGCCAGCGCCGCGCGCCAGGGGGCGCGTGCGGCCGCGTCGCCGCCGGGCAGCGCGACGGCGCGCAGGTGGGCGACGCGATCGACGTGTCGCGCGTCGCCGACCAGCACCTCTCCACCCCACGCGGTTCCGTCGACGCCGAGCCCGACACCGTCGAAGGCGAAGCCGATCACCGGCCCGGCGTGACCCGCGTCGGCGAGGCACGACGCCACGTGCGCGTGGTGGTGAGCGACGGCGACGGTGCGGCCCCCGCGCCGCGCCGCCAGCTCATGCGCCAGGTGCGTCGAGGCGTAGTCGGGGTGGAGATCGTGGGCGACGATCCTCGGGCGGACGCCGAGGAGGCGCTCGACGTGCTCGAGGCAGCGCTCGAGATCGAGCGTCGCGTCCACGTCGCCGAGATCGCCCACGTGGTGCGAGACCAGCGCCATTTCACCGACCGCGATCGCAAAGGCGCCCTTGAAGTCACCCCCCAGGGCGAGGATCGGCTCCGCCACCGCGTCGCGCAGCCGGATGGGCGCGGGGGCGAGCCCCCTGCCCCGCCGCACCGGCAGCGTCTTGCCGCGCACGACGCGCACGACCGAGTCGTCGACGCGCACCGCGATGCCCCGATCGTGGTGCAGGAACGCGTCCGCCACGTCGCCCAGGCGCTCCACCGCCGACGCCTCGTCGATGGCCATCGGCTCGCCTCCCCGGTTGCCGCTGGTCAACACGATGGGCCGCGCCACCGCCCGCACCAGGGCAAGGTGGAGGAGCGACGGCGGCAGGAGGAGGCCCACCCACGGCGAGCGCGGCGCGACCTCGTCCGCGAGCGGTGCGCCGTCGCGGCGCCGCACGAGGACGATGGGCCGCATGGGCGATTCCAGCTCGCGCCGCTCGTCGTCGTCGAGGCGGGCCAGCGCAGCGGCCGCCTCGAGGTCGGCGACGAGCACCGCGAAGGGCTTGGCGTCGCGGGCCTTGCGCTCGCGGAGGCGCGCGACCACCGCCGCGTCGGCGGCGTCGCAGGCGAGGTGATAGCCGCCGACGCCCTTGATCGCGACCACCAGCCCGCTCCGCACGGCGGCCGTGGCGCGCTCGAGGGGGCCGTCGGGCGCGCCGACGGCTGTCGCCCCCGTAAAGCGCAGGCGCGGGCCGCAATCGGCGCAGGCGGTGGCCTCGGCGAGGAAGTGTCGACCGGTGGCGTCCTCCAGATCGCGCGCGCAGGCCGCGCACGGCGGGAACGGGGCCATGGTGGTCCGTGCGCGGGCGTAGGGCGCCCCCAGCACCACCGTCCACCGCGGGCCGCACGCGTTGCAGGCCGCGAACGGGTAGCCGTGACGGCGCGACGCCGGATCCTCGAGATCGCGCGCGCACGCGGCGCAGGCGGCCCGGTCCGGCGTCACGAAAGCCGCGCCCGCCTGCTCCGTGCTGGCGCGCACGGTGAAGCCGCGGCGCGCCCCCGGCGACCGCGGCTCGGTGCTCACCTCGCGGACCTGGGCGGCCGCCGGCGCCCCCTTCGACAGCGCGTCGATGAATTCGTCCACCGCGTCGCTCTCGCCCTCGACGTCGATGTCGACGCGCCCGCCGACGTTGGCGACGTCCCCCGCGAGGCCGAGGCGCCGCGCGAGGGCCACCACGAAGGGCCGATAGCCGACGCCCTGCACCACACCCCGCACCTCGATCGCGAGACGCCGCACGGCCACGTCTTCCTCTAGCATTGGCTCTCACACGGCCGAAGTCGCCTGCGACTTCGGCCGGATGATCAGGCCAGAGAAGCACTGGGCGAGCGAGCGCCGGCAGCGATCGGCGCGTGGCGAGGAGAGCTCGATGGGCGACAGCGCCGGCAGCGGCGGCTCGGACGGTGGCCAGGAGGCGCGCAGCGTCGCCGCCCACGCTCTCGGCGAGCTCGCCGCGCGCGTGGGCAACGAGCTCAACAACCCCCTGGCCGCGGTGCTCTCGGCCCACCAGTACCTGCGCGCCCGCATCGTGGGTGACAAGCAGGGGGGCGCACCGCCGGAGTCCGACCCGCGCATCGCCCACTTCTTCGAGCTGGTGGAGCGCGAGCTGGGGACGATGACGCGCGTCGTGGACGACCTGCGCGTCTTCGGCGCCCCTCCGCGCATCTCGCGCAGCACCTTCCTTCTCCGGGACCTGATCGAGGAGGTGACGCTCGACGTCCGGCGGCCCCCGGGGATCACGCTCGAGAACGAGGTCCCGGAGGCGCTGGCGCCGGTCCACCTCGACCGCGACGCCTGCCGCCGCGCGCTGGTGCAGCTGGTGCGGAACGCGGTCGAGTCCTACGACGCCAGCGCCGCGGGGCGGGTGATCGTCGAGGGGTGCATCGAGGGCGACGAGGTCATCCTCTCGGTTCGCGACCAGGGCGCCGGCATTCCGGCCGAGCTCCTGGACCGGGTGCGCGAGCCGCTCTTCGGCACCAAGGCCAGGGGCACGGGGCTCGGCCTCGCCATCGCCGAGGCGCAGGTGCGCGGCCAGGGCGGCGAGCTCGCCTGCGAGAGTGAGGTCGGTCGGGGCTCGACCTTCACCCTGCGTCTGAAGGCGCGCTGACCCACGCTTGCACGCGCGCGATGGCCACCCTGGGGTCGTCGCCCTTGCGCAGGACACCGTCGATGCCCGGCAACGAGCCGGCCTCCACGTCGCCCGACACCAGGACGAATCGCGCTCTCGGCATGTGCTGGCGCACCAGCGGGAGAAGGTCGACACCCAGGCCCTCGTCCAGGTGGTAATCGGCGAGCACCAGCAGGCAATCGGGCTCCTCGGGGATGGCCGCGCGCGCCTCCTCCAGGGTGGCGATCTCGCGGACGACGACGCCCGCGTCTTCCAGCAGCGCCGCCAGGGTGAAGCGGCTGGCGTCGTCGTCGTCGACCAGGAGCACCTGCGGGGCGCTCATGGGGCGCCGCCCACGCCGACGGTGAGCTCGAGGAGGGCGCCCGACTCCGAGGGCAGGCAAGTGAGGGCTCCGCCCCATCGCGACGCGACCCGGCGCGCGATCGCAAGGCCCAGACCGCGGCGGCCGACGCGGGTGGACACGAAGGGTCGGACGACGCGGTGGAAGTCGTCGGGATGGAGGCCGGGCCCCTGGTCCTCGACGAGGAACGCGTAGCGGCCGTCGCCGGCGACGCCGCGCAATTCGACCCGCTTGCCGGAAGGCGTGGCCTCCACCGCATTGTCGATTAGACAGCGTAGCGCGAGCACCAGCTCGTGGGGGTCGGCCTGGGGGCGCCCGGGGTCGACCGAGGTATCGACCCGCACCTCGCCCATGGGCTGCGCCGCAGCGATGGCCATAGCGACGATACGCGCCGGATCCAGCAGGTCGGGACTGCGCTCGTGTACGCGCGCGAGCGCCTCGTGACGCTCGAGGATCTCGTCGGCGAGGAGCAGCTGCTCGTCGATGATGGAGAAGAACCTGGGCACACGCGCGTCCGACGTCCACAGATCGGTGCGCTCGGTGCGGCTCTTGAGGTAGGCGCCGGCCTGCCTCGCCGCCGAGAGCTTGTTGCGCGCGTCGTGGCGCAGGAGCGAGAGGACCTCCTCCGTCACCGCCAGCTCCTCGGCCTCGCGGGCAGGGTCGCGGCTGCGATTCATCTCCGGCCAGCTCCGTGATCAAGCCCCGACATCCAGCCCCATCATCGGGCGCCGCGCAAGCGTCGCACTTCGTCCTTCATGGCGGCAATGCGTCCCAGTTGCGCGATGCGATCGAGCAGCTGCTCGGCGCTGAAGGGCTTGGCGAGGATCGCCAGCAGCCTGCGCTGGTCGGCGGGGACCTGGGACGCGAGCTCGTCGATGGCCCCGGAGATGAGAAGGCACGCGATGGGAGGCTCGCGCTTCGCCACGCGGGTGAGGAGCTGCACGCCGTCGAGCCCGGGCATGCGCCAGTCGGAGACGACCACGTCGAAGCGGCAGCGATCGAGCAGCTTCAACGCCTCGTCCGCCTTGGTGGTGGAGACGACGTCGTGGAAGTCCTCCAGGCACGCGGCGGTGGTCTCCAGGGCGATCGGATCGTCGTCCACCAGCAGCACCGCGTAGCGCGGCAGGCTCCGCGTCGGTAGCCTCGGTCGCACGCCGGACTCCTTGCCGTTCACGCACGACCTCCCAGGGGCCGCTCGCCGCGCGTCCTCGCGATGAGGCGGGTGAGGAGGCGCATCTCGAACGGCTTGCGCAGGCAGTGCGCGGCGCCGCCACGGATCACCGAGCGCACCAGCTCGCCCACCTCGTGCCCGGTCATCGCGATGACGCTCACGTCGGGGAAGCGCGCGCGGATGCGAGCGGCGACGTCGGCGCCGTCCTCCTCGCCCAGCACCAGGTCCACCACGCAGACGTCGACGTGAGCGGCCTCCAGGGCGGCGATGGCCGAGGCCCCGTCGGCCGCGCGATCGACGCGGATCCCCGACGTCTGCAGGTTGGCCACCAGGGCCTCGAGAAACGCCGGCTCGTCGTCGATCACCAGCACCGTCGGCGACCGCGCGCCGCGGCGCACGACGTCCACCACCCGCTCCACGCTGACCGGCTTGCGGAGGACGGTGTAGGCCCCCTTGGCCATCGCGGGCTCGATGACGCCGTCGGCGTCGTACCCGGTGATGAACACCGCCGGAAGATCCGGCTGCACCGCGCGCAGGTCGTCGAGGCCGGAGACGCCGTCGCGATCGGGCATGCGCACGTCGGAGACCAGCATGTCGACGTGCCGGAGCTTGAGGTGCGCGACGGCCTCCTTGACGCTGGAGGCCTCGGCGACGTCGAAGCCCGCGAGCTCGAGATTGGCGGCGAGCGTCGCTCGAACCGCCTCCTCGTCGTCGACGACGAGCACGTGAACACGAGCCGGGTTGTCGAGCGCATCCCCCATCGCCGCTCGATCCTACGCCAGAAGGGCGGCCTGGCCGCCCCGACGTCGTCCCTCGCGTCAGCGGGATGAGGAGTGCGTGTGGGCGGTTCTCCGACGGGCGCGCGCGATGAGCCGGGTCAGGGTGGGCGCATCGAAGGGCTTGCGCAGGCACTGGGCCGCGCCGGCGCGGGCGGCGCGCCGCACCACGTCCTCCACGTCGTGGCCGGTCATGGTGATGACCGCGACGTCGGGCGCGGCCTCGCGGAGGCGCGCGGTCAGCACCGCGCCGTCATCGCCGCTCCCGAGCATGAGGTCGACCACGCAGACGTCGACGGACATCGCCGTCGCCACCTCGACCGCGGCCGCGGCGTCCGCCGCGGCGTGCACCTCGAGGCCTGCGAGGCGAAGGTTCTCCGAGAGACCGGTGAGGTAGGCGTCGTCGTCGTCGACGACGAGGACGAACGGCTTCGCGGCGGCGCGTCGCACGACGTCGACGACGCGATCGGAGCTCACCGGCTTGCCGAGGACCGTGTAGGCGCCGCGGGCGACCGCCATCTCCAGGATGGTATCCTCGTCGTAGCCGGTGACGAAGACCACCGGCACCTCCGGCTGGGCCTCGCGCAGGTCGGCGAGCCCGGCGAGCCCGTCACGGTCGGGCATGCGCACGTCGGAGACGATGGCGTCCACCGCGGCGCGACGGAGGCACGCGACGGCGTCGGCGATGCTGGACGCCTCGAAGACGACGAACCCGGCAAGCTCCAGGTTCGCCGCCATCGTCGCGCGCACGCCCTCCTCGTCGTCGATGACGAGGACCCGGAGCGCCGTCCTCTCACCGTCGAGCCCCAACATACCGGTCCCGCGCGGGCCGTCGGCGCGGCCCAACCTGATGTCACCGTAGATGACGCACTGGCACAATGCCTACGGACGCGCGTCGCGCCCAGCTGAACGATGTCTTGCGGTTCAGGCGTGAGTCTTGGCGCGGACGACCAGCACGGGACAGCCGGCGGCGCGGACGACCTTCTCCGCGCACGAGCCGAGGACCAGGTGGCGGATCCCGGTGCGGCCGTGGGTGGCCATGACGATGAGGTCGGCGCTCACACGGGCTGCGTACGCGACGATCACCTCGGCGGGCGTCCCCGCCTCGACGTGCATCGTCACCTTCACGGCGTCGGCTGCGCCGGGGTGATCCTTGCGGTAGCGGGCGACGTGCGCGTCGACGAACTTCGCGAGCTTCTGCCGGTCGACGCCGCTCAGCATGGGATCGTCGATCGCGTCCGGCACCTTCACGCGACCGAAGTTGAGCTCCGCGACGGTGAGCACGTGAAGCTCCGCCTTGTGGAGCGCCGCGTTCTCCAGCCCGCGCTGGACGACCAGATCGCTCCCGCCGTGGAGGTCGATCGCGCACACAACGACGTCGGTGTTCGTCTGGACCATCGCCAGGACTGTCGCGCGGGTGGTGGCGGTCGGCAAGCCTCAGCGCGAGACCGAGATGGAGGGGGGAAGGGATGGGGGGAGGGAGCGGGGGAGGGAGAGCGCGGCGTAGGCGGCCCGCACGAGCTCCACGGCCTGCTCCGGCGAGTCCCCGGTGGCCGAGAGGTGGCCCATCTTCCTCCCCGGGCGGGCGACGCGCTTTCCGTAGAGGTGCAGGCGCGTGTCGGCGCTGCCGAGGACGCGCTCGAAGGGCGGGGCCGCGCCGTCTTCCCCCCACAGATCGCCCAGCAGGTTCACGATCGCGCTCGGGCGAAGGACGCGCGTCGAGCCGAGCGGGAGATCGCACACCGCCCGCACGTGCTGCTCGAACTGGCTGGTGGCGCAGCCGACGGCGCTGGCGTGAAAGGAGTTGTGCGGTCGCGGCGCGAGCTCGTTGACCAGCAGCTCGCCGCCCACCAGGAAGAGCTCGATCACCAGCAGACCCTCGATCTCCATGGTGGTGGCGAGGGCGCGCCCGATCTCCTCGGCGCGGCGAAGGAGCGGCGCCGGCAGGGGCGCGGGAAGGACGCTCCACGCCAGGATCCGCTGCTCGTGATGGTTCATCGCCGGCGGGTGGACGGCGATCTCTCCCGAGGGGGAGCGCGCGACGAGCACGCTCAGCTCCGCCTCCAGGGCGAGGGCGCGCTCGGCGACGCAGGGGCCGCGACCGGTCGTCTCCCAGGCCGCGGCCGCGTCCGCCGCGGAGGCTGCCTCGTGCTGGCCGCGACCGTCGTAGCCGCCGCGCGCCGCCTTGACGAAGCAGGGCCCATCGAGGGCCGCGAGCCCCTCGCGGAGCGCGGCCTCCGACCGCGCCACGCGGAAGGGGCCGACCGGGAAGCCGTGGTCGGCGAGCCAGGTCTTCTGGGCGACGCGATCCTGGATCATGGCGAGGATGGCCGGCCCCGGCCGCACCGGCGCGTGCTCGGCCGCGGCGAGCAGGGCGGCGTGTGCGATCGACTCGATCTCGATGGTGACGACGCCCACGTGGTGGGCGAGCCAGGCGGCGGCGAGGGCGTCGTCGAAGGGGGCGGTGATGCACTGCTCGACGACGAAGCGGGCGGCGCACGAAGGGTCCGGATCGAGGGCGTGTATCCGGTAGCCCAGCTCCCGCGCGGCCATGGCGGTCATCCGACCGAGCTGTCCGCCGCCGAGAATGCCGAGCGTGCCGCCGGGAAGGAGGGGCATGGCGGCTTTCGTGACATCGCCTTTCCGCGGCGGCTACCCTTTGGAGATGCACCTTCGCTTCACCGCAGCCCTTGCCCTGCTCGCCCCCCTGGCCCTGGCGACCGCCTGCAGTGACGACTCCGCCGACGGGAGCGGCGGTGCCGGTGGTGCCGGCTCCGGGTCCGGCGCCGGGAGCTCGCTGGAGGGCGGGATCTGCATCGATCGCGCGGGGCCGCTGCGGATCGTGGAGCCCGCCGGTCTGCAGCTGAAATTCCGCGTCCTCGATGCCAACGGCGACCCCATCCGCCCGCTGGTGGCCGGCGACACGACGGTCATCAACAACGAGAAGGGCACGCCCTTCGGCGAGGGCAACGAGGGCGAGAGCGTCTCCGACGTCGGCGACGTCGCCGACATCGAGATCTACTCGGTGGTCGCGCTCGACCTCAGCGACTCGATCTTCGACGCCGGCGTCGACGGCGACGTCATCGAGGCGGCCCGCGCCTACGTGCAGGCGACCGTGGTCGATGCGGAGCCGGGCGTCCGCCACAAGGTCATCTTCCTGGCCATCGGCCGGCCGGAGGCGACGGAGTTCCTGATGACCGACTTCAGCGAGGACGAGAACGAGCTGTTCGGCGTCCTGGAGAACGCGCGAAACGCTGGCAGCCGCGGCACGACGGCGCTCTACAACGCCTACCTCGCCGGCCTGAACGAGCTCGAGCAGCGGGGCGACGACACCACCGCGGTGGTCGAGCGCTTCCTGGTCCTGGTGACCGACGGCACCCACGAGGCGGGCGGCGAGGCGGTGCTGCGCGAGGCCGCGCTGGAGGCGAAGCACGTCTCGACGGCGACCATCTACACCGTCGGCATCCAGGGCAACTACGACGCCTGCCGCCTGGAGGAGCTGGCCGGCCGCGGCGCGACGCCGTGCTCCGCGCCGTCGCGCGGGTGCCGCGAGGGCGCCCTGTGCACCGACACCGAGCAGCCGCCGAGCTGCACCCAGTTCTTCCCCGAGGTGGACCCGGCCCAGCTGTCGGACGCCTTCGAGCAGGTCGCGGCGCGCGTCGCCGGCATCGCCCGCAGCAACTACGCCGTCGGCATCTGCACGCCGGTCGCGCAGGGCCTCTCCAGCGTGACGCTGCAGGTCGCGGTCGACGGCAAGGGCGATCAGACGACGCTCGGCTACTGCGCCAGGGGCACCACCGAGTGCGACGCGCCCTCCGGCTTCTGCGCCTGTAACGCCCTCCTCACCGGCGAGCTGGGCGCCTGCAACGCAGGCGACGTGCGAACGGCGGCGCTCGAGCCCCTCATCATCTGCCCCGACCTCGATCCCGACCTCTACCTGTGCAGCTACCTCCAGGTCCCTGGCCAGAGCGAGCGCGGCTGCCCGGTGAAGGACGACGACCTCCAGAGCGCGTGCGTGATCCCGGGGGGTGGCGGCACCGGGGGTGCGGGTGACGGCGGCGGCACCGGCAGCGGTGGTGCCGGCGGCGCAGGGATCTGAGCTCGATCAGGCCGAGGCCGGCGCGGCGAGCGCGCGGCGCGGGAGCCGCAGGGTGAAGGTCGTCGAGCCATCCGAAGAGCGCACCGTGATCCCACCCTGGTGGGCGCGCAGGATCTCGCAGGCGATGTAGAGGCCGAGGCCGAGGTGGCCAGCGCGCGCAACTCCATCCCCATCGGCGCGCCGGTAGGCCTCGAAGATGCGGGGGAGTAGCTCCGGCGGGATCACCGGGCCGAGGTTGGTGATGTCGACCCGCGCGTCCTCCCCCTCGCTGTGGCACCGGATGGTGATCGGCGTGTTCCGGGCCGCGTGATCGATCGCGTTTCCGACGATGTTGGAGATCGCCTCGGCGAGGAGATCGAAGTCCCAGGTGCCGGCGAGCTCGCCCTCCGCGGTGAGGAGGATCTCGCGGGCCGAGGTGACGCGCGCCTCCTCGGCGATGGTCCCGCAGACGTCGCCGAGGTCGACCGGCCCTGGCGTCACGGCGAAGACGCCGCCCATCCTGGCGCGGGTGAAGGCGACGAGCTGCGCGATCATCCGCGACATCCGGTGCCCGCTGGTGATGATCATGGCCGCCAGCCGCGCGTCCTTCCCCACGAGTTTGCCGTCCCCGACCATCACGCCGGCCGCCATGACGATGGTGTTCAGCGGGTTGCGGAGATCGTGACCGATGATCCCGATCAGGCGCTCGCGGAGCTCCCCGGTGGCGCGCAGCTCCAGCTCGGTGGCGCGCAGCGCGAGCTCGGTCGCCCTCAGGCTGGTCGCCTCGGTCTCCGCCACCTGCATCGCCTCCCGCGCGGAGTCGGCCGCCTCCTCAGCGCGGAGGCTCGCGAGCACGAGGGCCTCGTTCGCCTCCCGCTGCAGGCGAAGGATCTCCCCGCTCGGAGCGCGGGTGCGCGCTGTGCCGTCCATCTCGGCGGCCATCTCTAGGATCGCCTCGGGGTGGGAGCCCCGGTGAGAAGGCCGTCGTACGTGATGAGCGCGTCGCCGACGACGAGGGAGCCCTCGGTGGAGATCTCGTACTCGCGCAGGTCCTTGCTGTGCTGGCTGCCGCGTACCTTGACCACCGAGAGCGCACGCCGGAGCTGCCCGTCGATCGCGACGTAGCGCTGCATGATGATGACGTCGCAGAGGAACGCGATGCCGTGGGGACTGAACTGCAGCGCGGTGTACGAGTCCGGCAGCTCGACCGTCGACATGACGGTGACGCCCATGGAGGTGAGCGCGCCCACCATGCGGTAGAGCGACTCGCGAAAGTCCTCCCGGAACGTCGGCGCCAGTGCCAGCTCGAGGCCGGAGAGGGAGTCGATGACCGCGCGCTTGGCGCCCACGCGGAGGACCGCGGCGCGGATCGCCATGAGCGTCTCGTCGATGGAGAGATCGAGCGGGCGCACGTAGACGATCTCGAGCTTCTTCTCCTCGATGAGGTGGGAGAACGCGTCCCCATGCGGCGTGGTCTGCAGGTAGTCGGTGGGTCGCTTCTCGAAGACGGCGATGACCCCCGGCTCTCCGCAGCGGATGCCGTCCAGGATGAAGTCGTTGGCGAGCACCGTCTTGCCCGAGCCCGAGGGCCCGGCGATCAGCGTCGAGTACCCGCGGGGGATGCCGCCGCCCGCCATCGCGTCGAGGGCCGGCGTCCCGGTGGTGAGGCGATCTTCGAGCGGGCGCTTCTTGCCGCTTCCCTCCTCCGGCTTGAGGATGCGGGGGAACACCTCCACGCCGTCGCTGGTGAGGCGCATCGTCTGCAACCCCGGGATCTGGGCTTGCCCACGCATCTTCTGGACCTGCATCTTGCGCACGATCGAGTTCCGCTCGACCACCTGGTGCAGCCAGATGACGCCGTCGGCGACGGTGAAGACCGAGCTGTCCTCGTCCTGTGGGGAGTACTCGCCCAGGAGGAACGACGTCGCCTCGCAGCTGGTCAGGTGAAGCGCGAGGCGCTGCATGAAGTCCTGCGCCTCTACCTCGCCACCCGGCCTCGCCATGGTGCGGCGCATCGCCGCGCGGAACGAGTCGACAATGACGATCGCCGGGTTGGTGGCGTCGACCTCGGCGATGATGCGCTCCAGGACCTTCGCCAGCCCTCCCTCCTGCGCCTCCTGGCCGAGGTGCACGAAGCGGATCGCCGTCCCCACCTTGGCGGCGTCGAAGAACGAGAGCTGCTGCATGTACCGCAGCATCTTCAGCGGGGGCTCGCCGATGACGGTGAAGAAGATCGCCGTACGCTCCGGCGTCGCGTTGGCGAACATGATCTGGTGGCCGAGGGTGGTCTTCCCCGAGCCGGCGCCTCCCACGATCAGGTTCAACGACAGCTCGGGGATGCCGCCCCCGAGAACGTCGTCGAGCCCAGGCACTCCCGTGGTGAGCGTCCGGATAGGTACCCTGTGCTTCATCGCTCGATCTCCGCTGGATCCGGGTCCGCTGGATCCGTCTGTCCCGTCGCCGGGAACGCGCCCTCGAGGAGCTGCGACACCAGGCGATCGCCGATGAAGCTCGTCAGAAGGCCGAGAAAGGTCGCGTAGAGGGCGGTGGCAGCGGCCGATGCGGCGGCGGGATCGAGCTTGCCGAGGGTCGCCGCCAGCTCCTGCGTCACCTTCTGGTGGGGGGCAGGGGGCTCGGTGAGCGCGAGGACATCGGCCAGCGCCGGGAGCTCGGCCCGCCTGAGCCGCGCGCTGCGTGCCAGGAGGGCGCGCACGCCCGCGTCTCCGACGATCGGCGCGAGAGATTTGAACAGCGATGTGTAGACGCGCCCGGCCGCTGCAGCGGGCTCACGGGGATGCCCCCCGCCGGCGCTCCCGTGAGAGAGCAGTCGCCTCGCGGCCTCGACGTGTGCCTCGCTCGGTTTCGCCATGCTGGTTTCGCGTCGCAAAGCCGTCGGAGTGGGGAGAAGACTACTCCTCGCAAGGGCGCGCGTCGAACCGGACCCGGCCCGCCTGATCGAAGGTTCTGCCGCGAAAACGCTACCCCTCGATGTCGCGGGCGTTCATGACCTCGTCACGTCGCGCGTCGCGCCACGCCCGGAGGCGCGTTCGCACTTCCGGGTGCTCGTTGCCCACGATCTGTGCGGCGAGCAGGGCGGCGTTGGCGGCGCCTGGCGTGCCGATGGCCACGGTCGCCACCGGGACGCCCTTCGGCATCTGCACCATGGAGAGGAGCGCATCGACCCCCTGGAGCATGGTCGCCGGCACCGGCACACCGATGACCGGGACCAGGGTCTTCGCCGCCAGCATGCCGGGCAGGTGCGCCGCGCCACCCGCCGCGGCGACGATCGCGCGGAGGCCGCGCGCCTCGGCCTTCTCAGCGTAGTCGAACATCCAGTCCGGCGTGCGGTGGGCGGAGACAACCTTGGCCTCGAACGGGATCCCGAGCTCGCGCAGGAGGTCGAGAGCCGGGCGCATGGTGTCGAGATCGCTGCGGCTGCCCATGACGACCGCGACCAGCGGCGTGTCGACCGTCGGGCGCGGGACAAGGCGCAGGTTGCGACGATCCTTGGAGGCGGCCGACGACCGCCCGCGCACGCGCTGGCTCATGGCGCGACGATAGCCCGGGGGCGTGGGGTGGGCCGATTTCCGCGTCAGACCGGAGCGGCCAGCTCCACTCGGCCCGCTACGAGACCGTGGCGCGCCAGCCGCCGTCGACCGAGCGCGCGGCGACGCCGTCCTTCTCGAGCTTCTCCAGGTGCGCCTCCAGGCTGAGGCGGGCGATGGGCCAGAGCGCCTCCGGCGTGTCGGCGTAGGCGGTTCTTACGAGCTCGTCGAGGGCTCGGTCCTGGTCGGGCGCCAGGCACTTCTTCACCTTGGCCTCGCGCATCAGCCGGTGGGCGACGTACGCGCGGAAGAGGCGCGAGGGCTCGGCGATCGGATCGCCGTGCGCGGGGAGCGCGACGTCGGCCTGCAGCGACTCCAGGCGGCGGAGGCCGGCGAGGTAGTCGATCATGTCGCCGTCCCCCGGGGCCACGAGGATGGTGCCGACGCTCGCCACCATGTCGCCGACCACGACGGTGCGCTGCCCCTGCTCGAACAGGCACAGGTGACCGGAGGCGTGGCCCGGGGTGTGGAGCACGCGCCAGCGCTGCGGCGTCGGCCCGTCGAGATCGAGGGTGTCGCCGTCCTCCAGCGTGCGATCGACGATGATCGCCTCGTGGCGATGGCTCGAGGTAGGGCTCCGCGTGCCCTCGGCCAGCAGCGCCGCCGTCCGCGCGTGGGCGAGGATGGGAACGCCCAGCGCTTCGCGGAAGAACGTGGCGCCGCCGACGTGATCGGCGTGGTGGTGGGTGAGGAAGATGCCGACCAGCTTGCGACCGCTGGAGACGAGCCCGCGCGCCCAGTCGAGCCAGGCCGCGCGCTCGTCGTCGTAGGGCGTCGCCGGCTCGACCAGCAGGAGATCGCGCGTCCCCAGCGCGTAGCTGTTGGTGTGGGTCGCCGGCGGCAGCGTCGGCGTCAGCGCCGGGAAGACGTCGACGCCCGGCGCGACGCTGCGTGGCCGCTCCGGGCTCGACGTGGTCATGACGTGCGCGCGGGGCGGGCTGACTTCAGCGCTCGACGACGAGGGCGAGGGCCTCGCCTCCGCCGATGCACAGCGTCGCCAGGCCGCGCTTCTTCCCCTGGTCCTTCATGGTGTGGAGGAGCGTCGTCAGCACGCGGGCGCCGCTGGCGCCGATGGGGTGACCCAGCGCGACCGCCCCGCCGCGCACGTTGACGGTGGACGGGTCGAGCCCGGCCAGGTGGTTGACCGCCAGGGCGACGACGGCAAAGGCCTCGTTCACCTCGTAGAGATCGATGTCCTTCGTCGTCAGCCCGAGCTTCTTCGTCGTGTTCTCGATCGCCTTGGCCGGCGCGGTGGTGAACCACTCCGGCGCCTGCGCCGCGCCGCCGTAGCCGACGATGCGGCCGAGCGGCTCGAGCTTGTGCTGCTTCACCGCCTCCTCGCTGGCGAGGATGAGGGCGCTCGCGCCGTCGTTGATGCTGGAGGCGTTGGCGGCAGTGATCGTCCCGTCCTTCACGAAGGCGGGCTTGAGGCCGGCGAACTTGTCGGGGCGGCCGTTGGGCGGGCCCTCGTCCTCGGTCACCAGGAGGGCGTCGCCCTTCTTCTGGGGGACGGAAACGCCCACGATCTCGGCCTTGAAGTGCCCCTCCTTCTGGGCGGAGAGCGCGCGGCGGAAGGACTCCTTCGCGTAGTCGTCCTGCATCTCCCGGGTGAGCTTGTACTCCTTCGCGCACGTCTCGCCGGCGTTGCCCATGTGGAAGTCGCCGTAGGGGTCCCACAGGCCGTCGTGGATCAACCCGTCGATGACCTTGCCGTGGCCCATGCGCAAGCCGTTGCGCGCCTGCGGCAGGTAGTAGGGGACGTTCGACATCGACTCCATGCCGCCGGCGACGACGATCGCCGCGTCCCCCAGGGCGATGGCCTGGGCGCCGAAGATCACCGCCTGGAGCCCGGATCCGCAGACCTTGCCCACCGTCACCGCGGGGACCTTGTGGGGCACGCCGGCGTAGACGGCGGCCTGGCGCGCGGGCGCCTGGCCGATGCCCGCGGTGAGGACGTTGCCCATGAAGACGTGGTCGACCTGGTCGGGGGCGACCCCGGCCCGCTCCAGCGAGGCCTTGATGGTCGCGGCCCCGAGGTGGGGCGCAGTGACGAAGGCCAGGGCGCCCTGGAAGGCGCCGATCGGCGTGCGGGAGGCGCCGACGATGAAAACGGGGCGGGGCAGCGTCATCTCGAACCTCGACGTGGGGACGCGGAGGAGAGTCCGCGCCGTCCGGGCGATCTAGTTTCTCGCTCGCTCCGCGGCAAGGCTCGCCGCCAGCGCGTCGCTCTCGCGGTCACCCTCGGTCAGCCGAGGACCGGCACATTCACCCACCACGCGCGCGGATCTCGCGCAACGTCGCCTCGAGGGTCGGGAGCACGGCGAGGTCCTTCGGCCGCCCAGCGCCACGCTTCGCCTCGATGTAGGCCTCGAGCGACAACACGAGGATCTCGCGACCATCGAGGCGCAACGAGATCGACCGCGCGAGGAGGTCCTCGTATCCCAGATCGACGCCCCCCAGCGCCATCGTGCCGAGGCAATCGACGATGCCGACACGCGTGCGCAGCAGCTGATGTCCGGCGCCGAGCAGGGCCTCGCGGCCAGGGGGGATACCGCGCCGGTCGGTGCGGTAGACCGCGTCGATGGCGGTGAGCACCTTCAGCAGACGTTCGACGTTCTCCGGCGTGCGGCGATGAACGATGTCGAGGTCCATCGTGGTGAGCGGCGCGCCCTGCGCGATCGCCGAGGCCATGCCGACCACGACGAGCTCGACCCCGCCGTCGATGAGCAGCTCAAGAGTCTTCGTGAAGGTGCTGCTCACGGAATGCCTTCATGAGCGCCGCCGACATGGTGCGCCACTCATCGAGGTGCGCGAATCGTTCCTCGATGGTGAGATCGAGAAACCACCGGATCACGGTCATGTCGACCCCGTTCTCGTCGACGAGCTCCGGCTCCATGGCGCTGCTCATCGTAGCATCGGAGAAGAAGGGCAGGCTCGGAGACGCACGCCGGCGCGGCCGACCCAAGCGCCGACGACCGCGTTGGTCACAGTTCGCGGCGTCAGCGCGACGTGGTCATCGGGCCGCGCCGAGCGCGGACTGCGCAGCCGCGCGAGCGGCGATGAATACGGAGGCCGACCCATGGCTCGTTCGTTGACTCGCGGCTTGCAAAGCCGTTCCGGGAGGCTCGCGCTCGTCGCGTGGGCCGTGCTGTCGACCCTGCTCGCCTGGCTGGCGTCGGACCCTGCGCGGGAGGCGCAGGCGCAGACGAGGCCCGACGCCGCGGCCATCCCCGGCGTTCCGCTCGGCGGCGATCACGCGGTGGGGAGCGCGACGGTGGTCGACAACCTGACGGTGTTTCCCATCTACGCGAAGCAGCCGGAAGACCTGGGGGAGTTCACCACGCTGGAGGCGGCGACCGCGGCCAAGACCGCGATCGTGCGCGAGGCGGGGTCGGCGCCGGAGGCGCAGGTGGCGAGCGACGGGCGCGGCTCCAGCGGCGGCGCGCGCGTCGACACCGTGGTCATCGAGAACAAGGGGAGGCTGCCGATCCTGGTGCTGGCCGGCACCATCGTGAAGGGCGGCAACCAGGACCGGCAGATCGGCGAGGATTTCGTGGTCAAGCCGGGCAAGACCGTCGACGTCACCGCCTTCTGCGTCGAGCACGGCCGCTGGAACGACAGCCGCGACGGCAAGTCGACCGGCGGGAAGTTCGTCGCCCAGAAGTCGCTCGCGCTGGGCAGCGTCCGCGCGGCGGGGCAGTACGACAAGAACCAGTCCGAGGTGTGGTCCGAGGTGGCGCGCGTGAACGCCGCCAACAAGAAGGGCAGCTCGTCGGGCACGCTCATGGCCACGATGGACGACGCGCAGATCGCGCAGCGCCGCCAGCAGATCGCGGGGCAGCTCACGACGGCGATGGGCAAGGTGGAGCGGCAGGACAAGCTCGTCGGCGTCGCGTACGCCGTCGACGGGCAGGTGAAGGGTGTCCGCTGGTTCGCCGGCACCAAGCTCTTCCAGCTCCATCGCGAGACGCTGCTCCACACCGCGGCGATGGAGGCCATCGCCGCCAGCGCCCAGCGCTCGGCGGGGGCGGCGCCGCCGGCCCCGGCCCGGGCCGAGGCCGTCGCCACCTTCGTCAACGAGATGGAGAAGCTCGCCGTCACCGAGCGCAAGGCCAAGGCTGACGACGCGGTGTCGCTGAAGAAGAGCTCGGCCGGCTACGCCAGCGAGACCACCATCGACGTGGCCGCCCCGGCCGCTGTGCCCGGAGGTGCGCCGATCATGAAGCCGAAGAGCCTGAGCAAGGACTTCGTCAAGAAGTGACCCGTGGTCGAGGAGCTGTGTTCTCCCGGACACGCGGCTCGTGGGGGGCGGGCCGCGCCTCCCGACGCGAGAGAAGGGAGAACGTCACGATTTCGCGGGGCCAGCCGACCTCCCGGGGGCTGGCCCCCGCCTTGCGGAGGAGCCGATCCGTGGAGGTCGCCATGCCCGCGCTCACTTCGTCTTCCCCGTCGGTCGTCTCGTGTCCCTCGGTCCTGTCCCCGCGCTCGCCGCGTCCGTCGGACGAGCTGCGCCGTGGTCTCTGTGCCCTGCGCTCGGAGCTGATGGGTCGAGCCATGCGGCTCACCCACTCGGCGGCGGTGGCGGAGGACCTGGTGCAGGACACCGTCGAGCGCGCGCTCAAGTTCGAGTCGCACTACCTCGAGGGGACCAACGTGCGCGCGTGGGTTCACCAGATCCTCTTCAGCGTCTTCATCACCCGCTGCAGGCGTGCGCGCCGCGAGCGCAAGGCGCTGGGATGGCTGGGGAGCGATCCTTGCGCGTGGACCTGCGGCGAGGACGCAGCGCCGGCGATGCAGGAGGTCTCCCCGGGGGTGCGGCGCGCGCTCGACACGCTGCCGGCGAGCTTCCGCCGGGTGGTCGAGCTGGTCGACCTCCAGGAGATGGCCTACCGCGACGCGGCCGAGGTCCTCGGCGTGCCGGTGGGCACCGTCATGAGCCGCCTCCACCGGGGGAGGAAGCTGCTCGCCGCCGAGCTCAGGCCGGCTCCGGCTCCGCTGCAGCGGGCGGCGTGACCGCCGGCGCCGCGGCCAGGGTGCGAAGGACGTACGCCGTCGCCACCCAGGGCGGGATGAACATGGCGAGGAACCACCCGTTCTGCTGGTCGAACCAGGGAAGCACCTTCACCGCCAGCCCGAGCAGCGAAAGGACGGCGGCGACCAGCGCGATCTTCGCGGCGCGCGGGACGGCCGCGGGCTTTCCGCGAGCGATGCCGATGGCGCTGGGGATGAGCGCCCAGGCGAAGGGCGTGCACACGAACATGTTCTCGTTGCCGTAGCCGGCGCCGTGGTCGGTCCCGAACCACACGAACGCGAAGAAGAGGCCGAGGAAGCCGAGGATCAGCGACGCGCCCGCGAACGACACGCCAAAGGCGACGCGGGCAGCTCGTGACCCCTTCTGCCAGAGGCGGCCGAGGCCGAGGACCCACGCCGCGAGCGCGACGCCGATGAGCAGGAACCAGTGGAGCCACGTCGGCGGCTCGAACGGCGGGTCCGGCCGGTTGGCGGTGACCAGGCGCTGCTCGCTCTTCACCAGCCGGCGCAACGTCCCGTCGGCGGCCTTCAGCTTCACCTCGCGCAGCGTCTTCTGCAGCTCGCCGGGGAGGAACGCCTCGTCCCACTTGCTCGCGGGCTTGTCGATCCGATCGGCCATCGCCAGGCTGAGGATCGCGGCGAAGAACGGCGTATCTGCCGTGACGCGCATCGTGTGCTGGCGCCAGGTCAGGCGCCCCGGGCCGTCGGCGAGCTTGCGCAGCTCGCCCCTCGTGATGCGGTCGACGTGGTCGCGGACGCGCGTCGAGCAGTTGTCCCGGTAGTAGTCGTACTTGTAGTAGCGCTTGTCCTTCTCCAGGTTCTCCTCGACCGCGCTCCACAGGTCGAGCCGCTCCTCCGGCGTGAGATCGAGCTCCTGCGCGTCGACCCAGCGGTTCTCCCGGCGATAGGTGCCCTTGGTGAAGGAGAGCGACTGGGCGGAGAGCCAGTACATGAACCGGCCGACGACGAACTTCGGGATCAGCGCCGGGTCGCCGAAGGAGAAGGTGCCCCAGTTGTAGACCTTGTCGCGCTGGCGATCGGTGGCCAGCTCGTCATGGATCCAGATCGCGTTGTGCCCGAACTTGAAGAACGGGTGATCGCCGGGGCTGAAGGTGAGGACGTAGACGGTGAGCGCCTCGCCGCGGTGGCGCGCGGCGCTCTCGGTGGCCTCGTCCTCGTGGTCGTGCGCCATCGCGTCCACCGGGGCGGGCCACGGGTTGGGCTCCGCCGCCAGCTCACCGAGGCGAGGCGGAGGAGCGTCCAGGGCTGCGGCGGGACGGGCGCCCACGAGGACGAGGGCGAGCGCCACAACGACGAGGAACCGCGACATGGGGCTCGCGTACCAGAGGCGCGCCAGGGTGTCTCGCCTGCCGCTCGGTGTAGCCTGCGGCCCCTTCCAGGAGGTCCTACCCATGTTGCGTCGCGTGCTCTTCCTCGTCGTCATGGCCGTCACCTGCGCATTGCTCACCGGCTGCGGCGCGCCCGTCACCGTGCTCCGCCAGGCGACCCCCAACCCCTTCGTCGGCCAGTCGCAGTTCGCGCTGGAGAAGATGGATATGAAGGGCCTGCAGGTCGGCGAGCTCAGCGAGGACAGGTACCTCGCGGAGAAGGACGAGAGTCAGCGGGCGAGCTTCGCCGGCGACAAGGAGGCCATGCAGCAGAGGTTCGACGCCGGGCTCACCGAGGCGGCGCGTGACGCGGGGCTCACCGTGGGCGCCGCCGGGCAGGCACCGTTCGTCGTCCGGCCGCGGCTGACCTTCGTGGAGCCGGGGTACTACGCTGTGCTCGCGTCGGGCGCGAGCCAGGCGACCATCGTGGTGCAGATCACGAGGGCCGACGGCACGGTGCTCGACGAGATCGAGGTCACCCACCAGACCGACTCCAAGAGCGGCTCGAGCATCGGCGGCATCAGCCTGAACCCCTCGAGCGGCGGCCGTCTGCGCGAGGACGCCGAGGCGATCGGCCAGGCCGTCGGCGAGTACCTCGCGGAGCGCGCGGGCAAGTAGCCCGGCGCGCGCGGTCAGCGCACCGCCAGCAGCTTCTGTCCCCAGCCCGGGCGCGCCTGGGCCCAGGTAGGCTGGACGACCTCCCACTTGGTCGAGGTCTCCAGCTCCATGATGAGCTTGGCGACCTGCCCCGCCGTCTGCGCGGCGGCGATCTCGGCGACCCAGCCCGGGCGCCGCGCGGCCCAGGTGGGCTGCACCGCGCCCCAGCCCATCGCGGTCTCCAGCGCGATCAGCTGCGCACCGAGCGCCTGCGCCGTGGGCGCGGCCTTGACGGCAGATTGCCAGGCCATACGACGCGTCGGCCAGTCTCCGGTCACCGCGTCCCACTTGATGGCGGTCTCGAACTCGAGGAGGCCACCCGAAGTGGTTGCCAGCCCGCCCGCTCCAGCCACGGGCGCCGCGGCGCCGGGCGCCGCGGCGGGCGCGACCTCCTTCTTCTCCTTGCTCTTGCAGCCGGAGGCGCCGAGCGCGAGGGGCGCGACACACAGCGCGAGGAGGGCGGCCGCGAGGCGCATACCCGACCAGGTCGAACGAGGGCTCAGCGTCATGATGCGGCGGAGGCTAGCGTGTAGCCTCGGCGCTGTGATCCCGATCCTGTCTCGCGCGCAGGTCCGCGCGTACGACACCCACGCCATCGAGGAGCGCCGCGTCCCCGGCGTCGTCCTCATGGAGAACGCCGGGCGCGGCCCGGCCGAGTCGATCCTCGCTCGACTGGAGGCGGCGCCGGGGGGCCTGCGCGCCGCGCGCGTCGCCGTGGTCGCGGGCACGGGCAACAACGGCGGCGACGGGTTCGTCGTCGCCCGGCACCTGGCCGCGCGCGGCGTGGCGGTGGCGGTGGTGGTGGTCGGTCGCGTCGATCGGATCGCGGGTGACGCGAAGCTCAACCACGAGGCTTGGGTCGAGCTGGGCGGGGAGTGCACCTTCCTCCCCATGGGGACCGAGCGCGGGATGATCGACGCCGAGCTCGCCGACGCGACCCTGGTCGTCGACGCACTGTTCGGGACCGGTCTCGATCGCGCGGTCGAGGGCACCTTCGCCGACGCGGTGACGGCGATGAACGACGCGCGCGCGCCGGTCGTCGCGCTGGATCTGCCCAGCGGGCTCGACGCCGATACCGGCGTGGTGCTCGGCGTCGCCGTCGAGGCCGAAGCGACCGTGACCTTTGCCCACCGCAAGCTGGGGCTGGTCACTCCGCGTGGCGCGGAGCTGGCCGGGGCGGTGTCGGTCGCGGGGCTCGGCCTGCCGGACGCGGCGGTGCTGAAGGCGGTCGGCGTCGCCGCCTGGGGGCTCGGCACGGGCGACGTCGGCGCCTGGCTCGCCCCGCGGCGCGCGGGTGCGCACAAGCACGCCGCAGGCGACGTGCTGGTCGTCGCCGGCGCGGCGGGCACCACAGGCGCCGCGCTCCTCGCCGCGCACGGAGCCCTGCGCGCGGGAGCCGGTCTCGCCACCATCGCCACCTTCCCCGAGGCGCGCGGCGCGCTGGCGTCGCGGGTGGTCGAGATCATGACCCGCGCCATCGATCCCGACGACGTCGAGGGGTCGCTCGACGCGCTGCTCGCGCGCCGCTCGGCGATCGTCGTCGGGCCCGGGTTCGGCGGCTCCGCACCGGCTCGTCGCGCGGTCGAGCATGTCGTCTCCACCTTCGACGGCCTGGTGGTCCTCGACGCCGACGCCATCACCTGCTTCGGCGGCCGACCCGAGGATCTCGCGGCGGCTCCGGGCGAGCTGGTGCTGACGCCGCACCCGGGCGAGCTGGGCCGCCTCCTGGGGCGGCCCTCCTCCGAGGTCGAGGCCGATCGCTTCGCCGCGGCGCAGGAGGCCGCGGCGCGCACGCGCTCGGTGGTCGTCCTCAAGGGCGCGCACACGCTGATCGCTGCGCCCGACGGGACGACCTGGGTGGTGATGGACCGCGCGCCGGCGCTGGCCACCGCGGGCTCGGGCGACGTGCTCGCCGGCATCGTGGCCGGCGTCGCCAGCGGGATGCGGGAGGGCGACGACGTGCAGCGCGCGATGCGCTGCGCGGCCGCCGCCGTGGTGATCCACGCCCGCGCCGGTCTCCTGTGGTCGACCCGTCACGGGGGCGCCGACCGCGGCCTGCTCGCCGGCGAGATCGCCGAGCTGGTCCCCGAGGTGCTCGCGGGAATGCTCTCGCCGCGCTAGTGGCGGCCCCTCGGACGACGTCACCAGCGCGGCTGGATGCGGCCCATGAAGTCGTAGGGGTACTGGAGGTCGAACGCGCTGGCCTCGTCCAGCGCCTTCATCTGCCCCTCCGACAGCACCATACCGCTGGCCTTCAGGTTCTCGTCCAGCTGCTCGACGGTGCGGGCGCCGAAGATGACCGAGCTCACCGCCGGCTTCTGCAGCAGCCACGCCAGCGACACCGCGGTCTCGGTGGTCTCGCGCTCCTTCGCCGCTGCGCGCACCGCGTCGAGGATGCGCCAGTTGCGCTCCTTGTCGAAGCTGGCGTAGCGCTCCTTCCACTTCTCCATGCGCGAGCCGGCGGGGGCCGACTGCCCCTTGTGGTACTTGCCGCTGAGGAAGCCGGCGGCGAGCGGCGACCAGGGGATGATGCCGACGCCGAAGTGCCGGCACAGCGGGACGTGCTCCCGCTCCAGCTCGCGCGCCACCAGGCTGTATTGCATCTGCAGCGCGACGAAGCGCTCCAGGTGCTGGGTGCGGCTGGTCCAGAGGCTGTCGGTCAGCCGGTAGGCCGCGTAGTTGCTGGCGCCGAGGTAGAGCACCTTGCCCTGCCGCACCAGGTCGTCGAGCGCGCGCAGCGTCTCCTCCTCCGGCGTGTCGAAGTCCTGCATGTGGACCTGATAGAGGTCGATGCGGTCGGTCTGCAGCCGGCGCAGGCTCTCCTCCACCGTGCGGACGATGCGGTAGCGAGAGGCGCCGCTGGCGTTGGGGCCCTCGCCCATGCGGAAGCGGAACTTGGTGGCCAGCACCACCCGGTCGCGCGTCCTCGCCTCGGCCATCCACGCGCCGACCACCCGCTCGCTCAGGCCGTCCTGCCCGTAGACGTCGGCGGTGTCGATGAAGTTGATACCCTGCTCGAGGGCGCGGCTCATGATCGCCCGCGACGTGGCCTCGTCGGCGGACACCGAGTGCATGAAGGACCTGTCGTCGGCCTCCCCGAAGGTCATCGCCCCCAGGCAGAGCGTCGAGACCTTGAGGCCGCTGCTACCGAGCGTTCGATACTCCATGGGGCGGAGGCTACTGCCTCCGCGGTGGTCAGCGCCGCGCGGCGGCACCTCACGGCTCCTCGGCATCGCACGCCGAGGGCGCCCACGATGGATTGGCCGACCTCAGCGCGGCTCGCAGGCCCCGGCCACGCAGGTCTCGGCGGCGTCGCAGGGGGCAAAGCACCCGCCGCAGTGGCGCCGATCGAGATCGGTGTCGAAACAGAGCTCCCCGCACAGCGACAGACCGTCCTCGCAGCTGCAGTCATGGTCGCCCTCGCAGCCCCCATAGGTGCACTCCGAGCCGCCGTCCTCCCTGCAGGGCGGCGGCGCCTCGCACTCCGGGGGTGAAGGACCCACGGCGCCCTCGCTGAAGTGCGCGATCTCGCCCAGCGCGAGGTCCCCCACGATGCGTGCGTACCGAGGCGCGAACGAGGACTCATCCCCCGCAACCGTCCAGTAGAGCGCCGTCGCCGCCGTCGTTCCCCCATGGGGCAGGGCCAGCTCAGCCGCCACGGCGAACGAGGTCGCCGCCGGCTCGAAGCGATAGATCGCAGACGTGAAGCGCGGATCACCCTCGTCCGTGCGGGTCATCGAGAGCGTTATTGTCGTCGCCGCACCCCAGTGCACCGAGCCCCACGACGAGAGCGACCCTTCCCCATGTCGTCACTTGCTTGCTCATCATCGGATCACCTCGTGGGGCACGGAGAGCGCCAGTTCTCAGAGCGCCCACCCTGCAGCAGCGCTCGTCGACGGCGGCAGGGCGAGAATGGTGGCACGACGATCAACTCGGCTGTCGTTATCCAGAGCGGTCTTCACGGCTCCTTCGACGCGATCGGCGACTCCCGCCAAGCGGTGCCTTCGCCGCGGGCAGGCCATGCGCGCCCCAGCAGTGGAGCGTGCCGTCGGTCTTCGTCGCGCACCGTGCAGCGGAAGGCGGGGAGACGTCGCTCCAGTCGGTGTCGCTGCCGATCTGCGTCAGGCCCACGAATTCGCCCACGCCGACCACGCGGTCCCAGCACCAGAGATCGCTCTCGCCCCGGACCCCGCACACCGTGTCCTCCGACATGCTCGGCGTTTGCCAGTTGGTCGCGGTTCCCACGCGGGTCGGGGTCGGTTGCCAGAGGATGGCTGCGGCGCCGAGCTGGCCGACACCGTCGGCGCCCCAGCAGCTCGACCGGCCCGCGGCGTCCAGCGCACAGGCGTGGTACGTGCCCACCGACACGGCGGCCCAGTCGGCGTCGATCTCGGCCGGCGTCGACCGGTCCACGACGGTGCCATCGCCGAGCTGTCCCCTTTGGTTTGCGCCCCAGCAGTAGACGTCGCCCGTCGCGCGCGCGCCGCAGGTCGACCGGTATCCGGGCGCCACCGAGATCCAGTCGAACGCCGTTCCCACCTGGGTGGGGCTGAAGATGGCGTAGTCCGCGCTCTCCGCCGACTGCTGCTTGTAGTTGTCGCCCCAGCAGAACAGTCGCCCGTCCGTCTTGATGGCGCAGCTCTGGGCGGTCCCGAGGGAGACCGTCTTCCAGTCGAGCGAGGTCCCCACCTGCACCGGGCTGGTCCTGGTCGCGGTCGCTGGCGGCGGCCCGAGCCCCAGCTGCCCATCGGACCCGGAGCCCCAGCAGTAGAGAGCTCCCGTGGTCCAGACGGCGCACCTGTGGTCCTGGCCGGCGTCGATCTGTGCCCAGTCCGTCTCGATGCCGACCTGCTCCGGCACGCCCTCCTCGGTGGTGCAGAAGAGGCGCCCCGATGCATCGATCCCGCAGAGCCCGTTCGGCGACCAAAGCAAGGACATGCCGACGGCGATCGAGGCCCACTCGATGCCCATGCCGTCAGGCGCGACATCAGTGCCTCCCCAGCATCGGAGCTCGCCTGCGGTCGTGAGGGCACAGGCGCGGCCGCTGCCCCCATCGACGGTCGACCACGGCCCCCCCTCGACCTCCGCCGGCCGCGAGGTCGTCTCGGCGAACCCGAGACTGCCCCAGCAGTAGAGCTTGTCATTCTCCTTGATCCCGCAGGTGCCGGATGGCCCTCCCGCGATCATGCGCCAAGGGCTCAGCTCGACCCGAAAGCTCGCCACCGCGGGAGTCGGATCGACGGTCCGCGCGCTGTTCACCGCGCGGACCTCGAAGGTGTGGTCGCCGTCGAGGTTATCGAACGACGTGTGCGGGCTCGCACAGGGCGACCAGTCGCCGGCATCGGTCCGGCACTCGTAGGTGTACGCCGCCTGGTCGCAGCTGAAGGTGAGCTCGGCCGTCGCCAGCGTCACGGGGCCGGTGGGGCCGTTGTCGATGGTCGTCTCCGGCGGCGAACCGCCGGTACCGTTGCCGACGTCGCTCGCGCCACTGCCGCCGTTGCCGACGTCGCTCGCGCCGCCACCGCCCGTGCCGCCGTTCGGCCCGACCGCGTTCGTGGACGGCGAAACGCATTCGCCGCCCACGCAGCTCCCGCCGGAGCAATCCGCGTCGTTGTCGCACGGCGGAGCCGCGGTTCCGGAAGCGGCGTCGCTGTCGCCGCAGCCAGCGACGACGATCGCCACGGGGAAGAGAGCGAGTGTGCGACGCATGGGGAGTTGCTCCTGCTGGCGTGAGCCAGACGCTGGGGCGGGAACCGACGTTTTGCGCCGTCAGCTCTTGGGGCTCCGCCTCGGCGCTGACGGGCTCGCGAGGCGGCACGGGCGTGATGGCATCGATCCCTGCCACGCGGGCGCGCCGCGCAGTGAAGGTGCCAGAGTGCCAGTTCTACGCGTGACAGCTGTCCGGCGCCGCAGAAAGCGCGAAGACCGACGTCGGTCTGCGCCGATGGCGTTCGTCGTCTGTAGACGTTGGGCGGCGACGCCGGGGTGGCGTGGGTGCGCCAGAGCGAGAATGAACCCCGGTGCGCTGCCGTGGGCAGGGTGTAGACGCCGAGGTCACGGCACCGGACACCGGCAGCGCCGCGTCTCGAAGCCACTCGGGCCCATCACGGTCCCGTCGGAGTCGACCAGGTTGAGTCAGGAGACGGCGACCTCCACCTTCACCTGGTCGGATGCGGGCGCCGGGGTCGCGCTCCGCTACCGCCTCCGCGTGGTCGGTGCCGGGCGGCGGCACCTCACGGCCCGTCGCCCGTCTCGCGAGGGTGGCGGCCGCCGGCGCCAGTGCCACTCCGCCAGTCGGCGGCACGCGCCACGCGGAGGACACGCATCGTGGAACTGGCACCGATGCTGCTGGAGGCGGAGCTCGGGCTGCTACACTGATGAAGGAGCACAGCCATGAGCGACCTGTCGACCACGATCCTGCGCGAGATCCGGGATGAGCTGCGCCAGACCAACGCCAAGCTCGACCAGACCAACGCCACCCTCGACCAGACCAACGCCAGGCTCGACCAGACCAGCACCCGCATGGAGGAGGGATTCGGCGGCCTCGCCCGACGGCTCGTCGACTCCGAGATGCGAACGGCGACAGCACTCGTAGACCTCGCGGGCAGCGTCCGCGAGGTCACCGTGCTGCTCGGCAGCCAGCACGACCTCCGACCGCGCGTCGAGAAGTGCGAAGCCGAGATCGAGCAGCTGAAGGAGCGACTCCGGCCGCGGCAAGTCTGAGCAGCGGGCGCCGTCTCGACGCAGCTCAGCGGCGCCCGCGCTCGATGGCGGTCCGCATTTCCCGGACCGATCGATCGAGCCCCAGGAAGATCGCGTCGGCGATCATCGAGTGGCCGATGTTCACCTCGACGATCTCGGAGATGGCGGCGACATTTGCGACGTTGTGGCGGGTGAGGCCGTGGCCGGCGGCGACCTCGAGGCCCAGCTTCGTGGCGAGCTCGGCGGCGGCGCGCAGGCGGCCCAGCTCGCGGTCGCGCGCCTCGGCCTTTCCGGGTTCGAAGAGGTGGCAGTACTCGCCGGTGTGCAGCTCGATCTGCTGCGCGCCCAGGTCGGCGCTGGCGCGCACCGCGCTCTCCTCGGGGGCGATGAAGAGGCTCACCCGGATCGCGGCGACGCGCGCCATGGCCACCGCTCTCTGGACCTGCGCCTCCTGACCCTTCACGTCGAGGCCACCCTCGGTGGTGCGCTCTTGGCGCCGCTCGGGCACCAGGGTGATCACGTCGGGGCGGACGCGCTCGGCGATGCCGATCATCTCGTCGGTGGCGGCGATCTCGAGGTTGAGCAGCGAGGTGATCGAGGCGCGCAGGCGCTCCACGTCGTCGTCGCGGATGTGGCGCCGGTCCTCGCGCAGGTGCGCGGTGATGCCGTCCGCCCCCGCCGCCTCGCACACGTGCGCGGCGAACACCGGATCCGGGTAGCGGGTCCCGCGCGCGTTGCGCACGGTCGCGACGTGGTCGACGTTGACGTGAAGGCGGACCGGCTTCATCGCCGTCGGATAGCACGACGCCGACGTGCCTGGTGAGTCACAGGCAGGTCGAGCGGCCGCTCTCCGACCCGTCCTCGTCGATCACCACGCCGCTCTCCTCCAGCGTGCCGTCCGGCGAGCAAAGCGCGTGGTGCGATCGCGGGAACGCGCCGGTCGCGATGTCGGCGTCCAGCGACCCGGTCGCACCGAGCAGATCGACGTTGGCCCCCGCGGCGAGCGCCGAGAACGTCTGGACGAGATCGGCCGGCCCGACCGAGGACGGCGTTCCCGGCGGAAGCAGCCTCGAGGTGGAGCCCGCGAGCGCGGCACCCGTCGGCGCAGTCTCGCCCAGCGCCGCCAGCAACGCGAACGCGACGTAGGTGGCATCGTACGCCTCGACCGCGGGAAACGACGGCGACGCGCCGTAGGTGGAGGCGAAACGAATCGAGAAAGCATCATGCAGGTCGCGGTCGGTGGGCGCTCCGACCCGCACCGCGAAGAAGCGCCCGGGCAGCTCGGCGGCGAGCGCCGCCGCACCGTCGGGTACCGGCGCGGCGATCCAGCGCGGCGGAACCGCGATCGCTCCCTCCACCGCCTCGACCAGATCCGCGGGGGCAGGCATGGCCAGGAACACCAGATCCGGCTCGAAGTCGACGATGGTCGCGGCAGCCGCCGCGGTGTCTGGCTCGACCCCGAGCGTGATCACCGCCAGGGCGCCGCTGTCGAGGTTCCCGGGGGCGTCGGTGCCATTCAGCTGCAGCGTCGCCAGGAAGCTCTCCGC
>JBKJLX010000333.1:0-10494 GCA_046596645.1 Polyangiaceae bacterium
TGGGCGCCCATGGGCGCCGCGCCCATCATCGGCTGCTGACCGGGGGCGCCGCCCCACGCGCCGGGCGGCGGCCCTCCCGGCGGGCCGCCCCAGCCCGGCTGACCGTGCGGCTGACCCGGTGTGCCCGGCCAACCGCCCTGCTGCATGGACATGCCCGGCGGGGCGCCGTCGGCCACCGCGACGCGGCTGGGGTTCTGCGGGTCGACGCGCAGCTGCACCTGGGCGCCCGGCTGCACCGACGGCAGGCGGAGCTCGCTGATGAGCTGCGAGGTCTGCGCCGTGTACGGCGGCCGACCGGGGAGGTTCACCTCCAGCGTCAGCGCCACGTCGATGCTGCGCTGCCCCATGACGGTCACCGTCATGCCGGTGCCGCCGAGGCCGAGGACCCGTCCGGTGGCAGGCATCCCGGTCGCCATGAGCTGCGCGAGCTCGGCCTGCTTCTTGTGGAGGCCGCCGAAGACCTTGAACATGAAGAACAGCGAGCCGCCGACGGCGACCAGCGTGGTCACCGTGACGATGATCCCGACCATGGCGCTCATGTGAAGTCCCCCCGCGAAGCCGGTGCAGCCTGCCCTGGTCCGCGCGGCGAGGCGAGAGTTTGCTAGCCCCGCGGGCCCCCATAGCCTCCGGGCCACTGCCCAGGGGCCCTCTGCGGCCCGGCCGCAGCGCCGTCGGTGACGACGAGGAGGGTCGGATCGGTCGCGTCGACGCGCAGATGGAGCTGCGCCCCGGGCTGTACGTGAGGCATCCGGTCCGGGTCGATCAGCTGCGTCGTCTGCACGATGTACGGCGCGCGCCCGGGGAGGGTCACCTCCAGGTGAAAGCCAACGTCGAGGTGACGGCGACCATCCACCCGGAGGCTGGTCCGCACGCCTCCGACACCCAGCACGCGCCCCGTCGCGGGAAGCCCTGTTGCGAGGAGCTGACGTCGGGCGTGCCGCCTCTCCAGGCCGCCACCACCGGCCTTGATCCAGAGAAACAGCAGGCCGCCCATGACCGCGATGGCCGCCAACGCAATGAAAACCCCGATGACCCTGACCATGTGCGCTCCTCCGGAATGGGCGCACCGTGCCTCGGGGCTCCCCGCGAGGCGAACAACCCGCCCGGATTCCACGCTGCCAGACCCGGGTCGCGCGCGACCGCCGCCCTCGCCCCGCTCGCGCCGCCGGACTAGGCTCCGCCGCGCATGATCCCGCGCTACACGCCGGCTGATTTCGAGGCGCTCTGGTCCCCGGCGACGCGATACGCCACCTGGCTCGAGGTCGAGCTCGCCGCGTGCGATGCGATGGAGGAGGACGGGCGCGTCCCCCGAGGCACCGCCGCCGGCCTGCGTGCTCGGTCGCTCGCCCTCGACCCCGCCCGGATCGACGAGATCGAGCGCACCACCAAGCATGACGTCATCGCCTTTCTCACCCACGTGGAGGAGCTGGCCGGGGCCGACGCGCGCTTCCTGCATCTGGGCATGACGTCGAGCGACGTGCTCGACACCAGCCTCGCGCTCCTGCTCACTCGCGCCTGCGACGCGCTGATCCTCCGCTCCCGCGGCCTGGTCGACGCACTGGCCGAGCGCGCGCGCGAGCACGCGAAGACGCCCATGATCGGCCGCAGCCACGGCATTCACGCCGAGCCGGTGACCTTCGGTGTCGTGCTGGCAGGCCACCTGGCGGAGGTGAAGCGCGGGGTGCGCCGGCTGCGCGCCGCGCGCGACGAGATCGCGGTCGGCAAGATTGCGGGCGCGGTCGGAACCTACGCCCACCTCACGCCGGCGATCGAGGCGCGCGCGCTGGGCGCCCTCGGTCTGCGGGCGGAGACGGTGTCCACCCAGGTGGTGGCGCGCGACCGGCACGCCGCGTTCTTCGCGGCGCTGGCGGTGGTCGCGTCGGGCATCGAGCGGCTCGCCACCAACGTCCGCCACTGGCAGCGCACCGAGGTCGGCGAGGTGGAGGAGCGGTTCACCGCGGGGCAGAAGGGCTCCTCGGCGATGCCGCACAAGCGCAACCCCATCGCCAGCGAGAACCTGTGTGGCCTGGCGCGCATCGTCCGCGCCGCCGCGCTGCCGGCGCTGGAGGACGTTGCGCTGTGGCATGAGCGCGACATCTCCCACTCCAGCGTGGAGCGCATGATCGCGCCCGACGCCACCACGACGCTGGCCTACATGCTCGACCGGGCGACCGTGCTGGTGAAGGGCCTCGTCGTCTACCCCGAGGCGATGAAGCGCAACCTGGAGGCCAGCGGCGAGCTGTTCTTCAGCGAGGCGGTGCTGCTGGCGCTGGTCGGCAAGGGCCGCGGCCGGCAGGATGGGTACGTGCTGGTGCAGCGCAACGCCATGAAGGCGTTCCACCGCGAGGGGCGCTTCGTCGACAACCTCCTCGCCGATGCCGAGGTGCGAGCTCTCCTCTCCGAGGCGGAGGTGCGCCGCTGCTTCGACCTCGAGCACGCGCTGTCCCACGTGCCGGCCATCGTCGAGCGCGCCATCGCGGAGGAGACCTGATCATGCCCCTGTTCCAACGCTTCGACGGCGACCCCGTGCGCGACGTCTCCCCGACGCGCGCGATCATGCCGTACATCATGCCGCTGCGGCAGCAGGCCATCGTCTACTTCGAGCAGGAGCTCGACGTGACCCGGGTGCTGGAGGCCTTCGCCAGGAAGACCGCCGCCGGCGGGCCCAAGCTGACGGTGTTCCACGCCTACGTGCACGCCGCGGTGCGCACGCTGGCCGAGCGACCGCGGCTCAACCGCTTCACGGCCGGAGTGAACCTCTACCAGCGGAGGAAGATCGAGATCGCCTTCAGCGCCAAGAAGTCGATGAGCGACGACGCGCCGATGGTGGTGGTCAAGCGCGACTTCGACCCCGGCGGGTCCTTCGAGGAGCACCTGAACCAGCTGCACGGCGGGGTGCGCGAAGGGCGAAGCGCCGAGCTCAGCTCCAGCGACAAGGAGATGCGCCTCTTCCTGAAGCTGCCGCCGTTCGCGGTGAAGCAGTTCGTGTCGCTGGCTGGCTGGCTGGACGCCAGGAACATGCTGCCGAAGTCGATCATCGGTCACGACCCGCTCTACGCGAGCCTCTTCGTCGCCAACCTCGGCTCGGTGGGGCTCGATGCCGTCTACCACCACCTCTACGAGTGGGGGAACTGCCCCATCTTCGCAGCGGTGGGGCGGGTGCGGGAAGAGTCGCGAGGGGGCGAGCGCCGCAAGGTATGCACCGTCCGCTACACGTTCGACGAGCGCATCGAGGACGGCCTGTACTGCGCCCGCGCCCTGCAGCATCTCAAGGGCATCGTCGAAAGCTGGGGCGAGGGCGACACCGTGGCCGCGAGTCCGAGCGCCCAGAGCGCCGCGGCGGGCTAGTCCGGCTGGCCGAGCTGCCCAGGCCCGATCGCGCGGCAGATGAGCCGTTCGCCTTCAAATATTCCGGGACGATGGCGGTGAGTCACCGGGTCGGGGAGGTGCGCGCGGAGCCTCGACGGTCACGCCGTCGCCGACGGGCGCCAGGTCGGCGTTGGCCGGGCCGTTCAGCACCTTGCCGAACGCGTCGAACCGCGAACCGTGGCAGGGGCAGTCCCAGCTGTTCTCGCCGGTGTTCCACGACACGATGCCGCCGAGGTGCGGGCACACTGCGGAGCGCTCGTGGCACGTGCCGCCCTGGTCGCGGAACACCGCGACCAGGTGCACGCCGCGGCGGATGACGGCGCCCTGACCGCTCGCGATCTCGTCCGCCGACGACACGTCGCCCGGCTTCATCCAGTCGCCGTACTGAAGGGCGACGTTGACGCCCTCCTTGATGATCTCCTTCGCCGAGCGGAGGGTGGCGCGCGCGGGGTCGTAGATCGAGGCCCATGGGTTGTCGCGGCCGACGATGAGATCGGCGAGCAGCATCCCGCCCAGGGTGCCGTGGGTCATGCCGTGACCCGAGTCGCCGGTGACGACGTAGACGTTCTCGTCGCCGGGTGCCTTGCCGATGAATGCCAGCCCGTCGACCGGTTCCATGATCTGTCCCGACCAGCGCGCGGCGACCGCGGCGATGCCGGGGAAGCGCTCGCGCGCCCACGCCTCCAGGCGCTGAAAGCGCACGTCGGAGTCGTCCGCCTGGCCGGTCTTGTGATCCTCACCGCCGACGATCAGCAGGTCGGTGGTCATGTTGCCGCTGCCCGCGAGCAGCCGCGCGTAGTGGTAGGGCTCGCTGGTGTCCCAGTAGAGCGCGACCGGCGTCACGTCGCGCGGGACCACCAGGGCGACCACGTAGCTGCGGTACGCGGCCTGGCGCAGCGGGATCGAGAAGCGGCTGTTCACCGCGGCGTTGGTCGCCACCACCACCGCGCCGGCCTCGAGCACCGCCCCGGTCGAGGTGGTGACGCGCGGCCGCCCGCCGCCCTCGATCTCGGCGGCGTGCACCCCCACCAGGATGCGACCGCCGAGGCGCTCGATCGCGGAGGCGAGCCCCTTCAGGTACTTCATCGGATGGAACTGCGCCTGGCGAGGGAAGCGCAGCGCCGGGCCGCTGTCGAAGTTGGGAATGGGCGCGCGCGGCACCATCTCCGCGTCGAGCAGGCCGGCGCGGATGGCAGCCCCCAGCTCCTCCTGAAGATACTGTTCCTGCCGGGCCGCCTGCAGGGACGGCATCTCATCGGTCGTCCCGCTGCCGTTGAACAGGAACCCGTCGACGCGACGGAAGTCGCAGTCGATGCTCTCGTCCCCGCAGACGGCCTCGATGCGATCGATGGCGGCGGCGTGGCTCTCCGCGGCGAGGCGCGCGCCATCCGCGCCGTGCAGCCGCTCCAGCACGGTGAAGCGATCGTCGAGGTAGCTCGCCAGGTGTGCGGTGGTGCGGCTGGTCTCACCCCCGCCGACTGGGCCGTCGTCGAGCACGACGACCCGCCGGCCCTCGCGCGCGAGGAAGTAAGCGGCGCTCAGGCCGGCGATGCCGGCGCCGACGATGATCGCGTCGGCCGGCGCCGCCGCGTCGTCGACGCTGCGCACCGGGACCTGAACATCCATCCACGGCGACGTCGTCGCGCCCGATCCATGGCCGTTCGTCGACTGCGTCATGCTCTCACCTCTGTGGTCAGACCCCCCTGGGGGTCGGAGTCTTCTCGGCGGTCTGCGGCGCCGCCCTGGTCGCCGCGACGGCGCTCCGCCCGGTGCTGGACGAACCAGAGCGACATGCCGACGAGCGCCGACACGGCGAGCACCGAGTTCACCACCACGAAGAGCACGCTGCCGATGACGGCGCTCTCGACGGTGAACCCGATCGATGCCGCGAGCTGACCGATGAACAGCCAGCGCGAGACGCCCTTGGTCGTGCCGCGTGACCACTGCTTGTGGATCTGCGTGGCCAGCGTGGCGAAGAGGATCGCCGAGGCGAGATAGCCGGCGAGGTGCGTCACCAGCGGTCCCGCTTGGGGGCAACAGCCCTCTTGCTCGAACAGGAGGTGGCCATCGGGTCAAGGTAGCGACTGCACGAAGCATTCCCGCTTGCCGCCCTGCGTCGAGGCTCGATTCGTAGCGTCACGCCGACGAGGCACACAGGCGGACCGTGGCGCATCCGCTCCGGTGTGGCGCCCCGCCGCGTCGACCATGTGCCTCAATCTCATCCTCGAAGTGCCGTGGCTGCGATGGTGATCGCGTCGCCCACCTGCGAGGCCGCGTGCCTCCACCCGATGGCTGCATCGATCCGAGCGCATGCGCCCACTGGGCCGATCGGGTGTGTGTGGACAACTCCCCCGCGCGGGCGCGGCCTCCCTGAACGCAGTCGAACTGGCGGAACGGCTCGACAGCCCCGCGCACTCTCAGCGCTCGGATGGCGGCGCACCGATTGCTTCAGTGTTGGACAGGAGACGACCATGAAGCGTCAATCGAACCTGGTGATGCTCTCGATCGCGGCCGCCATCGCCGGCGGTTGTCTGGTGGGCGGCTGCATGGCGGAGGGCGGCGACTCCGAGCCGTCGACCCGGGCCGAGGAGCGCGAGGCCAGCGCGGAGCTCGCGGCGCTCACGCCTTGTGGCGACGCGATGTGCGAGGGGGACGAGTTCTGCTGCAACGAGAGCTGCGGCATCTGCGCGCCGATCGTCGGAGGCAGCTGCACCCTCCAGCTCTGCGACGTCGAGCCGGAGCTGGGCGAGGCCTGTGGCGATGCGGTGTGCGCGCCAGGCCAGGTCTGCTGCAGCGAGTCCTGCGGCATCTGCGCGGCCGATGAGGACGCCTGCCCGGCGGTGCCCTGCAACCCGCTCGAGCTCCTGCCCTGTGGTGACGGCCACTGCGGCGTGGGCGAGTTCTGCTGCAACGAGAGCTGCGGCATCTGCGCGCCGATCGGCGGCACCTGTACGATGCAGCTGTGCGGCGCCGACCCGCAGTTCGGCGAGCGCTGCGGCGACACGATCTGCGACCTGGGCACCGTGTGCTGCGACGCCGATTGCGGCATCTGCGCCAAGGGCGAGGATGCGTGTCCCAGACTCTCGGTGACCTGCGAGCCGGAGGTCCGGCCGGAGCTTGATCCGACGAGGGCTGCTGCGCGGTGAGCGGCAGCGGTGTGCCCCAAGGCTGCCGAGCCTCGATGCCGCCGCGCGTGCGCCGCACTGATCCCCGGCCATTCCCCGCCGGGAGATGGTTCGTCCCGATGCGCCTCCGCGGGGCCGATGTGGCCCCGTGGGTTTCACTTCACGATGCGTAAGTACGGCGGCAGCTGACGCTTCGGCTTCTCTCCAGGCGTCTCGGCGGGAGGGCCTTGTGGGGGCGGGGGGGGCGTGCTGGCCGGTCGGTTTGGCACGGCGCCCGGCCCGGTGGGCGGCGCCGCGGGTGCAGCTTCACCCGAGGCGGCAACGGTGGTTTCGGCGGGCTCCTCCGCCGCGCCGGGGGCGCCGGCGGGACGGAACGCGTCCGCCCGGGCTGCGCCGCAGATCGGGCACGCGTCCTGATCCTCCACCCAGCGGGTGCTGCACACCGAGCAGGTGCCCTCGCCGCTGACCTCGGCCCGCGGTGCGGAGTCAGGCGGCGGCAGGTCGTCGGCCGCGGTCACCGCGCGCAGCTTCGGGCGCCTGGGCGCGGGGGGCTGCGCGTTCGACAGCTTGCTCTCCGGCGGTACGTCCTCCGGCCACACGACGCCGCGCCGGTCCTCGTCGCTCACGATGGCGAAGACGGCCGGCCAGGGCATCCGGCACCAGAAGGGGCTGCGGTTGAAGCTGAGCGTGCAGGTGACGCCGTCGTCGTCGACCTCGAGGTCGCGCACGGGCACGGCCATGTTGAGGCCGACCTGCAGAACCAGCTCGGCCTGCTTCCGGAACTGGATCGGCACCGACACGCCATCGCGGCGCGGATCGATGTGGAGGAAGACGCCGCTCTTCGCGAGCAGCTCGATCATGACGTCCTTCTTCGGCGGAAGGCGGCGCGGCGTGCTGGTCATCAGGGCTCCGAGCCGGGCACCGTAGCACCGTGCTCCGCCTCCTGCGGCGGCCCAGCGACCTCCCCGGTCGCCGATCGCTCCTCCAGCACGCCCAGGGCGACGTCGACCCCGGCGCCGACGGCGCGGGCCACGCTGCGGATGGACACGTGGGTCAGACCGACGCACGCGTCGTGGATCACGCTCACCGCGTGGGCGGGCACTGCGACGGTCGGGCCCAGGACCGGGATCGCACCGAGCACGTCGACCGCCCGCTTCACCGTGGCCTTCTGGATCCTCTCCACCGCACGGGAGCCGCCGTCCACCGCGTCGATCAGCAGGTGCGCGAGACCTCGAAGCTTCTTCATGTCGCGTCCTTCGCTTCCTCGCACCAGCGCCTCAGCCGTTCGTAAACCAGCGGGTGATGGGCGAGCGTGACGTGATCGATCCCGGGCAGGTAGGCGACGTGCGCCGGCGGCGTGGTCAACGCGACGGCGTCGACGCAGGCGCCGTCGGTGCCGCTGGGGATGGGCACCATGGCGTCGCCGAAGAGCAGGGCCAACCGCGGGTCACTGGAGAGCGAGCCGGCGACCAGGTGGTGCTCGATCCCGGCGAGCAGCGGCACCGGGTGGCGCGGGTCGCGGAGCGAGATGCCGTGCGAACGTCGGGCGCGATCCTCGTGGCGCAGATCGGCGTCGCCGAGGTCCTGCACGCCGTCGCTGCGCAGCGCGGCCAGGTCGGCGAAGAGCTGGGCGTAGGGGTCGTCGATCGCGCGGAGGACGCGCGTCGCGACGCGACCGGCGCGCTCGAGGGGCGCCCCCTGGTGCGGGGTGCCGACGTAGAACGCCCGCTTCACCAGCGGGAGGAAGGACGCGCCGCCCAGCCCGGCGACGTGGGTCGCGGCGCGGACCACCAGCCCGCCCATGCTGTAGCCGATGGCCAAGAGCTCGCGGACCGGGACCGGCCACGCGGCGACCAGCGCGTCCAGCAGGGAGGCGAGCGCGACGCCGCTGTCGGGGATGGCGCGGCCGGTGTTGTAGCGGACGTACACCGACGACATCCCGAGGTCGGCTGACATCCTCGAGCCGTAGTCGGTGCCGTCGGGCATCGTCCACACCGCCTCGTTGCACATGAGGCCGTGGACCAGGACCACCAGCCGCTCCGACGCCGCCGGGTAGGCCCGCTCGAGCGCCGCTCGCTCCAGCGGGATGGCCTCCCCTCCCTGGAAGATCCCCATCTCGATCGCGAGACCGTTCCCGCGGCGCACCAGGTAGTCGCCGACCGCTCCGTTCAGGATCGCGATCGCCTGCTCGAGGACGCCCGAGGCGCTGCCGACTCCGCTCTTCACGTCGGCGAACCAGAGCGCAGATGCGTCGGGGCGTCACGCGGACCTCGCCGCGACAGCTCTCCACAGGGCGAACACCTTGCGCTGGGGACGCACCGCGTGCGCTCGGTCCTTCACGAGGCCGCGCGGATGGTCCCCCAGCACCGCGGACCAGCGCGCAGCGTTGTCCACAGGAGCGTGGCGCAGGGGGTGCGCGTCCGGAACGCCCCGCAGGCTCGTTCGTCGACATCGTCGATCGCGGCTCGACCGTTGCAGTCGCGAAGCTGCCGAAAACCGGGAGGGGTGACCATGGAGATCGACGAGACGAAGTGCGAGCCGGGGAAGCACGCGCGCTCCTCGCGCGGGGTGCAGACCGACAGGGTGGAGGCGATGGCGACCTCGCGCCACGCCTCCGACGTGGTGCACGTCCTCTCGGCGCTCGGGCTCCGCGACGTCCCCACGGTCGTCACGTTCCGCTGAGCGGCAGGTCCAGGAAAGGAACAGAAAGATGCCCCCCGAGCTCGAGAACCCGACCAACGCGCCGTGGACGCTGACGCAGATGGTGGCGCACGTGAGGCTCTCGTTTCACGTCAACTGCAGGGTGCAGCTCAGCCGCACGCAGGATGCGCTCTCGCGCGTGACCTCCACCGTGCGGGGTGACGGCGCCGTGCGACGACAGTGCTCCTTCGTGTCGCTCCGCCTCGACCTGGTGAACCACATGGCCATCGAGGAGCGGACGGTCTTCCCCTATCTGCGCGCGGTCGACGAGGCCGACCGGCGGATGGGCTACCTCCCCCTCGCCGCGTTCGATGGCGTGAGCCCGCTCGGGCTCGCGCTGGAGCGCGCGGCGAGCGAGGACCGCGTCGCGACCGAGCTCCGGGCGCTGGAGGCGGAGTGCAAATCGGACGACCCTCGGCAGTGGCGCAAGGTCGAGCTGGCGCTGCGCGAGCTCCGCATCGAGCTCATCCGGCACATCGGCTACGAGAACGACATCCTCTATCCGCGCGCGTTGCAGGTGGAGCATCGCGTGCGCGCTCTCGGCAGCTCGCAGTGACCGCCGCGCGGGGCGCCGCACACACGTGGCGTCGATGCCGAACGTCGGTACACGCAAGTCGTCGATCGACATCACGTCCGGGACTGGCCCCGCGCTTGTACTGGTCCTGCGCGGGAGGCCCACATGACCCGCGACCATCTCATCATCATCGCCACTCTGTTCGGCACCACGGCCCTCGGGCTCGGGTGCGCCACCGCCGAACCCGAGAAGGATGACGTGAACCGCAGCACCGACGGCGTCGTCGCCGGTGCTGCGTTCACGACCTTCGACGACGCCGAAGGCTGTCTCCACGGCAATGGAAACGGCATCGACTGCAATCTCTATCGCAGCAAGCCAGACGTCTACGTCAACGGGGGCCCGCTCGCCGCAGGGCTCTCGAACGGCGACTACTACTTCACCGTGCTCACGCCCGGCTCCCAGAACGGAGGCTTCGTCCAGGGGGCCGACGGCAACCTGAGCGACACCACCGCCGGCGGCGAAGGCGATGAGGGCTCGGGCGACGCCATCGCCGACCGGACCTTCCGCGTGACGAACAAGACGCTCCAGAACCTGGGGACGCACGTGGATGGCGAGAGCCCGAACGGAAAGCCGATCATCCAGCTGTTCCCGTTCGACGACACCGACAACCCGGGCGGGGTCTACATCCTCGCGATCTGCCAGGTCGGCGCGACGAGCCCTCGCCAATGCAAATTCGACATGTTCAAGGTGGACCTGGCGGCGCCGCCCCCGCCGCCGCCGCCGCCG
>JBKJLX010000056.1:0-14992 GCA_046596645.1 Polyangiaceae bacterium
AAGTCGAACGACCGCATCCTGCGCTACTCGATGATCAACGCCGCCACCCTGGGCACGCAGAACACCGCCGCCGGCAGCGCGGCAACGGTCACCAAGCCGGAGTCGGTGGTCGCCCGAGGCACCGCGCTGCTCCCGCAGCTGGTCGCGGTGAGCAACCCCGCCGCGCGCGACGCCGACGCGATCGTCCGCCTCGACGGCACCACCTTCGTCGTCGCGGCCACGCTCGGGAACATCGGCTTCCTGCAGAGCATCCAGTCGGCGATCGTGGCGCCCGACGGGACCGCCTTCGCGTCGCTCGACGTGGAAGCCGGCGCCGGCGCCATCCTGGTGGTGGACGACCTGGCCACTGCGGTCACCGGCACGCCGCTGGGCGGCGGGTCGCGTCGCATCCAGGGGCAGCTCACCGGCCTGGTGGGCCCCAAGGGCCTCCAGCTCGTCGACCTCCTGGGCGTGAGCTACCTCCTCGTCGCCGACTCCGGCGCCGGCGCGCGCGACATCAAGGTGTTCGCGGCCGATGCCGTCGGAAACACCGCCCCGGTGGCGCTCTTCGAGGACCTCGGCGCCGACCGCGCTCCCTGGGACATCGACTACGACGCCGACGGCGATCGACTTTACGTGGCCTGCACCGACGGCACCGTGTTGGTGTTCGACGCCTTCTCCGAGCTCGGCGAGGGCGCGCCCGCGCGCACCTTCACGCCGGCGGCGGGGGGCGTCGACATCGCGATCAACCTCCACGGCGTCTCCTACCTGGCCGACAGCGACACCCTGGCCCTCAGCGACGTCGGCGATGCCGCCGTCCCCACCGACGGGCAGGTCTTCACCATCGCCGCGGCGTCCACTGCGACCGGCCTGGTGAACGTGCGGGCGCGCATCTTCGGCTCCGCCACCGCCCTGGGCAACCCGGTGGCGATCGACGTCGCCAACGGCCACCTTTACGTCGCCGAGAAGAGCAACGACCAGGTGCTGCGCTGGGACGGGATCGTCGCCCTCACCGGCGACATCACGACCGCCGCCAACCAGAGCGTGGTCTTCACCAAGCCGGAGTCGGTGTTCGTCCGCTACGAGTGAGTACGGCTGCGGGCTCGCACGCAGCCATCGCCTGGTCGATGGCGCGCGCCAGCTCCTCCTGCGTGAACGGCTTCTGGACGTCAGTGCAGGGTGCCGCCGGCGTTCGCCTTGCCGAGCGCGTCCCTCACCTTCGCGTGGTCGGAGGCCCGAGGACGCGCGGCGAGGTAGGTCTCTAGATCGACGCGCGCGACCTCGTGCGCACCCAGCGCGAGGGCGTGGAGCCCGCGATCGCGCCGCGCCGAGAGGCCGGCGCCGAGATCGACAAGGCGGTCGCAGGCCAGCATCGCCTGCGCGTGGTGGCCGCCGCCGGCGAAGATGCCGCGGAGGTTGGTGAGCATCCTCACGATCATCGCCCGGCGGTCGGCGATGCCGAGGTGCTCGGGGGAGAGGGTCGAGCCCGGTCCGGCGACGCGCACCAGCAGCCGCTCGAGCGCGGGTCGGTCGAGGACACGCACCCCGCGGAACGGGTCGACGTAGCAACCTCCCGCGATCTCGTCGGGCCCTCGGCCCATCGCCACCGGTCCGCCCAGGCGCACCAGGAAGTGCCCGGGGAAGCCGATCCCCTCGGCGGGGACGCCGCAGCGCCGTGCCACCGCCAGGACCACCACCGCCAGCGAGATGGGGATGCCGGCGCGCGAGTCGAGGACGTCGTTGAGGTAGCTGTTGCGCGGATCGTAGTAGGCGCCGTCGTTGCCGTGGAAGCCGACCCGCTTGAACAGGTGCTCTCCGAGGAGCGCAGCGACCGCGGGCGCCGCGGCGCCGCGCCCTCCGCGCAGCGTCTCGATGCGTGGCGCCAGCGGGGCAGCGAGCTCGTCGAGCTGGGCGAGGTAATGCGCGACGTCGAGTCCGGGGTACGCGTCGCGCGCGAGGACCAGCGCCGCCTCCTCGATGCTCCCGGCCGGGTCGGCGAGGGCCGACGTCACCGACGCCCAGGAGGCGGGGTCAGCGCGTGGTCGCGTCTCGCTGGTCTCGACGCTCATCGCGGGACGACGATCTTGGGTCGCTTGGGCTTCTCGTCGCCGCTGCTCGAAGGACGCGGCTTGATCCCGCCCGGCTTCAGCTTGGGGCGCTCGATCTGGGGCCTCTCGCCGCCCGGCCTGACGCTCCCCGGCGGCCTGGCGCTCCCCGGCGGCCTCGCGCTCCCGGGCGGCCTGGCGCTTCCCGGCGGCCTCGCGCTCCCAGGCGGCCTCGCGCTCCCAGGCGGCCTGGTGCTTCCGGGCGGCTGCGCGCTTGGTGGCGGGGTGGTCGCCGGCGGTCTCGCGGTGTTGCGCGGGGGCGGGGTCGTCGCTGGCGGCGGCGGCGGCTCCGGCGGCGGCTCCGTCGCTGCAGGCTCGGGCGGCGGCGCGCTGGGGACCGGCGTCGGCTCGGGGGGCAGCGCGATCGACGCGACCTCCGGCTCCTCCTCCTCCTCCTCCTCGGCGTTGCTGCGGATGACGACGAACGTCGCCACGCCGGCCAGCGCGACCAGGATGCCCGTGACGCCGACGATCATCGCGGCGACCGAGCGGCGCGGCGCGGCGCGCACCGGCGCCGCCGGGATCCCACCCCCGACGAACGGTGCAGCGGCGATGGGCCCACCCCTGCCCGCCAGATCCAGCCCCTGGGGCGGCGGGCCGGGGTCGGCGTCGTTCAGCGTGGTCGCCGGGGGGGCGGGCGGCTGACCGAAGGGCGAACCGAGATGCGACGGGTTGAAATCCTTGAAGCCCAGGGGGTTGGCCGGGTCGAACGGGGCCTCGACAGGCGCGCTCGGCTCGGTGCCCACAATGCGCGCCACCGGGGCCCCGAACCCGTCGCCGGGCGCGGTGTTTCCAGGGCCGAACGACCCGCTGGCGCCCGCCGGCGGAGGCTCGGGCCACCCGGGCGGCGGTCCACCTTGTCCTGGATTCACGTGGACCTCCGCACCTCGCCGAGAGGGTACGAGCGGACGATCGGTTGAGCAACCACGGCTGGCCGCGGCATGCGGCCGTCGATCGTCACTTCTTCAGCGGACTTTTACGCACGACCACGATCTTGGGGCGCGACGAGGAGCTGGTGGACGGCTGGGGTGCGGGCTTGGTGCCGGCGGGCGCGTGCTCGCTGCCGCTGTCGGTCGGCGCCTGGGTGTTGGTGCCCCGGCCCGGGATCCTCGGTCGAGGGAGCTTCGGGCGGGTCGAAGAGGGCTGCGGCTGCGGCTGCGGGCGATCCGGCTGCTGGGGCTGCGGCTGGGGCTGCGGGGGGTCGGGCTGCGACGGCGGCGGGGTGATCGGGATGAGCCCAGGCAAGCTCGACGGCAGCGTGGGCGCGGGCCACTGGAACGTCGGGCTCGGCGAGGGGCTCGGCTGCGGCGCAGGCTGCTGCGACGGCTGAGGCCTGGGCTGGGTGGGCTGGGGCCGCGGCTGGGTCGGCGGCGGCGCCGGCGGGGTGGTCGGCGGCGGGGCCGGCGGCGTGGTCGGCGTCGTGGCGGGGGCCGGCGGCGTGGTGGTCGCGGGCGCCGGCGGCGTGGTCAGCTGCGGCGCGACGGTCCGCCCCGGCTGCGTCGTCTTCGGCTTGGGGTCACTGCCGAGGTCGAGCTGGTCCCACAGGAAGACGCCGCCGAGGACGGCGCCGGTCACCGTCGTGGCCAGGAACAGCATCCACCCGAGGCCGCCGCTCTTCTTCCTGCGGATGGCGGGAGGCGCGGAGAACACCAGGCCCGCCGGCGTCATCGGGGCGGTGCCGTGGAACGCCGGCGCGCCGGGATCGATGGCCGTGCCGCCGACCCTCGGCGCGCCCACGTCGGTGCCGCCGGGGCGCACATCGACCAGTGGCGAGAAGCCCTCGGTCGCGGTGTACCCGTTGGCGCCGTGGAAGCCGGCGCCGGGGCGAAGCGGATCGTACTCCGCCGCCTCGGTGCCGCCCCAGCCCTGGCCCTGGGGCACCGGGGTGATGGCGGGCGAGGACGCGTGGGTGGGGGTGACGTTCGGCGAGGGGCTCGCCTGCACCGGGCTGTGCTGCACCGGGCTGTGCTGCACCGGGCTGACCGCGACCGAGCTGTTCTGCAGGGGGCTGGGACCGGCCGGCGAGGGCGCGACGATCGGGGGAAGGGGGCCCGACGGCGCAGGCCCCGGCCGCGACGGCCCGAGGCCCTCCGCGGTGCCGCCGTGCGCGAGCATCATCTCGGGCAGGCCGTCGACCTTCTCCGTCGCGCCGCCGTCGACGTCCGACGCTGCGCGCTCCAACGATCCCAGGGCCGAGGACGCCGCGGCGACCGCGCCGACCGAGGCCATCACCTGCGCCGCCGCAGAGGGGTTGGGCTCCCCGTCCGACTTGATCGGGGACGCGGCGACCGGCGCGGCCGCCGAGCCGGCGGCGGGCCGGTTCGACGGCTTGGTCGACAGGCCCGCGGCGCCGCGCGCGCCGTCGGCGAAGGGCTCGATGGCCTGGCGGAGCTCGACGACCGAGGACCAGCGGTCCTTCGCCTGCGCCGCCATGGCCTTGTGGACGACCTCGGCCAGGCCTGGCGGCACCTGCGGCGCGAGGTCGGTCAGCTTCGCCACCTCGCCGGCCAGGTACTGGGCGGCGATCTGGTGCGGCTCGTCGCCGCCGACCGGCCGGCGGCCCGCGAGCATCTCGAAGAACATGACGCCGAAGGCGAAGATGTCGGCGCGCGCGTCGACCTGGTCGGCCGAGAACGCCTGCTCGGGAGCCATGTACTCGGGCGTTCCCATGACGACGCCGGGGCGGGTGAGCCCCTTCATGTGCTCGCCCTCGACCTTCAGCTTCGCGATGCCGAAGTCGAGGACCTTGAGCAGCGATGCGCCCTTGGCGCCGCGCGTGATCATCACGTTGTCGGGCTTCAGATCGCGGTGGACGATGCCGGACGCGTGGGCGACCTCGAGGCCGTCCAGCATCTGCAGCGCGTAGTCCATCGCGTCGGCGAAGGAGAGGCGCTTGCCGGCGCGGTACAGGTCCTCGTAGACGGCCTGCAGGCTCTTGCCCTCGATGAACTCCATGACGATGAAGGCGTTGCCTTCGGGCGTCTGATCGACGTCGCTCACGCGGACGACGTGCGGGCTCTGGATGCGCGCGACGACGCGCGCCTCCTGGAGGAAGCGCTGCACCAGACCCGCGCGCCGGGTGAGCTCGGCGTGGAGGAACTTGAGGGCGACCGAGGTGCCGAGCACCTCGTGCCGCGCCTCGAAGACGCTCCCCATGCCGCCGTCACCGATCAGCCGGAGCAGCCGGTACTTGTTGTTGACGAGCTGACCGACCTGGGGGCGCATGGGGGATTGGGGGGAGCCGTGACCGCCCTGGTTCCGGTGCTTCGCGCCCTGCATCTGCAAGAGGTCCACGGAGCGGTAGACGGCCGAGCGCGCGAAACGTGCGATCGGCGGCCCAGGAATTTTGCGGAGGCCTCCCGCGAATCTGCCGCACCCGGGGGGTGCCGCCAAGCCCTTCACGGGCGGATCGGTCGCCGGCGCCGATTTTCGGCACTGTCAGGTGCCGAAACGAAGAAACAAAGGACCCATGTCAAGGGGCTCCAGGCTTTCCAGAGCGGGGCGGCGGAGCTACGTCCTTCCCATGTTGCCCCGACCCCTGGTGGACGCCGTCGTCGAGCGAACCCTGGCCGAGGACCTCGGCGGCGGTGACCTGACGGCGGAGGCCTGCATCGAGCCCGGCGCCCGCGCGCTCGCCGTCGCCCTGGCGAAGTCCCCGCTCGTGGTGTGCGGCGGGGACGTCTTCCAGCGGGCGTTCGAGATGCTCGACCCCAGCGCTCGCTTCGAGCGCCTGGTGGAGGACGGCGAGGACGCTTCCGACAGGAAGCCCATCTGGCGGGTGGAGGGGAACGCGCGCGCGCTGCTCATGGCCGAGCGCACCGCGCTCAACATCACCCAGCGCATGAGCGGCACCGCGACCTTGGCCCGCCGCTACGTTCGCGCCCTGCCGGCGGGGTCGACCACCCGCATCACCGACACCCGCAAGACCACCCCGGGACTCCGCCTGCTCGAGCGCTACGCCGTACGCTGCGGCGGCGCCCACAACCACCGGGACACCCTGGGCAGCGCCATCCTCATCAAGGACAACCACCTGGTCGCCGCCGGTGGCGTGGCGACGGCGGTGCGGCGGGCGCGCGAGCGCGCGCCCCACACCAGCAGGATCGAGGTCGAGGTGGCGTCGCTGGAGCAGCTGGAGGAGGCGCTGGCCGCGGGGGCGGACATCGTCCTCCTCGACAACTTCGACACCGCGAACACGCGGGAGGCGGTGCAGCGCGCCTCGAAGCGGACGCCGCGACCGCTCCTCGAGGCGTCGGGTGGCATCACCCTGGAACGCGTCGCCGAGCTCGCAGCGACCGGCGTCGATCTGATCAGCGTCGGCGCGCTCACCCACTCCGCGCCTTCCGCCGACATCTCCCTGGACTTCGAGCTTTGACGGCCGATGCAGCGGGCGATCGCCGCCCAGCCTCCGACCTCGATGCGGAGTTGCTGCGGGGCGCGCTCCGCGCCGGACTGCCTGGCTTCGAGGGCGAGGTGGTGGTGGCGGCGACCACGCGCTCGACCAACGACGACGCGCGCGCGGCCGCGGCGGCGGGTGCACCGCCCCTCTCGACCTTCGTCGCCGAGGCGCAGACCGCCGGGCGCGGGCGCGGCGGGCGCGCGTGGCACTCGCCGCCCGGCGAGAACCTGCACCTCTCCTTTCTCATTCGGCCCGGGTGGGCGCCCGCGGCGTCGGCGCCGTTCGCGCTGGTGGTCGGGCTCGCGGTCGCCGAGGAGATCGACCACCGGCTGGGCGCCACGCGCGCGGGGGTGAAGTGGCCCAACGACGTGCAGGTCGACGGCCTCAAGATCGCCGGCGTGCTGCTCGAGGCCTCGGTGCAGGACGGGCGGATGAAGAGCCTGGTCGTCGGCATCGGCGTCGACGTCCATGCGGCCTCGTTCCCGCCGGAGCTGGCGCAGGTAGCGACCTCGCTCGCGCTGCTGGGCGCCGTCGACCGCGATCGCACCGTACTCGCCGCGGCGCTGGTCGCCCGCGTCGCCGCCGCGTCGGTGACGTTCGGCGTCGAGGGCATCGCGCCTTTCCTCCCATCGCTGCGTGCGCGCGACGCGCTGCTGGGCCGGCCGGTCCGGGTCGAGGGTCGCTCCGGCATCGCTCGCGGCATCGATGACCAGGGCCGCCTGCTCCTCGAGGACGAGGGCGGGCTGGCGCCGATCGTCGCGGGTCACGTCGAGCTCGCGTGAACGATCGCGATGTGTTCATCGCCGACGCGGCGCGGGAGGCGCTCGATGGCTCGGTGCTCGCGGCGACCACCTCCTTCGCCCCCCACATCCCTCGCGGGCACGAGGCTACCGTCCGCGGCGTGCACGGCGTCGCCCTGCCGACGGACGAGCCGCTCCTCGTGGTGGTGGACGCCAGCGTGTGGGGCTCGGCGGCCGACCACCTGGCGGTCACCGCCCGCCGCATCCTGTGGAAGTCGCCGACCGACGACCCGGGGTGGCTCTTCACCGCGGCCGTCGTGCTCGCCGACCTGGTCGAGACGGATGGAGAGGCGACGCTGGGCGGAATCGGCCTCGGGCTGTCGGGGCGCGAGGGCGCCGACGCCATGGTCCTGGTCGCCGCCCTGGTCGCCGCGGAGACGGCGCGCCCAGCGGCGCAGGGAACGCAGCTGGAAGCCGAGACGATGGCGGTGCAGGAGCGCCTCTCCGCCTTCGAGGGCCTCCACTACGCGCCGTCGATCCCTGCCGCCAAGGAGCGCGCCGCGCGCGCCGTGCACGCCGGCCTCCTCCCCGACGACGAGCCGCTGATCGCCCTCTACGACGACACCGTGTTCGGAGGCGGCGACGACGGCTTCCTGGTGAGCGCGGCGCGCGTCTGCGCCCGCAGCTACCAGCGCCCCCGGTGGTCGCTCCGCTTCGACGAGCACGACCCCGAGCAGGTGCACCTCGAGGACGGCTGGCTGCAGCTCGGCGCCGGGCGGAGCCTGTTCCTCACCGATCGGCGGGTGCTGCCGCGGCTGCGCAGGCTCCTCGCCGACCTCGCGGTGCGCCCCGGCGGCCCCTACCGCTGACCGGTCCGCCTGGACGCCCCGGGCTGCGCGCTACGCCCTGCGCGCGATGCGCCGCGGGCGATCGGCGTCGCGGAAGAACGCGTCGGTGCCGCGGCCGCGCAGGCACGACGCGAGCAGGCAGTCACGGAGCGCGCTCTCCTCGAACGTGGCGGTGCCGTGGGTCGCGGCCGGGCGGGCGACGATGGCCCGCGCGCGCACCATGTCGGCGCGCGACAGGCGGACGAGCGGCGACTCGGTGCGCACGTCCACGCCGCGGGCGCGGAGCGTCGCGGCCAGGGCCAGGCTCTCCCGCAGCGGCTCGCCGGCGATGGCGAACGACACCAGCTTGCGGCGCGAGGGGTCGGCGAGCAGCCAGTCGCGGTACGTGTCCGCCTCGCCGTAGAGCGCGTCGAAGAGCCAGGCCTCCCGCACCTCCACGCCGCCGTGCGCGACGGCCGCCGCGCCCGGTCGGTAGCCGCCGGAGTGCGCGGCCACGATGACGCGATCGATGCGCTCGACGTCGATGCAGCTCGCTGCGCCCAGGGCGGCGCTCGCCTGGCGCCCGGCGAGGAGCCCGCGGATCTCGTCCAGGAGCCGCGCCAGGCCGCCCGGCCGCATGAGCTTCCCGAAGTCGCCCTCGGCCGCGTGGACCGGCCCCTGAGGGACCACCAGCACCGCGTTCTGCCGGCTCTCCGCGAGCTGCTCGCGAAGCTGGTGGCGCGCGATCGCCTCACGCGCCGTCGTGCCGTGGCCGTGAAAGAAGACCACCACGTCGATAGCGCGCTCCACCCGGAGGTGTCGCGGCACGAAGACCAGCACCGTGGGATCGGTCCAGGGACGACCCGCGAGGGGGTAGGGCGCCCGCGCCGGCGCCAGGTCGAAGGTCAGCCCGTGGATGCCGGGCGTGATGGCGCGCACGCGCTCGTCGCCACCGCTCCGCGCCTCGGCCTCGCGGGTGCCCAGCAGGCCGAGGCCCGCGGCCAGCGCCGAGGCGCCAGTGCGGAGGAACGAACGCCTGTGCATGTCCGCCGCTACCACGCGCGGTCGGGCCGGGCCAAACGCCCAGCGCCGGCGTCCGTCCGGTGCAGCTCGACACGGCCGCCGCCGGGCGCTAACGCTCTCGATCCGGCCGTGAAAGAGGACACTCTCGTCGTCCACGAGATCTACGCGAGCATCCAGGGCGAATCGACGTTCGCCGGGATGCCCTGCGCCTTCGTGCGCCTGACCGGCTGCAACCTGCGATGCACCTGGTGTGACACGCCGCAGGCCTTCAAGGGCGGTCAGCGCCTGAGGCGCGAGGAGGTGCGGGCGCGCGCGATCGCCCTGGGGACGCCGCTGGTCGAGCTCACCGGCGGCGAGCCGCTGCTGCAGCCCGCTGCGATTCCCCTCCTTCGCGAGCTGTGCGACGCCGGCCGCACCGTCCTGGTGGAGACCAGCGGCGAGGCCGACGTCTCCGCCGTCGATCCGCGCGTGCACAAGATCATGGACCTCAAGGCGCCCGGCTCCGGCGAGTCACACCGCAACCGCTGGTCTAACCTCGCGCACATTTCCCCGAGGGACGAGGTGAAGTTCGTCCTCGCCCACCGCGCCGACTACGAGTGGATGCGGCAGGTCATCTCCGAGCGGCAGCTCGGCGCCCTCGGCTGCGCGCTCCTCGCGTCGCCAGTGTGGGGCGTCCTGTCGCCGCGCGCTCTGGTGGCCTGGGTGCTGGAGGACGCGCTCCCAGTGCGGGTGAACATGCCCCTGCACAAGGTGATCTGGGGGAAGGACGCGCAGGGCGTCTGACGGCTCACCGGTAGGGTGAGCCGCCGCTCCGCACGCTCTCCTCGATCTCGCCGGCCAGCCGCGCCAGCGTGAGGAGCAGCGCCGGCACCTCGGCGGGCGCCGGCAGCCGCTCGGCGGCGACCCGGATGCCCAGGTCGTCCAGCACCAGGGGCGTGCGCTCGTGCAACCGCAGCAGCCGGCCGCGCATCTCGGGATCGAGGATGCGTGCGAGGCGCGCCGGCTCCCGCGAACGCACGAGAAAGGTCGGATCGAACACCGCGTCGTCGAGCAGCCAGTCCTCGCCGCCCAGGTCGCGGGGCGAGATCCCGAGCCAGGGTGCCATCGCGCCGGCGGCCGTCGGCACCAGGCCCAGCGCTCCACCCAGCGGCTCGCGAAAGCGCGCCTCGGCGCCGAGCCCGTAGGTCCGCCGGTCGGTACGACGCGCGAACGCGCTGACCGGGATGCCCTCGATGGTGCCGGCCATGCCCAGCGGCGCCGACATCAGGTCGAGACCGCGGGCCTCCGCGAAGCGCCGCCAATGCGCCGCATCCTCCAGCAGCGCGGTGGGGGGCGCGACCCGCGCGCGCCCGCGGTCGATGGCGTCGCATGTGTCGATCAGCTGCGCGAGCAACCCCTCCAGCGACCGCGGGTCGGTCACGAAGGTGGGTACGCTCTGCAGCAGTCCGCCGTCGGTCAGCGTCCACCCGTCGGGGAGGGTCTTCAGCCGGAGGTTGAGCTCGGGATCGAACAGCGCCCCGGCGCGCGCCGGTTCGTCGGCGGCGATCGCGACGCGACGGGTGACGCGCTCCAGCGGGCTCACCATCCCCGGGATGGGGAGCGGCGGCCCCTCGGGCGTCGCGTGGACCCCCAGATCGAGGGGCGGGTGCAGGTGCGCCAGGAGGTGCGTCCACCCCTGGGTCGGGTTCGACGTCTGGGCCGAGACGGTGATGGCGCGCCCGCGCACGCGCCCGCTGAACGAGAGCTGCCACGCGCCCCCGGGGATCGGCGACTCACCGCCGGTGAGGTGGCTTCGCGCGGCGAACTTCGCCCAGTCGCGCCGGGCCGCGGCGACGCGGCGACCCTCGGTCGCGCGGTGCCACATCACGCCGATGAAGGCGGCCGCCGGGTACAGCCCCAGGACCGCGAGTGCGATCAGCCCCCCCGTCGGATCCGCCACCCGTCACCTCCTTGCTCGCCGGCGCCGGCGCGCCGGCGCGCAGCTCAGCGCTCGCCGCGCGCGAACTGCGCGAACGTCTCCACGTCTCGCGTCGAGCCGATCACCAGCGCAGTCCTCTGGTGGAGCTTCTGGGGGTCGAGGTCGAGGATGCGCCGCGTGCCGTCGGTGGCGGCGCCGCCGGCGGCCTCGAACAAGAAGGCGAAGGGGTTGGCCTCGTAGAGGAGGCGCAGCTTGCCGCCTGGGCTCTTGGCGTCCGCCGGGTAGGCGAAGATTCCGCCGCGCAGCAGGGTGCGGTGCGCGTCCGCCACCAGCGTGCCCACGTAGCGCCCGCCGTAAGGTCGGCCGTCGGCCTTGTCGACCTCCTTCACCCAGGCGTTCCACCTCTTCACCTCGGGCGTCCAGTACGCGGCGTTGCCCTCGTTGATCGAGTAGGTCGTGCCCGTCGCTGGCGTGCGGATGTGCGGGTGCGAGAGGAGGAACTCGCCGATGGTCGGGTCGTAGGTGAAGCCGTGCACGCCCGAGTGCAGCCCGGTGGAGAGCACCAGCATGGTGGAGCTGCCGTAGATGACGTACCCGGCGGCGAGCAGCTCGCGGCCCGGGCGGAGGAAGTCGCCGTCGGTCGGCCGGCCACCGGTGGTGCGCCGCAACACGCCGAAGATGGTCCCGATCGAGATGTTCACGTCGATGTTCGACGAGCCGTCGAGCGGGTCGAAGAGGACGACGTACTTCGCCCGCGGGTCGTCGGAGAGGACCTCGATCTGCTCCAGCTCCTCGCTGGCGACGGCGGCGCAGTGGCCGCGCCGCGCCAGTGCCTGGATGAGGGTCGTGTTCGCCTCCTCGTCCAGCTTCATTACCGTCTCCCCCTGGACGTTGGTGTGCCCGGTGGAGCCGAGGACGTTGACCAGGCCCGCGCGCCGCACCTTGGAGGTGACGAGCTTGGCGGCGAAGCCGATCTGGTTGAGCAGCGAGGTGAAGACGCCCGACGCCTCGGGGACGCCCATCATGCCTTCCATGACGTATGTCTCGAGCGTCATGCCAATCTGACCGGCCGGCGTCGCTTCTCCCACCGCCGGTGGCGCCCAGCTCACCCTGTGCTCGCTCATCCTCCGAGAGTTACCACGGGGCGGCGTTGCGGCTCGCGAATCCACCGCATAGTCTCCGCCCGCTCGCACTGTCACCGATGCAGCACCTGACGGCGCTGCATGGCACCCGCGCGCGCAGCCCGCGCGACCACTGGAGAAGCGTCATGGCCCTCACCGACCGCGTCCGAGAGATCCTGTCCTGGTACTCGTCGGAGAACCCGGGAACGCTGACGAACCTGGTCCGCCTGCTCAACACCGGCGCGCTGGCCGGCACCGGGAAGATGGTGATCCTGCCCGTCGACCAGGGCTTCGAGCACGGGCCGCTGCGCTCCTTCGGCCCCAACGCCGACGGAAACGATCCCGATTACCACTACCAGCTCGCGATCGACGCCGGCTGCAACGCCTACGCCGCGCCGCTGGGTGCGCTCGAGGTGGGCGCCGCCAAGTTCGCGGGCCAAGTCCCCCTAATCCTCAAGCTCAACAACAGCGACACCCTGGCCAAGGTGGACCAGCCGATCTCCGCCATCACCGGCAGCGTGGAGGACGCGCTGCGCCTCGGCTGCGTCGGCGTCGGCTACACGATCTACCCCGGCTCCGGGAACCGCAACCGCATGTACGAGGACCTCCGCGAGATCACGCTGGAGGCGAAGCGCAAGGGACTGGTCGTCGTCACCTGGAGCTACCCGCGCGGGGCCGGCATCTCCAAGCAGGGCGAAACGGCGGTCGACATCTGCGCCTACGCGGCCCACATCGCGGCCCAGCTCGGCGCGCACCTGGTGAAGGTCAAGCCGCCCACCGCGCACATCGAGCAGGAGGAGTCGAAGAAGGCCTTCGAGAAGAACCCGATCAAGCTGGACACGCTGGAGGACCGGGTCCGCTTCGTGGTCCGCAGCACCTTCGGCGGCCGGCGCGTCGTCATCTTCTCCGGCGGCGAGGCCAAGGGCGCGAGCGAGGTGGTGGAGGAGGTGCGTCAGATCGCGAAGGGCGGCGGCTTCGGATCGATCCTTGGTCGCAACGCCTTCCAGCGCCCGCGTGCGGAGGGGCTCAAGCTCCTCGAGGACGTGATTGGCGTCTACAAGAGCGTCTGACGGCGGCGCGGCGTCGTGTTAGAGGCGACGCCCCCCCAGGAGAATCATGGCTCTTTCGATCTCGCTGTCGTCGTCCGACCCGTTGAGCATCGCCGCCGACGTCGTCGTCGTGGGCGTGGTGGAGGGCGCTTCGCCCAGGGCGGGCGCCCTGGGGACGCTCACCAAGGCCCTGGGTCCGGTCGTCGGGCGTACTCTTCGCCGGGACGAGTTCACGGGGAAGAAAGACCAGACGCTCGAGCTGGTCACCAACGGCGCGCTCAAGCCCGCGCGGGTGGTGCTGGTCGGGCTCGGCCCCGTCGGCGCCGAGGGGGTGGCTGCCTTCGGTCACGCTGCGGCCCGGCTCATGGCCGCCAAGGCGGCGCGCCTCGCCCAGGCCCACCGGGCCGAGTCGCTCGTGGTCGAGATCCCCTTCGGTGTCCCGGGCGCCGACCGGGCGATGGCCGAGGGTGTGGTCCTCGGCAGCTACCGCTTCAGCAAGTACCTGACCGGCGAGCGCGCCCCCAAGTCCCAGCTTCAGCGCGTGACCCTGACCACGACCGCCCGCGTCACCCGCGAGGGGAAGGAAGCGGTCGACGTCGGTCGCCGCGTGGGGGAGGCGATCTGCATCGCCCGTGACCTCATCAACGAGCCTCCCAACGAGCTTCACCCCGAGGCGATGGCCCGGGTCTGTCAGGAGGTCTCCAAGGCCAACGGCCTCAAGTGCCTGGTCATGGACGAGAAGGAGCTCCAGAAGCGGGGGATGAAGCTGATCCTCGCTGTCGGGCAGGGCAGCGTCCGCCCGCCGCGCCTGATCCACATGACGTACCAGCCCCAGTCTTCCTCCGGGAAGGGCGGCAGCCGCGGCAAGCCCAAGCTGGTCTTCGTCGGCAAGGGCCTCACCTTCGACACCGGCGGCATCTGCATCAAGCCCGCGCAGGGGATGGAGGAGATGAAGGGCGACATGGGCGGCGCCGCGAACGTTGTGGCCCTGATGGCCGCCGTCGCCGTGCTCCAGCCCGACGTCGAGGTGCACGGCATCATCGGCTCCGCCGAGAACATGCCCGACGGCAACGCCTACCGGCCCGGGGACATCTTCGGGTCGCTCGACGGGAAGTTCGTCGAGATCATCAACACCGACGCCGAGGGCCGCCTGGTCCTGGCCGACGTGCTCGCCTATGCGCGCGCGCTTCAGCCCGACCTCCTGCTCGACAACGCGACGCTCACCGGCGCCTGCGTCGTCGCGCTCGGCCCGACGGTGTCCGGCTTCTACGCCAACCGCGACGTGCTGGTCGATCAGGTGCGCGCCGCCGCGAAGGCCGCGGGCGAGGCCATGTGGCACATGCCCCTGGTGGAGGAGCTGCGCGAGGGCCTCAAGAGCGACTGGGCCGACCTCAAGCACGTCCCCGGCGATCGCTGGGGCGGGTCGATCTCGGCCGCGCTGTTCCTGCGCGAGTTCGTGGGTGACGCGCCGTGGGTCCACATCGACATCGCTGGCCCTTCGATGTCGCACCGCGCCTACGGCATCTACTCCAAGGGCGGCACCGGCCACGGCGTGCTCACCTTCCTCGAGATCGTCGCGGCCTACGCCTCGGGCGCGGCCAAGAGCGCGCGCGCGGCCGAGCCCGTCGCCGAGGCCGCCGCCGCGAAGGATGCGCGGACGGGCGTCTCCGCCACCGGCGGCTCGAAGAAGAGCGGGTCGGGCATCAAGGGCGTGATTCCCGGCCCCAAGCGGCGCTCGGTCAAGACGAGCTGAGCCATGTCGCGCGTCGCCGGGGCGATCGACGGCGGCGCGACGCCGCCGCGCGCGCTCGCGGCGGCGCTGGCCTGGGCGCTC